>NZ_JAMYOE010000167.1:0-505 GCF_040319695.1 Mesorhizobium sp. M0898 | reverse complement strand
GTGGACGCCCCCTCGACGGCATCGATGTGCCAGAATGGTGGTGTTTGACAGCCACCGTAAGAGAGGGAGCGTCCACAATGGAAGTTAACACGATCGGATTGGACCTAGCGAAGAATGTGTTTCAGGCGCATGGAGCCGATGCGGCGGGCGCCATTGTTTTCCGCAAGCAACTGCGACGCGACAAGGTGCTTGCGTTTCTCGCTGGGCAGCCGGCCTGCTTGGTCGCCATGGAGGCCTGTTCTGGGGCGCATCACTGGGCGCGCGAGATCGGCAAGCTCGGGCACACCGTTCGTCTGATCCCGCCATCCTATGTGAAGCCTTTCGTGAAGCGGCAGAAGAACGACGCCGCCGATGCCGAGGCGATCTGCGAGGCCGCGCAGCGGCCGACCATGCGCTTTGTCGCCGTGAAGAGTGAGGAGGAGCAGGCGAGTGCGGCCGTATTCCGGGCTCGTGATCTGCTGGTGCGGCAGCGCACCCAGACGATCAACGCCTTGCGCGGCCATCT
>NZ_JAMYOE010000166.1:0-526 GCF_040319695.1 Mesorhizobium sp. M0898 | reverse complement strand
TCGGCTTTAGATCCCATGAGGAGTGAACGGCGGCCGGCGCTCTGTCAGGGTGAGGCTGCATCGAACCACTCACTCAACAGGAGATCGCCGTGGAGAATGTGTCTGCCCAACCTGGAGTCCCAAACGCTGTCCGTGTCGACCTTGGAGCAATCTTTGTCTCCCTGGAACTGAGCCGCTCAACCTGGCTGGTTACGTCGTTGTCGCCGGGCAGCGGCGACAAGATGTCGAAACGTGCTGTGGATGGCGGCGATATTGCCGGACTGATCAGCCTGTTCGAAGACCTCCGGAAGAAGGCGTTGTCACGGACAGGGCGATTGTTCCCTATCGTGACCATTCAGGAGGCTGGTCTGGACGGCTTTTGGATTCATCGAGTCCTGGAAGCCAATGGGTTCGAGAGTCACGTCGTCGACGCGGCTTCTATCGCAGCGTCCCGTCGTCGCCGGCGCGCGAAGACGGACAAGATCGACGGGGAGGCATTGGTTCGAGCACTTCTTGCCTTCAAGCGTGGCGAACCGCGCGTATGTGC
>NZ_JAMYOE010000165.1:0-557 GCF_040319695.1 Mesorhizobium sp. M0898 | reverse complement strand
CAGGAGCATCAGGACCTGCCGTTCGAGCAGGTCGTCGAGATCGTGCAGCCGCCACGGCATCTTGATCACACGCCGCTGTTCCAGGTGATGTTGGCCTGGCAGAACAACGCCGTCGGGTCATTGGACCTGCCGGGGCTGAGTGTGGAAGCTGCCGGGGAGGGGTATGATCAGGTCAAGTTCGATCTGGAGCTGAGCCTTTGCGAGCGTGGCGAGGAGATCGCCGGAACGTTTGGTTATGCCACGGCGCTGTTCGATCAGGCGACGATCGAGCGGCAGCGTGGTTATCTGCTGGCGCTGCTGCGGGCGATGGCTGCCGATGCAGGCCAGCCGGTCGGCCGCATTGACATCCTGCCGGCCGCCGAGCGCACCTATCTGCTGGAGGCGTTGAACCGGACGGCGGCGGCCTATCCGTCGCAGCGGTGCATCCACGAGCTGTTCGAGGCGCAGGTGCGAAATGCGCCGGAGGCGGTGGCGGTGGTCCATGAGGACGAGCGCCTGAGCTATGGCGAGCTCAACGCGCGGGCCAACCGGCTGGCGCATCATCTGATCGGGCTCGG
>NZ_JAMYOE010000164.1:0-559 GCF_040319695.1 Mesorhizobium sp. M0898 | reverse complement strand
GGCGACTACTTCGCCCTCCTCAATCGTTGCCCTCACCAGAGTGCTGAACTGTCGATGGGCTTGATCTCAGGTATCGCAACGGCAGATGAGCCCGGACATGTCCAGTGTTCGCGTCGGGGCGAGTTCATCCGCTGCCCTTGGCACGGCTGGGAGTTTGATATTCGCACCGGCCAGTCATGGTGTGATCCGGGGCGAATATCCGTGAAACAATACCCGGTATCGATAACTGCGGGAGCCGAATTGGTCGAGGGTCCGTATAAAGCGGAAACTTTCCCTGTGAGTGTCGAGGATTCATACCTGGTCGTCGATCTCTGAACGATCGACCCCATTTATCTGAGACGGCAGAGATTCTTGGAAGCGAGGCATTGATGCTCCACAAGCCGACATCGGTAATCGATTGCGATATTCATCCCGCAGTGCCGGGAAATGATGCTCTGATCCCTTATATGGACGAGTATTGGCAGGAACAATTCATCAGCCGCGGGATCGGCGAGATGGATCTGGCCAGCTATCCGCCGAGCGCACCGCTGTCATGCCGCCCGGACTGGCGGAAAGATGG
>NZ_JAMYOE010000163.1:0-563 GCF_040319695.1 Mesorhizobium sp. M0898 | reverse complement strand
TTGTGGTCCGTGAGAGGATGTCGAGCGGCGCTCAGCTGGACCTTGAGCCGATCCGTCGTTTCAGGCGGTCGAAGAGGGCCGACAGCCCGTTCGGTTCCGCGATGAGGAAGATGATGATGAGCGCGCCGAGCACGATGCGCTGGCTCATGTCGAGAACACCCGAATCGAACAGTCCGCCAAACAGGAAGGCGCCAAGCCGCGACAGGATGAGCGGAAAGATGACGATGAACGCCGCTCCCAGAAAGGCGCCGCGTATCGAGGCCAGCCCGCCGATGATGATGATGAACAGGATCTGGAACGAGCGGTCGAGATTGAAGCCGGCCGGCTCGACGGTGCGCAGATAGGTGAAGGCCCACAGCACCCCGGCGACGCCGATGATGAAGGACGAGATGGCGAACGCGAGCAGCTTGGTCTTCAGCACAGGGACGCCGATCACCCGCGCGGCGGTTTCGTTGTCGCGCACGGCGATGAAATTGCGGCCGGTCGCGCTGTTGACCAGGCGCCAGACGAGCGCCGTGAGCACGATGACCGTGGTCACCGAGAGCAGGTAGCGGCCCGTCGCC
>NZ_JAMYOE010000162.1:0-565 GCF_040319695.1 Mesorhizobium sp. M0898 | reverse complement strand
CCGCTGGCATGGAGCTGCGCCAAACGCCGGCATCGATCTTGTCGGTCTTAATCCTGGCATGGGCGATCGCCTTCACCTGCATCGGGTTGGCGACAATCACCCGGCCGACATAGGGCGACAGAACCCGCACCACCGCCATGGCGTTGCCCGTGGCCTCGACGACAACCTCATCCGTCCGTCGCAAATTGCGGCCGAACCCTTCCAGTCCCGAGCGGGTCATGTCGAGCCGTTCGTGATGGCGCAGCCGGCCGTCTTCCCAAACCACCACCTCCGCAAAGGTGCGGTGGATGTCCATTCCAATCACACGTCTCATCGGCTCCCTCTCCTCAACAATCGGGAGCCAGCGGGCGACGCGACACCTACGGATCCGCGCTCTCGGCGCAACCGGGCAGGTCGCAGGGGCGGCCAGCTACTAACGCGAGCTCGCAGCTCATCGAATACATCGGCCTGCCTGCACTTGGCGTGCTCCCGGTGCCCCTGTCCCGGATGGTCGCACCATACGCCGAAAATCGCTCATCTCCAGCGGGGATCGGATGGCACCGTCATGATCATACCGGTTACCAAC
>NZ_JAMYOE010000161.1:0-591 GCF_040319695.1 Mesorhizobium sp. M0898 | reverse complement strand
GATCTGACGGCGGAGCGGTTCATCGCCAGTCCCTTTGTGGAAGGCGATCGGCTGTATAAGACCGGCGATCTGGCGCGTTATCTGCCGGACGGCAATCTGGAGTTTCTGGGCCGCAACGACGACCAGGTGAAGATCCGCGGCTTCCGCATCGAGCCGGGCGAGATCGCGGCGCGGCTTTGCGAGCACGCCTGGGTGCGCGAGGCGGTGGTGGTGGCGCGCCAGGACCGGGCCGGCGACAAGCACCTTGTCGCCTATGTCGTGTGTGGACCCGAGGCAGGATCGGACGAGGACGATGGCGGCGGGCTTGCCGGCGCCTTGCGCGCGCATGTGAGCGGGCGGCTGCCGGACTACATGGTGCCGGCTGCGTTCGTGCGGCTCGCGGCGCTGCCGCTGACGCCGAACGGCAAGCTCGACCGCAAGGCACTGCCGGCGCCGGCCGACGGCGCCTATGCGCGGACGGCCTATGAGGCGCCGCAGGGCGCGGTCGAGACGGCGCTGGCACAGATCTGGGCGGAGCTTCTCGGTGTCGAGCGGGTCGGGCGCCACGACAACTTCTTCGAACTGGGCGGCCATTCGCTCCTGGCGGTGCAG
>NZ_JAMYOE010000160.1:0-601 GCF_040319695.1 Mesorhizobium sp. M0898 | reverse complement strand
GGCGACGCAGTCTACTTTCCGGAGAGCAGGCAGGCCTACGCCGAAATGCTAGACAATGGCTGGATGGATGCCGTCCGCTGCATTCATCCGGAGAAAGGCATCTACACGTACTGGGACTTCTCCTACCGAGGCGGTTATGATCGGAGTTCCGGCCTGCGGATGGACCACCTCCTCGTCAGCCCATCACTTTCGAACAGGTTACGTGACGCGGGCGTGGACGTTGACCTGCGAGGCTGGGAAAAGCCGAGTGATCACGTGCCCGCCTGGATAGAGATCGACCCGTCCGGCAAGTAGTTGACATGATCGAATGTTCGGCGGAATCGCTGGGCGTCTTCGCCCACTGCTATAGAATGCGCTGCGAGATTGCTCACGCTGCTTTTCTCGCAGCCGCCCTAAACGGACGGTCAATGGTGAAGGCATCTGGACGGATGACTGCCTCAACCTGGCTCCAGGTCACGGGACGGGCGATTGGGAAGCCGGGTCGCGCTCGTGGGGAGAAGGCGCCGACCGCCGTGTTACCGCGCCCATTGCGAAGGTAGTCGATGAAGATGCGGCCCTTTCGGGCTGCCGGCGCAGCGGAGAGCAGATAGCGATCGGGATG
>NZ_JAMYOE010000159.1:0-624 GCF_040319695.1 Mesorhizobium sp. M0898 | reverse complement strand
CGCAGTTCAGCTCGAGTGATCGTGTGGCGTGGGTGGGCAATCCCGCGTTTGATATCAGTACCCTGGAAGTGTGGGCACCGCTGCTCAACGGTGGCTGCATCATTGCATTGGATGCCACGACCGTCATAAATCCTTCAAATTTTGCCAAGTCACTTGAACAGCAACGGGTGACAACCCTTTTTCTAACAACAGCGTTATTCAACCAATATACGTCATCGATCGCTCCGACGTTAGCACAACTTAAGTACCTCCTCTGTGGAGGCGAGGTCAGTGACGTTCCCTCATTTTTGAGATTGCTGAGAGAAGAAGGTCCTGTACGCCTCATTCACTGCTACGGTCCGACCGAGACAACGACCTTCGCGACAGTCTGCGAGATCGCCCAATCTGTCGGGGGGCTGGCCTCCATCCCGATCGGGCGCCCGATTGCGAACACGCGGGTGTACCTGCTGGACGGTCATGGTGGGCCCGTGCCGTTCGGGGCGGTGGGTGAGCTTTACGTTGGCGGGGCCGGCGTTGCGCGTGGCTACCTGAACCGGCCTGATCTGACGGCGGAGCGGTTCATCGCCAGTCCCTTTGTGGAAGGCGATCGGCTGTATAAGACCGGCGATCTGGCGCGTTATCTGC
>NZ_JAMYOE010000158.1:0-639 GCF_040319695.1 Mesorhizobium sp. M0898 | reverse complement strand
ATGGCAATGAGATTGTCGAGCTTGTGGTGGGCGGCCGACATCGCGGCTTCCCAGGTCGAGCCCTCACCGAGCTCGCCGTCGGACAAAAGATTGTAGACGAAACTGTCGCTTCGCTTGCGCGTCAGCCCCATGCACATGCCAACGGCAATGCCAAGGCCGTGACCGAGCGAGCCGCCGGTGATCTCCATGCCGGGCGTGTATGGCGCCATGCCGGACATCGGCATACGGCTTTCATCGCTGCCATAGGTTTCGAGCTCTTCCTCCGGCAGCACGCCCGCTTCGATCAGAGCCGCGTAGAGCGCGATCGCATAGTGTCCGATCGACAGCAGGAAGCGGTCGCGTCCCTCCCACAACGTGTCCTCCGGCCGGTAACGAAGCGCATGGAAATAGGCGACGGCAAGCACGTCGGCGACACCCAGCGCCTGTCCGACATAACCTTGGCCCTGGACTTGACCCATCCGCACGGCGTGTCGGCGGATACGATAGGCTCGTTCGGCCAGGCTGACATTGCTGCCAGCGCGAGGCATCTCAAGCTCCGTTGTCCACTCAGCCATGGATTAGCATCCCACCGTTGACATCGATCACGGCGCCGGTGATGTAGCTGGCCAGATCGGAAGCCAGGAAGAGATAGGCGCCGGC
>NZ_JAMYOE010000157.1:0-642 GCF_040319695.1 Mesorhizobium sp. M0898 | reverse complement strand
GCGCTGTTGAACACGAATGCATCATTGCCTCCGTTACCGGTCAAGATGTCAGCACCGCCGCCACCACTGATGACATTGGCGCCGGCATTGCCTTGGATGGTTTGGGCAAAGGCGTTGCCGGTCAGGTTGATTGCAGACGTACCGGACGGGCTGGTGGTGGCGAGAAGCTCGATCTGTGAACTGGCCGAAAGCGCATGGCTCACAGCAGCGAACACCCTGTCGGTACCGCCGCCGACCGCCTCATAAACTCTGTCGCCGGCATTGTCCACATAGTAGGTGTCATTGCCGCCATAGCCGACCATCGTATCGGCGCCACCGCCGCCATTAATGACATTGGCGCCGGCGTTACCCCCGATGCTCTGGGCGAACTCATTGCCGGTGAGGTTGATTGCCGATGTGCCCGACGGGTTGGTAGCAAGAAGTTCGATTTCCGATCCGGCCGAAAGCGTATGGCTTACAGTAGCGAACACCCTGTCTGTACCACCGCCCACCGCCTCGAACACCCTGTCGCCGGCATTGTCTACATAGTAGGTGTCATTGCCGCCATAGCCGACCAACGTATCGGCGCCACCGCCGCCTTTAATGATGTTGTCGCCGGCATTGCCCTGGATAGTCTGGCTGAACTCGTTACCGATCAGATTG
>NZ_JAMYOE010000156.1:0-643 GCF_040319695.1 Mesorhizobium sp. M0898 | reverse complement strand
GCTCTCGGCCGCTGCTGCGCGCCACCACCTGACCCCAGGCCAGATGGCAAAGGCTGGCCAGGCTCACCCCCAGCCGCCGCGCCTGGGCCCGCAGCCGATCGTTGAGCGCCTGCGGCAGCATCCGATGCGCCTCGCCAACCCCGCTGCCGTCGCCATGCACTTGGCTTAGCCCGAACGGCAGCGTCGGCTCGTCGATGTCCGCCAGCTGTTCCTGGAAGAACTCCTCATGCGCCTTGGCATCGCCCCCCAGGCGCGCCTGCGCCACCAGATTGCGGAACGGCTGCGGCGCGGCAAGCTCATGCGCGCGTCTCTCCAGCACGGCCCGCACCTCGGCATGCATGATCTCCAGCGTCGTGTGATCGCCGATCAGATGGTGCAGCAGCTCCAACAGCAGCCAGCGCCCGCTGCCGGGCTCGCGCGCGATCACGACGCGCATCAAGGGCGCCCGGCCAAGGTCGATGCGGTACTGGCGCGGATCGAACCGCCGCTTCAGCTGCTCGGAACCGGGACCGTCACACGCATCCAGCTCGACCTCGGTCACCTCCAGCGGCGCACGCTGCCACACCACCTGGGCCGGGCTCGACAGCCCCTCCCAGACAAAGGCCGTACGCAAAATGTCGTGTCGGTCCACCACCTGCTGAAC
>NZ_JAMYOE010000155.1:0-645 GCF_040319695.1 Mesorhizobium sp. M0898 | reverse complement strand
CAATCTGATCGGTAACGAGTTCAGCCAGACTATCCAGGGCAATGCCGGCGACAACATCATTAAAGGCGGCGGTGGCGCCGATACGATGGTCGGCTATGGCGGCAACGATATCTACCACGTCGACAATGCTGGCGACAGGGTAGTTGAGGGGGCGGTCCCCGGCACGGACAGAGTCTTTGCCTCGGTGAGCTATGCCCTGTCGGCTGGCTCGCAGATTGAGGCTCTGGCCACCAACAACCCAGCCGCTACGACGACCATCAGCCTTACAGGCAACGAATTCGGCCAGACAATCAGGGGCAACGCCGGCGCCAACATCATTAATGGCGGCGGCGGCGCCGACAAGATGGTCGGCTATGGCGGCAATGACACCTACTATGTCGACAACGCCGGCGACAAAGTCTACGAGGCAGTGGGCGGCGGCAGCGACAAAGTGCTCGCCTCGGTGAGCCATGCCCTTTTGGCCGGCTCGCAGATCGAGCTCCTCGCCACCACCAATCCGTCCAGTACGTCTGCAATCAACCTGACCGGCAACGCCTTTGCCCAAACCATCCAAGGCAATTCCGGCGCCAATGTCATCAGTGGTGGCGGCGGTGCTGACATCTTGACCGGTAACGGAGGCAATGATGCATTCGTGTTCAACAGCGC
>NZ_JAMYOE010000154.1:0-656 GCF_040319695.1 Mesorhizobium sp. M0898 | reverse complement strand
GTATCACGGGCTTGCGCCAGCATGTTGGCCGTGGGCTTGGCGTTCTTTTTGATGGCTTCGGCCGATGCTCGCGCGAGACCCTGGACTGCCTCGAACCGGACGAGCGGGGAGATATACAGCGGCTTGGTCGCGGCCGCGAGCCGCTTTTCCAGTTCTTCCGCGCCAGGTTCCTCGTTCAGGATGGCAACGATCGCCGAGGCATCGACGAACATCAGTCGTCGCCCCACATTTCGTCGGTGAATTTCTTCATATTGAAATCAGGGTTGGCTGGCCCGATCCGCCGCGCCATTTCCTTGACTTTGGCAAGTCTCTCGCGCAGCGGGACGCTGCCGCGGTTGCGCTCGATCTCATGGCGCAAGGCGGTTCTGACGGCCTCGGTCTTGCTGCGCGCCTTGGTAATCTGCTGCAGCTCGACGGCCATGGCATCGACGTCGGGATCGCGAATGAAGAGCGGCATTTGTATATCCTCTGAGCGATATATGTATATCATATCGGAGATATACTCGCCAGCGAATTCGCGAGCGGCGGTTTTGATAAGGAGGGAGGGAGGAATCCAGCTCGCGAAAATCCGTCGGGAGGGTCGGTTCTGGTGCTCAGTCCTTGGAATTGCTCGGCGTCTGAAACACGTCGCTCCGGCCATGTCACTGTCAACGCCC
>NZ_JAMYOE010000153.1:0-657 GCF_040319695.1 Mesorhizobium sp. M0898 | reverse complement strand
CAGGTGAAGATCCGCGGCTTCCGCATCGAGCCGGGCGAGATCGCGGCGCGGCTTTGCGAGCATGCCTGGGTGCGTGAGGCGGTGGTGGTGGCGCGCCAGGACCGCGCCGGCGACAAGCACCTTGTCGCTTATGTCGTGTGTGGGCCCGAGGCGGGAGCGGAGCAGGACGATGGCGGCGCGCTTGCCGGCGCCTTGCGCGCACATGTGAGCGGGCGGCTGCCGGACTACATGGTGCCAACGGCATTCGTGCGGCTGGCGGCGCTACCGCTGACGCCGAACGGCAAGCTCGACCGCAAGGCGCTGCCGGCGCCGGCCGACGACGCCTATGCGCGGGCGGCCTATGAGGCGCCCCGCGCCGCGATCGAGACGGCGCTGGCCGAGATCTGGGCGGAGCTTCTCGGTGTCGAGCGGGTCGGACGCCACGACCACTTCTTCGAGCTGGGTGGCCACTCGCTGCTGGCCGTGCAGCTCTCGAGCCGGCTGTCGCGGGCTGTTGGGGTCGAACTGCCGCTGACGAGGCTGTTCGCCAGACCGGTGCTTGCCGATCTGGCCGAAAGCATCGTCGAGGTGTTGAGCCGCTCCGGTCCGCAAGACCTGCCGGCGATTGCGACGGTGTCGCGCAATGAGCCGCTTGTGCTGTCGTTTGCGCAGCAGCGG
>NZ_JAMYOE010000152.1:0-662 GCF_040319695.1 Mesorhizobium sp. M0898 | reverse complement strand
GGCTTCATCGACTATCTCAACCTGATCAACATCCGCGACGGCGGCGTCAACGGCGTCAAACTGACCTGGAGCGAGGGCGAGACGCAGTATGAGGTCGAGAAGGGCGTCGAGGTCTATGAACGATTGAAGAGCAATCCCGGCATCGCCGCCTGGAACCCGCTTTCGGTCGGCATCGCCTATGCCATGATCGACCGCATCACCGATGACAAGGTGCCGCTGATTACCATCAACCACGGCCGCACCGACACCACGGACGGACGCGTGTTCCCTTACGTCTTCCCGCTGCTGCTCAATCCCTACAGCGAGACCTCGGGCATCGTGAACTATATCGCCTCCAAGGAAGGTGGCCTCGACAAGCTCAAGGGCAAGAAGATCGTCGTGCTCTATCACGGCTCGCCCTATGGCAAGGAGACGATTCCGATCTATGAGCTGCTGTCGCAGAAATACGGCTTCGAGCTGTCGCAGATCGAGGTTCCGCATCCAGGCAACGAGCAGCAGGCGCAGTGGCTGACGATCCGTCGCGAGCATCCGGACTATGTGGTGCTGCGCGGCTGGGGCGTGATGAACCCGGTTGCGCTCAAGACCGCGCAGAAGACCGGCTTCCCGGCCGATCACATCGTCGGCAATGTCTGGTCGAATTCGGAAGAGGATGTGATCCCCGC
>NZ_JAMYOE010000151.1:0-692 GCF_040319695.1 Mesorhizobium sp. M0898 | reverse complement strand
CGATAGTGTTGAAAAAGTCCGGGTTGCAGCAGTCCTGAAGCACTTCTCTATTCGGCATGTTGAGGTCAAGCGCTTTCGAGCTTGCGGCTTCTCCGGCGTTTGACGTCTTTCGCGGGGCCTCGCTTCTCTACGGGATCGGCTTTAGCCCTCCCAGCATGGGATCAGGAGAATGAAGCGGCACAATCTGATTCGCGGCCTGATCGGCTGCAGTGAGCGACCGGTCCGAGTGCTTCAACGAACTCGCCTCATCCATCGTCCCGCGAAGGACGTGCTTCCGCCGGTGGCGGAACTTGTCTCTCTCCTTACGGCCTTCCCGGTCAGATAGCGGCTGGCGAGGCCTCCCGCGTCCAGCGGAATTCGGTGCCGTCCACCCACATGCGGTGCATGATGACCGCCAGCCGGCGGGCGAGTGCCACGATCGCTTTTCGCAGACCGCACCGCTTGGCGACATTCATCGCCCACGCCTTCAGCCATGACCACTTCTTGACGCGCGTTAGCATCACTTGGGCGGCTTCGTAGAGCAAGGTGCGCATCATCCCGTCGCCGCACAGCGAGACGCGACCCACGCGGTGACTTTCACCTGATTGGTTGAGCACCGGCGTCAGTCCCAGGATGAACCCCACCGTTTTGGAGTTTCTGAATCGCTGTGGAATGTCGATCGTCGCGGTATAAGCCAGCGCCACCACAGGACC
>NZ_JAMYOE010000150.1:0-713 GCF_040319695.1 Mesorhizobium sp. M0898 | reverse complement strand
CGTGCCCGAGAGGATGAAGACGTGCGGCGGTTGGCAACAATCCCCGGCGTTGGTCCGATAACGGCAACGGCTCTGGTTGCACTGGCGCCTTGCGCCGCAATCTTCCGAAAGGGGCGCGACTTCGCCGCTTGGCTGGGCCTGACGCCGCTGCAACGCTCAACCGGCGGTAAACAGAAGCTCGGTGCAACATCGAAGATGGGCGAGCGTACATTGCGGCGCCTGCTTATCATCGGAGCGAGCGCTGTCGTGCGTCATGCTCGTCGGCGAGGCATTCGGGAAGGATCGTGGCTTGGGCGCATGCTCGCCCGCAAGCCGCCAATGCTTGTGGTCGTCGCTCTTGCCAACAAGATGGCCCGCATCGTCTGGGCGCTCATGGCAAGAGGTGGGACCTACAGGGCTCCGGCCGTGGCAGCATAGCAGCTCGGTCTGAGGTCGTCGCAGGTGTAGGAAGGTCACACGGAGAGGTATGGCGCGACAGTCGATGAGAGACGGATCGGAAAAACCAGTTCAGCACAGAGCGCTTCGAGCGCGCGGTAGTGATATGGATCCGATCGGCGAACTCCCATACGGGCCGGCGGCAAATGGAAGGCCGCATCAGAGGCCGGACAGATGTCAGCACCCGACTACGCGCCGCTATACTGCCTTTCGAAGATTCTTCTTGCGCTCACGGGGGCGTCCACAGATGTGCTGAAGGTTCTGCAAAAAGTTTTGGA
>NZ_JAMYOE010000149.1:0-779 GCF_040319695.1 Mesorhizobium sp. M0898 | reverse complement strand
GTCAGAGTCGCCAGGCGCTGAGGAAGGTTTATGGAAACAGTCGTTATCATCGGAGGAGGACTAGCAGGGCATCGTGCTGCCACCACGCTCGCCGAGCTGTGTCCTGAGCAGCGCACGGTCCTGATTCATAGCGAAAGCGGGACACCCTATGACAGGCCGCCGCTATCCAAGGACTTTCTTTTGGGGGCCAAGAGGCCGACCCTGAAAGGGTCTGAGCTGTATGCGGACCGCGTCGTTTTGCGGGACGGGACGAAGGCCACCCTGATCGACCCTGTTCGACGCATCGTCCATACTGATATCGGCAAACCGGAACACTACGACAAGCTGTTGATCGCAACGGGATCTCGAGCACGGCTCTTCGAGAATTCCGGTGTGGACCCGGCACAAATTCATTATTTGCGCACTGAAGCAGACGCTTTGCGATTGCGCGCGGCTCTTGCGCCTGGCCGGCGGCTGGCAGTTGTAGGCGGGGGTTTTATAGGGCTGGAGGTATCGGGGATGGCTCGCCGCTTGGGCTGTCAAACAACGGTCATTGAGCTAGCGCCGCGACTGCTGCCGCGTAGCGCCTCCCTCTCTTTGTCAGAATGGATCGCGACACGTCACGCGAGCGAAGGTGGTGAGTTCCGTTTGAACTGTGCGAATCTGCGTATGTCGAATAATTCAAAGGGCGAGGTCGTTCTGACTTGGAATGGAGGGTCGATCGTTGCTGACGTGGTGCTTATTGGCATCGGGATTGGGCCTAATGCGCAAATCGCCGCTGACGCCGGCATCGACACCGC
>NZ_JAMYOE010000148.1:0-796 GCF_040319695.1 Mesorhizobium sp. M0898 | reverse complement strand
ATTCTTGCTGGTGCTGGTCCCGTCGAGGACACGCGCCCGGCGCGCCTGTCGCCAAAGGCTGATGCGATCCTGGCGCTGGGCGGGATCAGCATTTCTTTTGGTGGCGTCATGGCATTGCGGGATGTCGACCTCGAGGTCAAAAGCCGCGAGATCCGCGCTGTGATCGGTCCCAATGGCGCCGGCAAATCCTCGCTGATCAACATCATCAGCGGCCTCTATCACGCCGATCAGGGCAAGATCGCGATCGATGGCCAGTCCTTCTCCCGGGTGTCGGCAAGCCGTCTGGCACGGCTCGGCGTCGCGCGCACCTTCCAGAACCTGGCACTGTTCGGTGGGCTTTCAGTGCGCGACAACATCGCGTCGGGCCGCGTCCACACCCGGCGCGCCAGCTTTGTCGAACATATCGCCGGTCTACCGCGCGCCCGGCGCGAAGATGCCGCGATCGCTGAAAAGGTCGACCAGACAATCGCCTTCCTGCATCTCGAGGCCGTCGCCGATCGCCTGGTCGCAACGCTGCCCTACGGCCTGCAGAAGCGGGTCGAACTGGCGCGCGCGCTTGTCGCCGAGCCGAAGATCCTGCTGCTCGACGAGCCGATGGCCGGCATGACGGCGACCGAGAAGGCCGAGATGGCCGGTTTCGTGCGCGCAGCGCGCGACCGGCACGACGTCACCATCATCCTCATCGAACACGACATCGGCGTGGTCATGGGGCTCTCCGACCGCGTCGCCGTGCTCGACTACGGCCGCAAGATCGCCGACGGGACACCGGCCGAGGTCAGGGCCAATCCGGCGGTGA
>NZ_JAMYOE010000147.1:0-805 GCF_040319695.1 Mesorhizobium sp. M0898 | reverse complement strand
AACCGGGTGAAGGATGACCAGCGGCGCAGCATGTAGTTGAAGGCCTTGGTCAGATCGTGTCCGCGCGAGAGCTTGTCGCGCGTCTCGATCATCCAGCGCTCGAGCTCGGTGACCAGCGGCAGGCTCCGCTCCTGGCGCACCGCGTCACGGCTCGCGTTGCCCCTGAGGCAGGGCCTCGGCCGCCTGCGTGGGCGACGCGGTGATCCGGGAGAGGCATGCGTCGATGCCGTGCATCTGTCGCGGGTGACCCGCGCTGTACTTGTGGCCCAACGATCGCCTCGGACGGCCGGGCACCAGTGCACGCAAAGCAGGATCACTCACTGCTCAAAACGGCGTCCCTGAACGTCACCGGCACCCAAATTCGCTGAGACCGCTCCATGCCACGCTGCCGGTAATCAAACAGTGCAACAGATCCTACAAGTAATTTCACAGAACCTTTGCAACCTAAAATCGCTGACGATGGTAGCTCATCCAAAACCTGAGGTCAGGCACCTAGGCGCCCTAGGTACTTGAAAGTATCCCGACTGAAACGCGAGCCCATCTTCCAATGATCCGGTCTCGTCTTGGTAGCGGCAAATCACACTTCAATGAATCTGACGGGGAAGTGATATGGCGATCCAAAATTCTACCCATTCAATCGGCCCTCCGGGAAGCGGGGCGAGCATTGCGGCTAGAGAACTTGTGGAAGCGGCCGCCGATGAAGTTTGGAGGCCATACTTTTATCACCAGGCGTTCGGCGGCACAGATGCGACAGAGATCATCGCCGAGGGCGGGCCGCAGCCAGGGAATAATTCTGGCCACGGCG
>NZ_JAMYOE010000146.1:0-837 GCF_040319695.1 Mesorhizobium sp. M0898 | reverse complement strand
CCGCTCAACCGGCAGGCTGAACGCTATGCCCGCGAAGGCGTGCCGCTCAGCCTGTCGACGCTCGCCGACCAGGTCGGCGCCGGCGCCGCGGCGCTGATGCCGCTGTTCAAGCGGCTCGAAGCCCATGTGCTGTCCGCGGCACGTCTGCACGGCGACGACACGACGGTGCCGGTCCTGGCCAAGTGCAAGACCGATACCGGCCGATTATGGACCTATGTGCGCGATGACCGAGCATTCGGCGGTGTCGATCCGCCGGCGGCGGTGTTCTATTATTCCCGCGATCGCCGAGGCGAACATCCCGCGGGGCATCTCGCCGGCTGGAGCGGCATTCTGCAGGCCGACGCCTATGGCGGTTATGGCGATCTCTATGCGGCGGCCCGTCAGCCAGCGCTATTCTGGAAGCCAGCTGTTGGGCTCACAGCCGGCGCAAAGTGTTCGAGCTGGCCGATATCGAAGCGGCGGCGCGCAAGAAGGCGCACGGCGAGAAGCCCAACCTGGTCTATCCGCTCGCGGTTGAAGCCGTGAAGCGCATCGATGCCCTGTTCGATATCGAGCGCGCGATCAACGGCCTGTCGCCGGCCCAACGCCTCGCCGTGCGCCAGGAGCGGAGCGCGCCGCTGGTCACCGAGCTTGAGCGCTGGATGATCGAGACGCGCGACAAGCTCTCGCGCGGACACGATCTGACCAAAGCCTTCAACTACATGCTGCGCCGCTGGTCATCCTTCACCCGGTTCCTCGACGATGGGCGGATTTGCCTATCCAACAATGCAGCCGAGCGAGCCCTGCGCGGCATCGCCATCTCGGGGTCATTCTGCCCATGTTGGGCAGGAGGTCGAG
>NZ_JAMYOE010000145.1:0-847 GCF_040319695.1 Mesorhizobium sp. M0898 | reverse complement strand
CTGGGGCTCACCCCCCGCCAGCTCGCCTACATCATCTACACCTCGGGCTCCACCGGGACGCCCAAGGGCGTCATGGTCGAGCATCGCGGAGTGGTCAATCTTACAGCATGGCATGTGCAAACGTTTTGTCCGCAACCAGAAACCTGCTGCACACTCACGGCTGCAGTGGCTTTTGACGCCAGCACCTGGGAGCTATGGTCCGCATTATGCAATCGTAGCACATTGCTGCTCCCGCCCAGGGCGGCAGCAGGAGATTCCTCGCGTCTGTTGCAATGGTGGCGTGATCAACCACTGGACGCCGCCTTTCTAGCCACACCGCTGGCTATAACCGCATTGCAAGACGAGCTGGTAAATCCAAAATTGGGACATTTGCTGATCGGCGGTGATCGTCTCCAGCGTGTTCCTTCCCGGATACCGTCTCCTCTCAAGTTGATAAACAACTATGGCCCTACGGAAGTCACCGTTGTGGCAACGTCGGGACGACTTCTCAGTGACAACGCCGTGCCGCATATTGGCCGTCCGATTGCGAACACGCGGATCTACCTGCTGGACGCTCATGGTGGGCCGGTGCCGTTCGGGGCGGTGGGCGAGCTCTATATCGGCGGGGCGGGGGTTGCGCGTGGCTACCTGAACCGGCCGGAGCTGACGGCCGAGCGGTTCATCGCCAGCCCGTTTGTGGAGGGCGACCGGCTGTACCGGAGCGGCGACCTGGCGCGTTATCTGCCGGACGGCAATCTGGAGTTTTTGGGCCGCAACGACGAGCAGGTGAAGATCCGCGGCTTCCGCATCGAGCCGGGCGAGATCGCGGCGCGGCTTTGCGAGCATGCCTGGGTGCGTGAGGCGGTGG
>NZ_JAMYOE010000144.1:0-873 GCF_040319695.1 Mesorhizobium sp. M0898 | reverse complement strand
CGCCCGACAGGTCGACCCGCAGCGCCAGCGTGTTGACGAAGAAGCCGATCAGCTCTTCGATCTCGCGCCGGCCGCGATTGGCGCTCGGCACGCCGATCACGACGTCGTCCTGCCCCGACAGGCGCGACAGCACCGCCGCCCAGGCCGCCAGCACCGTCATGAACAACGTCGTGCCATGCTGCCGGCTCAGCCGCTTCAGCCGCCGCGTCAGATCCGCATCGATAACGATCGGAACCGTCGCCCCGGCAAACGACTGCTGGGCCGGCCGCACGCGGTCCGTCGGCAGCGCAAGCCCGGCCGGTGCGCCTGACAGGGCGTTGCGCCAATACTGCGCCTGGCTCTGCAGCCGTTCCCCCGACAGCCACTGCCGTTGCCAGGCGGCATAATCCGGATATTGGATCGCAAGCGGCGGCAAAGGATCGTCCTGTCCAGCCTCGAACGCCCGGTAAAGCTGACTCAGTTCACGCATCAAGACGCCCATCGACCAGCCGTCGGAGACGATGTGATGCTGGGTCAGCTGGAAGACGTGCTCCTCATCCGCCAGCCGGATCAGACGAGCGCGGATCAGCGGCCCGCGCGACAGATCGAACGGCGTGCGCGCCTCTTCATGGCACAGATCCGAAAGCACAGCCTCAGCATCCGGCCTGTCCCGCAGATCGTGCTCGAGCACCGGCAGCCCCGCATCCGGCGGCAGGACCTCAACCCAGGGCTTGCCCTCCGGCGCGACAAAGACACTGCGCAGCGCCTCATGACGTGCAAACAGACGGTCAAGGCTGCGCTGCCAGGCGACGCGGTCGAGCACCCCCCGCAGCCGCAAGGCCAGCGGAATATGATAGTTGGTGCTGCCCTCGTCGAGCTGCGCCAAAAACCATA
>NZ_JAMYOE010000143.1:0-881 GCF_040319695.1 Mesorhizobium sp. M0898 | reverse complement strand
AGCGCCAATCGCGGCCGGCGCGAGATCGAAGAGCTGATCGGCTTCTTCGTCAACACGCTGGCGCTGCGGGTCGACCTGTCGGGCGCGCCGAGCCTGGCGCAGCTTCTGGAGCGGACGCGGCGCACGGCGCTGGCCGCGCAGGAGCATCAGAACCTGCCGTTCGAGCAGGTCGTCGAGATCGCGCAGCCGCCCCGGCATCTTGATCACACGCCGTTGTTCCAGGTGATGCTGGCCTGGGAGAACAATGCGGTCGAGTCATTGGACCTGCCGGGGCTGAGTGTGGAGGCTGCCGGGGAGGGGTATGATCAGGTCAAGTTCGATCTGGAGCTGAGCCTGGGCGAGCGTGGCGATCAGATCGCCGGATCGCTGCACTATGCCACGGCGCTGTTCGACGAAGCGACGATCGAGCGGCAGCGTGGTTATCTGCTGGCGCTGCTGCGGGCGATGGTTGCCGATGCCGGGCAGCCGGTCGGCCGCATCGAGCTGCTGTCGCCCGAGGAGCGGACCTACCTTTTGGAGGAGCTGAACCGGACGGACGCGGACTATCCGTCGGATCTTTGCATCCACGAGCTGTTCGAGCAACAGGTGCGCCGCACACCCGAGGCGGTGGCGGTGGTTCATGAGGACGAGGCGCTCTCCTATGGCGAACTCAACGCCCGGGCCAACCGGCTGGCCCATCATCTGATCGCCCTTGGGGTCAAGCCGGATCAGCCAGTGGCGATCTGCGTCGAGCGCAGCCCGGCGATGGTGGTCGGGCTGCTGGCGATCCTGAAGGCGGGCGGCGCTTATGTGCCGATCGATCGCGCTCTTCCATCTGCGCGACAAGAATGGCTGATGGCCGATTGTGCTGCGCGCCTGGTGCTTAGCGAGAGTGACGATGA
>NZ_JAMYOE010000142.1:0-893 GCF_040319695.1 Mesorhizobium sp. M0898 | reverse complement strand
CGGATGTCGGTGCCGTCCTCCAGCAGGTGGGTGGCGAAGCTGTGGCGCAGCGTGTGCGGCCCGACCCGCTTGGCGATGTCGGCGGCCTGGGCCGCCTCGACGACGATGCGATAGAGCTGCCGCGTGCTGATCGGCTTCATCGCGTGCTGTCCGGGGAACAGCCAGCCGTCGCGGTGCATCACGCCCTGCTGACGTCCGACCTTCCACCACTCACGCAGAAGCGTGAGCAGGTCCTCCGAGAGCATGGCGTTGCGATAGCGCCCGCCCTTGCCACGCTCGACGCGCAGCAGCATGCGCTCGCTGTCGACGTCGGCAACCTTCAGCATCGACACCTCGGCGACACGCAGGCCCGCGCCATAGGCGACTGACAATGCGGCCTGGTGCTTGAGGCAGGTGGTGGCGTTGAGCAGCCGGGCCACCTCGTCGCGGCTGAGCACCACGGGCAGGTTGCGCGGATGCGCCAGCCGGACGAGCCGACGCGCCAGGTCCGGGCGGTCGAGCGTTTGGGTGAAGAAGAAGCGCAGCGCCGACACGATGCTGTTCATCGTCGGCACGGGAACGCCGTCTTCCTGCTGCTCGATCTGAAACCGACGTAGGTCGTCGGCGGTCGCTGTGTCTGGTGAACGCCCGAGGAATGTCGCCAAGCGTCCGATATCGCGGAGATAGTTGCGCTGCGTCTCGCGTGAGAAACGCCGCATGTTCATGTCGTCGATCAGCCGCTGGCGCAGCGGGCTGATCCGGGCATCGAGAATAGGATGGTGCATGGTCAGGCTCCTTGTTGAAGAAGCCCGCCATGCTCTGCTCGAGCCGAACGACGCTCAACGCGAGCGCGACGACCGGTTCTTGATCTCTACCTCAACCGCAGGCGCCCCTCCCGCGCAGCGGGTTCGTTC
>NZ_JAMYOE010000141.1:0-909 GCF_040319695.1 Mesorhizobium sp. M0898 | reverse complement strand
GACACGGTCGACTACGACATGATCGACCGAGCCGTGGCTGCAGCGGTGAAGTCGGGCATCCCGATCAGCAACATCGTTCCGGTCTATCAGGCCTTCGGCGGCGGTAACTGGGAGACTTCCGACGGCGGCAGACAGGTCATGCCCACCGCCGAACAGATGCAAATCATGATCGATCATTGGGCCAAGCTGGTTCCGTCACCTGCCTTCGACTACACCTACAAATGGGGAACGCAGAACGGCGACACCGCATTAGAGAGCTCTCCGGAACTACAAGCCGTTTTCCGGGAGCACAACCTCGCAACGACTGGGACCGAACCGCCTCCCGTCGACACAAGCGACACCTTGTATGGCACCAGCGGCGACGATGTGTTTCACGGCGCCGGCGGCCACACGATGATCGGCTATGGCGGCAATGACACCTATTATGTCGATGACATCCGCGACAAGGAGATCGAGGCTGCGGGCGGCGGTACCGACAAAGCATTCGCCTCCGTAAGTCATGCGCTTGCGGCTGGATCGGAAATCGAACTTCTCGCCACCAACAGCCCGTCCGGCACCACGGCGATCAACCTGACCGGCAATGCGTTCGCCCAGACTATCCAGGGCAATGCCGGTGCCAATGTCATCAACGGCGCCGGTGGCGGCGACACCATGACCGGCTATGGCGGCAACGACACCTATTATGTCGACAATGCCGGTGACAGAGTGTTCGAGGCGGTGGGTGGCGGTACAGACAGGGTGGTCACTTCGGTGAGGCATGCGCTTGCGGTAGGCTCGGAGATTGAGCTCCTTGCCACCACGAACCCCTCAGGCACGACGGCCATCAATCTGATCGGTAACGAGTTCAGCCAGACTATCCAGGGCAATGCCGGCGACAACATCATTAAAGGCGGCGGTGGCGCCGATACG
>NZ_JAMYOE010000140.1:0-920 GCF_040319695.1 Mesorhizobium sp. M0898 | reverse complement strand
TGTTTGGACCGGAGACATCGCGAACAGGTGTGCGAGGACATCGCGAACAGTTTGGCGCGCTTTGCGCCGGGAGGTTCGGGATGCCATTCGAGGACACGAGCGCGATGAAACAGAAGCTGGAATTTGTCAGGTTGGCGAGCGCGCCGGGAGCGAATGTGAGCGCGTTGTGCCGGCGCTTTGGGATCGGTCGGACCGTGGCTCACAAGTTGATCGCGCGCTATCGGACGGAGGGCGAGGCCGGGCTTTTGGAGCGTTCGCGCCAACCGCTCTCGAGTCCCAGGCGCAGCGCCTGGGAGGTCGAAGCAGCGGCGCTTTCGGTGCGGGCGGCACATCCGGCCTGGGGCGGGCGCAAGATCGCCCGGGTCCTGGCGCGCCAGGGGATTGGCTGTCCGTCGCCCTCGACGGTGACCGGCATCTTGCGTCGCAACGGCGTCGAGCTCGGGGCGCTGGGCGGCGGGGCAAAGCCCTTCATCCGCTTCGAGCACGAAGCGCCCAACGATCTGTGGCAGATGGACTTCAAGGGTCATGTGCCGTTGCGCGCCGGGCGCCTGCATCCGCTGACCGTGCTCG
The DNA here is from genome assembly GCF_040319695.1 of Mesorhizobium sp. M0898. Lineage (NCBI taxonomy): Bacteria > Pseudomonadati > Pseudomonadota > Alphaproteobacteria > Hyphomicrobiales > Phyllobacteriaceae > Mesorhizobium > Mesorhizobium sp. M0898. Next base: position 350 of record NZ_JAMYOE010000140.1, on the reverse strand, counting down.
ACGACCATTCGCGGTTCTCGATCGTGCTGTCGGCCTGCTCCGACCAGACCACCGAAACCGTGAAAACGCGCCTGATCACGGCCTTCCGCCGCTATGGCCTGCCCTTTCGTATCGCCACCGACAACGGCCCGCCTTGGGGCGATGGCGGCCGCAACGACTTTACCCTGCTCGGCGTCTGGCTGATCGAAATCGGCATCGCCATCGGGCATTCCAGGCCGTATCATCCCCAGACGCTGGGCAAGGAGGAGCGCTTTCACCGCACGCTCAAGGCCGAGGCGCTGCAGGGACCGCCGTTCGAGAACCTGGCGGCGGCCCAGCGGGCCTTCGACCGCTGGCGCCACATCTACAAT
>NZ_JAMYOE010000139.1:0-924 GCF_040319695.1 Mesorhizobium sp. M0898 | reverse complement strand
TCGACGAAGTGGTCGATCGCTCTGAGCAGGTGATCCGCCGGCACATGCCGCTCCAGGCTGAAGCCGTAGAACAGCTCCTCCTGCATCACACTTTGCTCGCCCATCATCGACTCAATCTCCTCTTACGACGAAGATTGAATCAGATGGGATATTCGGCTTGAGCCCCATCTTCGACGGTGATGGACGGAGGTGCTGCGCTCCGAGCTGATGATAGAACGTGGTCTGCAGCTACAGCCACAAGCATCAGGAAAGGAAACGCAGCATGAAGCATTATGCCGGATTGGATATCTCGGTAAAAGAGACCGCCGTTTGCATTGTCGATGAAACTGGCAAGATCTGCCGCGAGATCAAGGTGGTCAGCCACCCCGACGACCTCACCGCGGTTCTGAAAGGTCCCGCCTTGCGCATCGAGCGGATCGGGCTCGAGGCCGGACCGTTGTCGCAATGGCTGTTCGAAGGCCTGGCCAAGGCCGGTTTGCCGGCAATCTGCATCGAGACCCGACACACCAAGGCATTCCTCAAGGCGCGGCCGAACAAGACGGATCGCAATGATGCGCGCGGCATCGCACAGATGATGCGCGTCAACCTGTTCCGCCCGGTGCATGTCAAGACGCTGACGAGCCAGAAGCGCCGCGCGCTGCTGACGGCGCGCAAGCTGCTGCAGGAAAAGGCCCTCGCCATCGAGAACGACCTGCGCGGCCTGTTGCGCAATTTTGGGCTCAAGGTTGGCGTCGTCGGGACCGTCAAGTTTGAGGATCGGATTCGCGAGCTCGTCGAAGGACGCTGTGAACTGGCCGAAATTGTCACGCCGCTGCTGGAGGCGCGCTGCAAGCTGCGAGAACAGTTTACAGTTCTACATCGCAGACTTCTGAGAATCGTGCGGGACGATGAGGTCTGTCGGCGCTTGATGACGATCTCCGGCGT
>NZ_JAMYOE010000138.1:0-947 GCF_040319695.1 Mesorhizobium sp. M0898 | reverse complement strand
CGACCCCTCTACCCGCTCAAGTCAAAATGGCAGTCGCGCCATCTCAGAACGAGGCGCCCCTCCCGCGAAGCGGGTTCGTGCATTGTCCTCTTTAAGGCAGTTGCAAAGCTAACTTTGACGACCGACATGAGGCGCATTGCCATCCGGCAGCCTGTGGGCCGGAAGCGGCCAACCCCAAGTATAGAAATGACCCAACACCGGCCGCCCTTGGCGCGTGTGCTCCACCCATTGCCCTAGCGAATAGCGGCCTGACCGCCGCAGCCACGACCCGCGCAAGCCCTCCTGAACCCCAGCTGAACGCCGGCTTCAGCCTTAGTTCGAACGGCATCTCCTAAAAAGAAGCCGTTCAACCGCGGTCCCGTCCGCCAAAGGAGACGCTCTCATGATCCGCAATTCTTTCATCGCAACCGCGCTTGCCGCTCTTGTCGGTATCACTGCCGCCGCTCCGGCCATGGCCAATGACGTGCGCATCGAGCAATATGGCTGGTCGAACTCGGCCGGCGGCGCCCAGAACGGCTTCAAAAACCGTATCCGGGTGTATCAGAACGGCCGCTTCAACAAGGTGATCGGCCAGCAGCGCGGCCGCCACAACCTTTCGGCTATCGGCCAGGACGGGGCCGGCAACTACGGCGCCACCTACCAGAACGGCAACCGCAACGTGGCCGGCATCGGCCAGTTCGGCTCCAACCACACCACCATTCTGACCCAGGACGGCAACGGCAACATTGCTGCCGGCGTGCAGGTGGGCCACGGCTGCGATGCCAATGTTAGCCAGGGCGGCAGCGGCAATGTCGCAGCTTTCGTCCAGGCCTGCCCATAAACACGGCAACGGCCAGGGGGGCCCGGGGGAAATTAGCCGCCCCCCCCCGCCCCCCCACCACCGCGCCACCAAACCCCCCCGCCGCAACCAAAACACCCCCCCCAGGGGGGGGGCCCCCCCGGACAGG
>NZ_JAMYOE010000137.1:0-955 GCF_040319695.1 Mesorhizobium sp. M0898 | reverse complement strand
CGCTACGTCGTCGTCGACAACCAGACCGTCCTGGTCGATCCAGGCACACGCAGGATCGTGAAGGTCATCCAGTGAGCAAGCGCGTTGCTTTGAAGGGACATGCGGCGACGTTGAGCGACAATGAAGTACCGCACCGACACCGTGGCTACTGGCCATCGTGGCAAGGACAACCGTGCGCCTGACAAGGCCGGGGATGACCAAAGCCCCGCTCCGGCGTTGGGGCGAGGGCGGGGGGACGCTTTGGCCGGAGCGGGGTTAGGCTAGGTAGTCACCTCGTGGCAAGCAGAGGCGACCGCAGTTAAGACTAGCGGATTTTGTGGCGCTTTCAATATTTCAATATCCGTGACTGAGTGCCTATCGCCTTCTCGCAAGAGCGAGTTCCAGTTGAGGTTGCCCAATAGGTTGATGAGATCGCGCGCCTGTTCGACGGTGATCCCCGTTTCTTTGACCAGCCGCAGAATGACCGGGTCGTGCATCGGCGGTGGATTGGCGACTTCGCCGGCATCGTAGAACCTTCCAGCGGGAGCCCAAATCATCGGGACGAGGTAGAGCGTCTGCATTAATAGGCAAGAAGGACATTCTACAAGCGGACGTTTGTACCTACTGCACTCAACCGGCTGGGTGATTAGCATGAGGCTTAGGCTGCGGTGCATGAGCACGCGGTAGCTGCGCAAGCTTCGCTACACCAGCGCACTGGGTCGTGCGCATTGGCACGCTGGCATGTGCATCGGTGGCGGCAACCGGCAGGGTGGGTGGTTTCAGAGATTGAGTACAGAAAAGGCCAGGAATAAATCGGGAGCGACTGTTCACGCGTTGTCCTCGACACGCTTGCCCTCCGCATCCGTCCCTTTGATCTCGGTAGTCCACGCCTCGGTTGGCGCCGATTGCTGGCGGATTTGATATAAGCCTATTTGGGCCGGCGTGCGGCAGCGATGGCCTGCAACAGATTGATGCT
>NZ_JAMYOE010000136.1:0-974 GCF_040319695.1 Mesorhizobium sp. M0898 | reverse complement strand
CTGGGGCTCACCCCCCGCCAGCTCGCCTACATCATCTACACCTCGGGCTCCACCGGGACGCCCAAGGGCGTCATGGTCGAGCATCAAAGCACCGTGAACCTGCTGCGTTGGAGTAGCCGCGTCTACGCGCAAGCACAGACCAGCCGCATGCTGTTCTCCACTTCGATCAGCTTTGATCTGTCCGTCTACGAGTGCTTCGCTACCCTGTCACAGGGCGGCACGCTCTATCTTGTCGACAATGCGCTGGCGCTGGCGCAAACGCCTTTGGACGTCTCGCTGATCAATACAGTCCCCTCTGCGATCGCCGCTCTGCTCGCCAAGGAAGCAGTCCCCGCCGCGGCAAGCGCCATCAATTTGGCGGGCGAAGCGCTGAGCGCAGCTCTGATCGAGAGAATCTTCGAGCACAGCCGCGTCGAGAAGATCTGTAACCTATACGCCCCTTCCGAGACAACGACGTACTCGACCTGGATTTGCATGCCCAGGGGAGACACCGTCGTTGAAACGATCGGCCGTCCGATCGCCAACACGCGGATCTATCTTCTGGACGCTCATGGTCAGCCGGTGCCGTTCGGGGCGGTGGGCGAGCTCTATATCGGCGGGGCCGGCGTTGCGCGCGGTTATCTCAACCGCCCCGAGCTGACGGCGGAGCGGTTCATCGCCAGTCCGTTTGTGGAAGGCGATCGGCTGTACAAGACCGGCGATCTGGCCCGTTATCTGCCGGACGGCAATCTGGAGTTCCTCGGCCGCAATGACGACCAGGTGAAGATCCGCGGCTTCCGCATCGAGCCGGGCGAGGTCGCCGCACGGCTGATCGAGCATGAATGGGTGCGCGAGGCGGTGGTGGTGGCGCGCGAGGACCGCGCCGGCGACAGGCAGCTTGTCGCCTATGTGGTGGCGAAGCCGGCGGACGGATCGGACGACGCCGATGGCGGCGCGCTTGCCGGCGCCTTGCGCGCCCATCTGGCTAGCCTGCT
>NZ_JAMYOE010000135.1:0-986 GCF_040319695.1 Mesorhizobium sp. M0898 | reverse complement strand
GAAGTGATCGACAACTTTCCAACGTTTTCCTTCGCGATTGACCCATCCTGGTCAAACACCCCAAACCGGCGGCTGCATCACCGTTCCTCCGGCGGCTTGAGGTGCCGAAACTGCAGCAACAGCAGCAGATCGTAAGCGATCTTCAGTGCACCGCAGATGATCAGGGGCCAAGCCCGGAACGAGGCAGCGAACAGAGCGCCCGCCAGGGCGGGACTGGCTGCGGCAGCCAAACTGCGCGGTACCGATGTGAAGCTCGCGGCGGCTGCCCGCTCCGCCTCCGTGACGACCGCCATGACGTAAGATGAGCGCGTCGGGACGTCCATCTGCGAAAGCGCGGCACGGATCAGCAGCAGGGCGAGCGACAGAGGGAGCGTCGGCGCAAGCGCCGCCAGCATCAGGGCGATGCTGGACGGAATGTGTGTGAACACCATCGTGTTGATGAGTCCGATGTGCCGCGACAGCCAGGCGGCAACGGGGAATGAGAACGCCGAAAGCACCCCGGACCAGAAGAAGAAAAAGCCCGCTTCCGAAAGCGACAGGTCGAATTTTTCGAAAAGCCACAGGGCAAGCAGCGACTGGACGAGGAAGCCGCCGGCAAAGGCATCAAGGCTAAAAAGGGCCGCAAGCCTGAAAACGATATTCCGCGAGGGGCCAAGCGCGGACGTGCTGCCGGAGTCCGACGTTGGCCGGCGCCGCGGGATCTGCGCGTAAAGGAGACCGCCGAGCAGGCCCAGCAACGCATAGAGCACGAACATCGCCTTGATGCCGGTGAGTTGGTCGAGGCCGGCTGGAGCCAGAAGATCAGGGGTTGCCGAAGCGAGCGCGCCAACCGCGGCTGCGAGCGCACCCACAAGGCTGTAGCGCGCGAACATCTTGGTCCGCGCGGCGTCGGTGACTTCGCGTGTGAGGACGGCATGCTCTAAGGGCACGAACACGCTGACGCTGCCGGCCGACGGGTTGATGGTGCCTGCGAAGGCGATCACCAA
>NZ_JAMYOE010000134.1:0-1016 GCF_040319695.1 Mesorhizobium sp. M0898 | reverse complement strand
TTTGTCCATGGCGAAACCTTTCAGGGTGCTTCATCGGTATCCAAAGTCTGAGCCATTTCGCTCGACGCGGCACGTTTCCGTTGCCGTTTCAAACTCACATACGGTCGCCGTCTCGTTCGGCTGCACCACTATCCCGCTTGCGTTGCGGCAAAGGCTCAGGAGAACGAGTCCATTCTAAAGCGCGGCATTTGAAGCCAAACTTTGAGGCGGTTCGCTCACCTGGATCCGCCAGGGTTGATCAGCCCTGGGAGATTGCTGTTCTGGGTTCCGGTCGGCCGTCACGCGCTCTTCATGACGGCCCCTTCGATCAGGATGCCGAACGCCGCGTACTTCCACAGCGCCACCAGCAGCTTGCGCGCCAGGGCAACGATCGTGCTCCGTTTCAGCCGACCCCCATTTGATTGAACCCGCTGAGCAAACCAACGGCTGAGTGCCGAATGCGGCTGGTTCCGCAGCCACAACCACGCGAGCTGGATCATCGTCGTGCGCAGCCGTGGATTGCCCGCTTTCGATACGCCTTGCTCACGATCAATGGTTCCGCTTTGCCACGGCGTGGGTGCCAATCCTGCGTAGGCGGCGACTTGGCGTCGGTTGTCAAAATGGCGAGAGAACCCTTCGGCCCAGAGGATAGCGGCGAACTCCGGTCCAATCCCTTTGAGAGCACTCAGCACGGCCGCAGGTCCAGGCGCTGTATGTGGAGCATCCTTTGTGGCGGACATCATTGCATCGCGCTCCTGTTCCACAGCGGCGATATGCTGAAGCAACAGTTCAAGGCGATCAAGTTCACGATCTATTTGAGCCTTTAGGTGCCGAGGCAACTGGCGGCCATCGCCTGTCACCAGACCGTCGAGTCGTTTGCGCCGATCCTTCCGAAGCGGCTCGTAACCGCTGATGCCTTGGGCAAATAGCAGACCCTTGATACGATTGACGTGCTCCACCCTTTCCGCAATCAGGACCTTGCGTTCCCTGCAAATGCGACGCCGATCTTCGTTATCCGGACTTGGCGCCTTCACCAT
>NZ_JAMYOE010000133.1:0-1053 GCF_040319695.1 Mesorhizobium sp. M0898 | reverse complement strand
CTAGAGCGGTTCCTGATTTGACGGAATCGAAGGGGATTCCGGATCAGTCGGTTTTGTGATTCAAGATGCTGGCTGGAGTGGAGGCCAGCATCGGATGACGCGACCTCTTTCGGATGATCTTCGCGAACGTGTTGTAGCGGCGGTTTTGGGTGGCGAGAGCCGCCGGTCGGCCGCGAAACGGTTCGGCATTTCGGTTTCGGCGGCGGTGAAGTTGTTGCAGCGCCATCGGGCGACTGGCTCGGTTGCGCCTGGCAAGATGGGCGGACATCGCAAGAGGGTGCTGGAGCCGCACCGTGCCTTCATCGAGGCGCGTGTGCGTGAGACGCCGCATCTGACACTGCATGGTCTGAAGGATGAGTTGGCCGCACGCGGGGTCAAGGTCTCGCACAACGCGGTCTGGATGTTCTTGAGGCGCGAGGGCCTGAGCTTCAAAAAAAACGCTGTTCGCCCTTGAGCAGGCGCGCGCTGATATTGCCCGCAGGCGTCAGCGATGGCGCTCTTGGCAGGCCGGCCTCGATCCGCAGCATCTGGTCTTCATCGACGAGACCTGGATCAAGACCAACATGGCTCCGCTGCGCGGTTGGGGGCCGAAGGGCGAGCGGCTGCGCGGCTTGGCCCCGCACGGCCACTGGCGCACGCTGACCTTCCTCGGCGCGCTGCGCTGCGATAGGCTCGCGGCACCTTGCGTCTTCGACGGGCCAATCAACGGCCAATGCTTCCGCGCCTATGTCGAGCAGCAGCTCATCACCGTGCTGAAACCCGGCGACATCGTCGTCATGGATAATCTGGGAAGTCATAAGTCGGCGGCCATCAGGCAGATGATCAAGGCGGCCGGCGCCAGGCTTTGGTACCTACCGCCCTACTCCCCAGACCTCAATCCGATCGAGCAGGCCTTTGCCAAAATCAAACACTGGATGCGCCAAGCTCAGAAACGTACCGTCGAGGACACTTGGCGCCACATCGGTCACCTCGTTGAAACGATCGAGGCAACCGAATGCAACAACTACTTCGCAAACGCCGGCTACGCTTCCATCAAAACGTGAAAGGCTCTAG
>NZ_JAMYOE010000132.1:0-1097 GCF_040319695.1 Mesorhizobium sp. M0898 | reverse complement strand
GAGCCGCTCCGGTCCGCAAGACCTGCCGGCGATTGCGACGGTGTCGCGCAATGAGCCGCTTGTGCTGTCGTTTGCGCAGCAGCGGATATGGTTTTTGGCGCAGCTGGACGAGGGCAGCACGAACTATCACATTCCACTGGCCTTGCGGCTGCGTGGTGTGCTCGACCGCGGCGCCTGGCAGCGCAGCCTTGACCGTCTGTTTGCGCGTCATGAGGCGCTGCGCAGCGTCTTTGTCGCACCGGAGGGCAAGCCCTGGGTTGAGGTTCTGCCGCCGGATGCGGGACTGCCGGTGGCCGAGCACGATCTGCGGGACAGGCCGGATGCTGAGGCTGCGCTTTTGGATCTGTGCCATGAAGAGGCGCGCACGCCGTTCGATGTTGCGCGCGGGCCGCTGATCCGCGGGCGTCTGATCCGGATGTCGGATGAGCAACACGTCTTCCTGCTGACCCAGCATCATATCGTCTCGGACGGCTGGTCGATGGGCGTGCTGGTGCGTGAACTCAGTCAGCTTTACCGGGCGTTCGAGGCTGGACAGGACGATCCTTTGCCGCCGCTGGCGATCCAGTACCCGGATTATGCCGCCTGGCAACGGCGGTGGCTGTCGGGGGAACGGCTGCAGAGCCAGGCGCAGTATTGGCGCGACACCCTGTCTGACGCTCCGGCCCGTCTTGCGCTGCCGACGGACCGGCCGCGGCCGGCCCAGCAGTCGTATGCCGGGGCCGCTGTGCCGATCGTCATCGATGCGGATCTGACGCGGGGTCTGAAGCGGCTGAGCCGGCAGCATGGCACGACGTTGTTCATGACGGTGCTGGCGGCCTGGGCGGCGGTGCTGTCGCGTCTGTCGGGGCAGGACGACCTTGTGATCGGCGTGCCGAGCGCCAATCGAGGCCGGGGCGAGATCGAAGAGTTGATCGGCTTCTTCGTCAACACCCTGGCGCTTCGGCTGGACCTGTCGGGCGAGCCGAGCGTGTCGGAGCTTCTGGAACGGACGCGGCGCACGGCCTTGGCTGCCCAGGAGCATCAGGACCTGCCGTTCGAGCAGGTCGTCGAGATCGTGCAGCCGCCACGGCATCTTGATCACACGCCGCTGTTCCAGG
>NZ_JAMYOE010000131.1:0-1108 GCF_040319695.1 Mesorhizobium sp. M0898 | reverse complement strand
GCAGATAACGCGCCAGATCGCCGGTCTTATACAGCCGATCGCCTTCCACAAAGGGACTGGCGATGAACCGCTCCGCCGTCAGATCGGGCCGGTTCAGGTAGCCACGCGCAACCCCCGCCCCGCCAATGTAAAGCTCCCCCACCGCCCCGAACGGCACCGGCGCGCCATGACCGTCCAGAAGATACAACCGCGTGTTCGCAATCGGACGGCCAATATGCGGCACAACGTTGTCACTGAAGAGCCGTCCCGAGGTTGCCACAACGGTGACTTCCGTCGGGCCATAGTTGTTTATCAACTTGAGAGGAGACGGTATCCGGGAAGGAACACGCTGGAGACGATCACCGCCAATAAGCAAATACTCCAATGTGGGATTTATTTGCTTGTCTTCTAACGCGGTTGTAGCCAGCGGCGTGACTAAAAAGGCGGTCTCCAGCGATTGATCACACCACCATTGCAGTAGAAGCAGGGGATCTCCTGCTGCTGCTCTTGGCGAGAGCAGCAATGCGCTACGATTGGATAATGCAGACCACAGCTCCCAAATGCTGGCATCGAATGCCACTCCGGCCGTGAGTGCGCAGCAGGTTTCTCGTTGCCGACAGAACGTTTGCACATGCCATGCTGTAAGATTGACCAGGTTGTGGTGCTCGACCATGACGCCCTTTGGGGTTCCGGTTGAGCCGGAGGTGTAGATCACATAAGCGAGATGGCGTGAGGTCAGGCCAAGGGCGCGCGGCTCGGGATCGCAAGCGGGCAGTTCGGCCCAAGCCGGGGTCGCCGTCTCCAGATCGACCACGCTCACATCGACAAGCGCCTCGGGGCCGAGCGCGGCGCGGCCGGCCGCATCGGCCAGCAGCAGCCGCGGCGCCGCATCCTCGACAACCTGCCGCAGCCGCGCGCAGGGATAGGCCGGGTCCAGCGGCAGATAGGCGCCGCCCGCCTTGAGGATCGCCAAGACACCCACCACCATCGCCGGGCTGCGCTCCAGGCAGATCGCCACCGGCTGGTCCGGCCTCACCCCGAGCGCGATCAGATGATGCGCCAGCCGGTTGGCTCGCGCGTTGAGCTCGCCATAGCTCAGGCGCTCGTCCTCATGGACTACCGCCAAAGC
>NZ_JAMYOE010000130.1:0-1115 GCF_040319695.1 Mesorhizobium sp. M0898 | reverse complement strand
GGACGATGGGCTCGGGTTTAGGCTCGTGCCCTGGCAGCCGATGCTCGAAGGCCGCATCGGCCAGCACATCACCGGCCTCGTGCAAAACGGCGGCGGCATCGAGTGGAGCTTCGGCAGAAAACGCAGCATGGGGATTGGGATGTGAGGGTAGCGCGCATTAAACACCCGCGGGTAGGTCACGGTGCCGCGGGGCCGAGATCGTCAGCGTGCCGTTGGCCGGCGAGCCGCGCACGGCGAACAGAAAATCATCCTCAGTTGGCGGGACGTTTTTTTGTTCATAGAGACATTGCCCCGAGGTCATGCTGACTGCCACTGATCTGGCAGCGACTGCCGGCTGTGTATGCCGGTCGTCGGCCGTGGCTGAAAACGATCCTGAATCTTGCGCTCAACCGATCAGCAACCGGCTAGGGTCGCCGCAATCTGACGCCCGGGCGATCGCCATTGGTAAACTCCACGCCTTCGGCTTCAAGAACGGTACGAATCTTTGCTTGGGTTTCGGCGGATACAATCGAACCGTTCTTACCATCGCTTTCGCAGCGCTTAATTGTCGGAACAGATACCCCCGCACGGCGAGCAAGCTCCGCCTGGGCGATACCAATCAACGCGCGGGCTGCCCGCATCTGTCCTGCTGTCACCAAGCCTGTTGATCCCTTTAGATCATTCCTATATGATCCAAAGGTATCAGCGATACCCTTGGGCCGATGGTCCGAGGTGCGGCTAGGCGCGGTGTTGGCGCACCGTGCCCAGCCTGACCACAACCCAAGCTTCTGAGGAGCTCGGATCATGGGTGATTCCGACAATACCACGACTCCGCCGTTCGTCACTCGCAGGGAAGTGCTTGCGGGAGGGATGATCACGTCCACTGCTTTGGGGCTTGAGAAAAGCGCTTCTGGCGGATCGCCCGCAGCCACGAGTATGCCTCTCGCCGACCCAGCGCTGGCGCTCTGGCACGAATGGGAGAGAGTCCACAAATTGACCGGGCAGCTCTGCCGTATGCAGCAACACCTGGAGACGAGGCTTGTTGAGAGCATCGGCTTTCCATGTGTGACCGTCCGCCTGCCGGAGGGAGAGGACGTGACCATCCACTCGATCGGGGCGGTCAATGATGTACTCGG
>NZ_JAMYOE010000129.1:0-1130 GCF_040319695.1 Mesorhizobium sp. M0898 | reverse complement strand
GGCTGAGAAAGGATTCTTTGGAGAGGCAGTTGAGCGAAGGAGCGACTGCCATTTCCTGCCTTGAGAGCTACTTTGGCGCGGTGCCTGATCCACGCGCGCCCAACGCCACGCACCGGCTTGGCGACCTGATCGTGATGATGATCGCAGCAAGCCTGTGCGGCGCCAGCAATGCGACGGAATTTGCCCTGTTCGCGCAGGAGCGCAAGCAGGCGCTGTCGCGGCTGATCGACTATGACGCAGCTCCCAGCCACGACACCTTCTCGCGGCTGCTGCGTCTGCTCGACCCGGAGGCCTTTGGTCGCGCCTTTGCTGCCTTTGCCGCAGCTTTCGCCCGAGCCAGCCGAGAGACGCCCGAGGTGGTGTCGCTTGACGGCAAGGCTTTGCGGCGAGCCTACGAGAAGGGCTTGGCAGCCAGTCCGCCGTTGACGGTGTCGGCCTTCGCCGCCGAGACCCGGCTGTGCCTGGCGGCAGTCTCGCCGAGCGATGGTGAGAACGAAGTCGAGGCCGCGCTCAAAGTCGTCGAACTCATTGATCTTACGGGCAGATTGGTCACCGCCGACGCGCTCCACTGCCACACCCGCATGGCTGCGGCCATTACCCAAAGAGGTGGCGATTACCTGCTTGCACTGAAGGGCAACCGTCGTCATTGGCTGCGCCGTGCCAACCTGCAACTGGCCGACGCCACCCCTTCCATTGCCGAGCGGACCGAGACCAGCCACGGCCGCAACGAGTGGCGGCAGGCCGAGATCGTGGCGGCGGCCGAGCCGCTGATGCCCGGCCACCTGGCCTTCATCCGCATCACCAGCCGACGCGATCAGGCCAAGCCGTTGATGCGCCTGTTCATGGCCTCCACGCTCATGTCGCCGCAGCGGGCGCTCGACCTCACTAGAGCTCATTGGCAGATCGAGAACGGCCTGCATTGGATGCTCGATGTCCATCTCGATGAGGATCTCAGCCGTGCCCGCAAGGACAATGCCCCCGCCAACACGGCCCTTCTCAATCGCCTCGCCAGAAACATCCTTCAGGCCGCCGATGCTGCCAAAGTTCCCATCAGCCATCGCATCAAGAAATGCGCCTGGAACGACGACTATCTCATCAATGCCATCACTCATATGCGATAGCCCTGCCCT
>NZ_JAMYOE010000128.1:0-1156 GCF_040319695.1 Mesorhizobium sp. M0898 | reverse complement strand
AAAAATCCGGTCAGCTCTAGGTGTGCGTAGACGCAGTTTGCCAACTTCATAGGATCCGAGTCCTCTCGCTTTGAGAGGCGGCTCAGCTTCGAAGACATGCACTCAGGCGCGCAGGATGGATTCATCAATCAAACGATGGGTGCTTTTTGATCAGCTTGATCATTCTGGCGAATAAACCGTGAAAATGCGTGAGCCCTTGGGCCTCAATGATGTCGTCGCTCTGAGACTGGTGTGGTCCTCAGCTCGCCGATAGTCCTACGCAGGGTTCGATGTTGGATCACAGATCGCAATGTTCAGTTATGAATTTTTTGAACGAAGTCTCGAGCACGTTTCCCTCGGCAGTCTCGCTGGCGTCTGGCAGACCGAGTGAGCGGTTCTTCGACAAGCTCGACCCCCAGGTGCTGTTGAATGCACTAGTAGTATATGAACGCTATTCAGCTGGCGGTCACGGGGGCGGGCAATTATTGTCGCACTTGCTGCAGTATGGACGAACCGCCGGCATTATCGGCGAGCTCGTTGCGCAACAGGTCCGGTCTGATGAGGGGGTTCCCGCGAGGGCGGATCGCGTACTGATCACCTCAGGATGCCAGGAAGCGCTCGCACTCTGCCTCGCCGCGCTGTGCCCTGAAGCTGCGGATGTGCTCCTAGTCTGCAATCCCACGTATATTGGTGCGACCGGTGCAGGTAAGGCCGCAAGGGTCGCCGTTGCAGCATTGTCCAACTCAGCGCCTTGCGTTGCAGAGGCAGTCGAACTCGCCGTCCTACAATTGCGCCGGAATGGTCGGAGGGCCCGCGCTCTATACCTCATTCCCGATTTTGACAATCCGACCGGGCGCGTCCTCGATAAGGCCTCACGATGCGATATCCTTCAAGTGTGCGCAAGAAATCGGATTATCGTTCTGGAGGACAATCCATATCGGCTATTTCGGTATGAAGGTGATGAGATCCCTCCGATGGCCGCTTTGGATGAGGCAGGAAGTGTTATTTACCTGTCCACATTCTCCAAGACCTTGAGCCCAGCTCTCCGCGTGGGAGCTGCGATACTGCCCGATACAATATTTGGAGACGCGCGCGCTTGCCGGGCACTTTGGGAAAACCTGGTCCAGCTCAAGAGTTTCATTACCCTCAATACAAGCCATATTACACAAGCGATTGT
>NZ_JAMYOE010000127.1:0-1276 GCF_040319695.1 Mesorhizobium sp. M0898 | reverse complement strand
GTTCAGCAGGTGGTGGACCGACACGACATTTTGCGTACGGCCTTTGTCTGGGAGGGGCTGTCGAGCCCGGCCCAGGTGGTGTGGCGGCGTGCGCCGCTGGAGGTGACCGAGGTCGAGCTGGATGCGTGTGACGGTTCCGGCGCCGAGGAGCTCAGGCGCCGGTTCGATCCGCGCCGGCACCGCATCGGCCTTGGCCGCGCGCCGTTGTTGCGGTTTGGGATCGCGCGCGAGCCCGGCAGCGGGCGCTGGCTGCTGCTGGAGTTGCAGCACCATCTGATCGGCGATCACACGACGCTGGAAGTGATGCATGCCGAGGTGCGGGCCGTGCTCGGCGGGCAGGCGCATGAGCTTGCGGCACCGCAGCCGTTCCGCAATCTGGTGGCGCAGGCACGGCTGGGTGTCGATGCCAAGGCGCATGAAGAGTTCTTCCGCTCGATGCTGGCGGACATCGACGAGCCGACCATGCCGTTCGGGCTGGGCGAGGTGCGCGGCGACGGCAGCGGGGTCGGCGAGGCGCGGCGGATGCTGCCGCAGGCGCTCAACGATCGGCTGCGGGAGCAGGCGCGGCGGCTGGGGGTGAGCCTGGCCAGCCTGTGCCATCTGGCTTGGGGTCAGGTGGTGGCGCGCAGCAGCGGGCGAGAGCAGGTGGTGTTCGGCACGGTGCTGTTCGGCCGCATGCATGCGGGTGCGGGCGCCGACCGGGCGCTGGGCCTGTTCATCAACACCCTGCCTGTGCGGCTTGACCTGGACGGAACCGGGGTCGCGGCGAGCGTGCGGACCACGCATGCGCGGCTTTCCGAGCTGCTGGCGCACGAGCATGCCTCGCTGGCGCTGGCGCAACGCTGCAGCGGCGTTGCGGCGCCGGCGCCGCTGTTCAGCGCGCTGTTGAACTACCGTCACAACACGCCGGCGGCCATGGCCGGCTCCGGCACGGATGATGGTCTGTCCGGGGTGGAATGGCTGGGCGGGGAGGAGCGCACCAACTATCCGCTGACCCTGTCGGTGGAGGATTATGGCGAGGCGCTCGGCCTGACGGCGCAGGTGGTGGAGCCGGTGTCTGCGGATCGGGTCTGCGGCTACATGCAGCACGTGCTCGAGCAATTGGCGGAGGCGCTGGAGCGGGCGCCCGACAGGCCGGTGCGGGAGCTGGATATCCTGCCGGCCGCCGAGCGCACCTATCTGCTGGAGGATCTGAACCGGACGGCGGCGGCCTATCCGTCGCAGCGGTGCGTCCACGAGCTGTTCGAGGCGCAGGTGCGCCAGGCGCCGGAGGCTT
>NZ_JAMYOE010000126.1:0-1348 GCF_040319695.1 Mesorhizobium sp. M0898 | reverse complement strand
GAAATCCCGGCCAGGATCATGGTCGCAGCCAGCGGCAGTCCTTCGACCCGAAGGTTGAAATTGTAGGCGGCGAAAGCGCCGACCGCCATGAAGGCGGAGGAGCCCAGCGAAAGCTGGCCGCAATAGCCGGTCAAAAGGTTGAGGCCGACCGCCGCCAGGCTGAGCGCAAGGAACGGCAGCAGGATCGCCTCGACGAGATAGCTCGACGCATAGGCGGGGATCAGGCCGTAGGCCACGGCAATCAGGGCGACGGGCAGAGCTAACCTCTGCCAGTCGATGGGAAGCCTTGCGGCATCGAGCGCTTGCACGGCCATCGGTCAGACCCTTTCGACAGTCTTCTGGCCAAACAGGCCGGAGGGGCGCACCAGCAGGACGACCAGCGCCAGCGCATAGGCGAACCAGCCTTCGATGCCGCCACCGACAAAGGGTCCGAGGTAGACCTCGGCGAGCTTCTCGCTGGCGCCGATGATGAGGCCGCCGACGATGGCGCCGAGGATAGAATCGAAGCCGCCAAGCACCAGCACCGGCAGCGCCTTCAGCACGATCAGCGACAGCGAGAACTGGACGCCGAGGCGCGCGCCCCACAAGAGCCCCGCGACCAGTGCCACGAACCCCGCGGCCGTCCACACCGTTCCCCAGATCCGGGGCAGCCGCAGCCCGACGGCGAGCGCCGCGAACTGGTCGTCTGCGACGGCGCGAAACGCTAGGCCGACGCGGGTCCAATAGAAGAATGCGCTCAAGCCGGCGACCATCGCCGCGGCAATGCCTGCAGCAAGAAGATCGAACGACGATATCAGGATACCGCCGACCTCGAACGGCGTGTCGTCGATGCCGAGATCGAGCCCGTGCACCTGCGTGCCCCACACCAACTGGGCAGCGCCTTCAATGATGTAAGACAGGCCAAGCGTGGCCATGAACAGCGTCATCGGCGAGCGATTGACCAGCGGCCTCAGCACAGTTCGCTCGATGGTGAAGCCCAGCGCAACCATGACCGCGAGGGTAATGAGCATTGAAAGCGCAAACGGGATGCCGCGTTCGACAAGGCTGACAAAGGTGAGTGCGGCGAACAGCACCATCGACCCTTGCGCGAAGTTCAGCACGCCCGACGTCTTGTAGATCAGCACGAAACCGATGGCGACGAGCGAATACATGACGCCTGAGAGCAAGCCACCGACCAGCACCTCGATGACGAAGAGGAAATCATAGTAGCTCATCAGATGCCCTCGCCATCTTCGCCTTCGGCGGTGCCGATATAGGCCCGGATCACCGCCGGATTGGCCCTGACCTCGGCCGGTGTCCCGTCGGCGATCTTGCGGCCGTAGTCGAGCACGGCGACGCGGTCGGAGAG
>NZ_JAMYOE010000125.1:0-1350 GCF_040319695.1 Mesorhizobium sp. M0898 | reverse complement strand
GATAGTGTTGAAGAAGTCGGCGATGAAGCCGTGGATCCACTCGCACCGAAGCGTCTTGATTAAGGTCGACGCGACCTCCTCGCCTTAAGTGGCTCGGACGTTTGTTCCGAGGGTGCAAATCTTGGCCAATTTCCTGAGGTTCTGGGCGATGGCTGCAAGGTGGAACTCATCGCGGGCACCACAGGGGCCGCGCAATCGCAATCGATCGAGCTTCAGGATGCGCTTGAGGTGCGCGAACAGCATCTCCACCTTCTTCCGCTGATAGCGTGAGGTCTGGTAGGCGTCTGTCTTTGCGATGTCGCGGGCCATGTCGCGCGCGCCCTCATAGATCGAGCGCAGCACCTTGCGCGCCGGCTCCTTCGGGCAACAGCTGGGCTTCAGGGCACAGGCGTCGCAATCCAGCTTGCTGGCGCGATAGCGCATCATGCCATTCTCGTCGACGAGAGGGTGTGGCATCCGATAGGTCTTCTGGCGCTGCCTGAGCGTCTTCCCGCCAGGACAGATGTATGTATCGGCCTTATGGTCGTAGGTGAAGTCGTCGCGCGAGAAGGTGCCATCCTTGCGCCTAGACTTGTCGAAGACCGGGATATGCGGCTCGATCCCACGCTCATGCACCAACCAGTTCAGCATTTCGGCCGAGCCGTAGCCGGTGTCGGCAATCAGCCGCTCCGGCCAGAGGCCGAGCTCGTCGTGCGCCCGCTCGATCATAGTCTTGGCGGCCGTCACCTCGGCTTGGCGCACCGCGGTCGAGGGCTCCACGTCCACGATGATGGCGTGCTCCACGTCGATCAAATAGTTCGTGCAATAGGCATAGACGGCTGGGCCACCCCAAGCGGCAGTCCAGCGCGCGGCGGGATCAACAGGGGAGACGAACTTGGGCTCCACCGGCGTGGCGGCCCCGAAGGCGGCGTCATCCAGAGTGGCGAGATACTCAGCCACGGCCCGCTTGGCTTTGGGATTGAGGTCCTCGGCCGTTTCGATCCCGCGCTGACGATGGGCGTCGGCGACGATCATGCTGGCATCGACCGCAAAGCCTTCGCCGCCGACGAGCCCTTCAGCTATGCAGCGCCGGACGACGGTCTCGAACAGTTCGCGCAGCAGGTCGGCATCGCGGAAGCGGCCGTGGCGGGTCTTGGAGAAGGTTGAGTGGTCAGGCACATCACCCTCGAGGCCAAGCCGGCAGAACCACCGATAGGCCAGGTTCAGATGTACCTCCTCGCACAGCCGGCGCTCCGAGCGGATGCCGAAGCAATAGCCGACGATCAGCATGCGGATCAGCAGCTCAGGGTCGATCGAGGGACGGCCGATCGGGCTGTAGAAGGGCGCCAGATGCTGGCGGATGGCGGACAG
>NZ_JAMYOE010000124.1:0-1363 GCF_040319695.1 Mesorhizobium sp. M0898 | reverse complement strand
GCATATCGTTCGAACGACGGCCTCATTTCGGGGCACGGGATGACAAAGCGGCGCCAATGGCGTGAACAGTTCGGCGTTCAAGACATGGCAAGACGAAGATTGACAGCACGTTGCGGTTGAGGAGCTGGCAAAACGCAGGCTGTGTGCAAGCGAATGGGTTGGCCCCGCTTTTCATTTTCCGCGTAGCCTGTGCCTGCGGCTGCCCGCGCCACAAGGCGTTGGTGCACAAATGTGGCATTAGGCACAATCAGCTCTTTGATGCCGCCTGCTATGTCGGCCTTGCCGGGCTGCGAACGGACTCCGGGCGTGCGCACGCCGTCATGCGGTTGAGAACGGCGCAGCCGATGGCGACCTCGGTCTGCTGAGCCGAAAAGGAGCGGGCTCGCAGGCGACGTCCGATCAGCCCCTTGTAGCGCCCGACGGCGGTCTCGATCAGGGCGCGCTTGCCATAGCCGGTGGACGCCTGCCAATTCAGCCTTCCATCATTGGCGATCGCCGTGATGTGACCGTCCCTTTGACCGGGTGGTCCGGTGTCATCACTCTCCACGGCCGTTGAACGTGGCGGGATGACTATCCTTGCGGTGACGCTGTGTTGCAGCACCGCGCAGTAGGTGGGACCGCTATCATATGCTCCGTCGGCCGTGAATTGGTCGATCTCTGCATCGATCCGGTCGAGCAGCGGCTTCACCTGCGAGGGATCGTCGCCGTCCTGGTCGGTCAGACAATGGGCGATGATCTCGCCGCTGTCGGCATTGAGAACCAAATGCAGCTTGCGCCAGGTCCGGCGTGATCTGGCACCGTGCTTGTCTTCCAGCCATTGGCCGGCGCCGTAGACTTTCAAATCCGGTGCTATCGATCAGCACATGCAGCGGACCGTCCTCGGGATGCCGCTGCCGCTTGGCCGATGGTTCCCATATCTGCGCCCGGCGGCTTAGCGTCGTGTGATCGGGAACCGGTAGATCAAGCCCCATCAGATCGAGCAGCGAGGTCGCCAATCCCTCGCTCTGGCGCAGACGAAGCCCGAAGACGCATCCCAGTGTCAAGACCGCCTCGATGGCGAGATCGGAATAGCGGGGCTGGCCGCTGCGGGTCGTTCTTCGCGGCGCATGCCACCTGGCCAAGGCTTCTTCTGTCAACCACAGCGTCAGACTGCCGCGCCGCCGAAGGCCCGCCTCGTATTCCGGCCAGTTTGTCACCTTGAATTTCATCTTCGCGACTCGGTGACGGCGGCTGGCATTGACGGCAGGGGCGGCGCACCATGGTCACGGCCGATACCCCCGCCATGTGGCTCGTGCTGGAAGCCCTCGGCCCAATGTCAGCTAAACAGATGACGGCCACCGGAGAGCATCTGATGGGACTTATC
>NZ_JAMYOE010000123.1:0-1378 GCF_040319695.1 Mesorhizobium sp. M0898 | reverse complement strand
CGACGGCATCGGATGTGCCAGAATGAGTTCGTTGAGATCTCAAACAAGGGAGCCGTCCGTGGAACACCTTATCCGTATTGGCATGGATACGTCCAAGAGTGTTTTTCAGCTGCATGGTGTCGACGCTGCGGAGCGTTCGGTGCTGGTGCGTAAATTGCAACGGCGGGCGGTAGTCCCGTTCTTCGCCAAGCTTGCGCCGGTGAGGATCGGGCTGGAGGCGTGCGGTGGCTCGCATTACTGGGCGCGCACGCTGTCGGGGCTGGGTCATGAGGTGGTGCTGATCGCGGCGCAGCACGTGAAGCCGTATGTGCGGCGCGGCAAGCATGACGCGGCTGACGCCGAGGCGATCTGCGAGGCGATGAGCCGGCCCAGGACACGCTTTGTTGGGATCAAGAGCGGCGAGCAGCAAGCGGCGCAGATGCTGTTTGGGGTGCGCGAGCAGCTGGTGCGGCGGCGCACGCAGCTTTCCAACACGATCCGCGGCTACGCAGCCGAATTCGGCCTGGTGGCCGCACAAGGCCTTGCCCGCATCGAGCCACTGCTGGCCCGCATTGCCGGCGACGCGACGGTGCCGGCGCTGGCAAAGGAACTGCTTGAGACGCTCGGCGAGGAATACCGCGCGGTGTGCGCGCGATACGCGGCAATCGACAAGAAGCTGTTGGCCCATCACCGCAAGGACGAGACTGGACAGCGGCTGGCTGCGATGCCCGGCGTCGGGCCGGTCGTGGCGAGCCTGCTCGGCGTCAAGGTCACTGATGCGACAGCGTTCGGTTCGGGACGCGACTTCGCGGCGTGGCTGGGGCTGACGCCGAAGAACCATTCGACCGCCGGCAAGAACCGGCTGGGGGTGATCACGCGGGCCGGCGACGAGATGCTGCGGCAGGCGCTGGTGGTGGGCGCGACGGCCCACATCCAGCAGGTGCGTCGCGGCCGCGCCAAGGCCTCGCCGTGGCTGGCGGCGTTGATTGCGCGCAAGCCGCCGAAGCTGGCGGCTGTGGCGCTCGCCAACAAGACCGCCCGTATGGCCTGGAAGATGATGATCACCGGCGAGCCGTACCGTTGCGGCCTGGCGGGCAGCCTGACGCCTCCTCGCCGCCCTCAAGGCCGCTTCGCGCCGCCTACGGCGGTGGCCTGCGGCCAGCCCTGACCGCGGCTCAGCACGGCGCTGACATGCCCGGATAGGCCGCAACGGAGGAACACCGAACACAAGCTCTTGCAACGGAAGGAAGATGGCGTGATCGATCGATCCGTGACGCGCGAAACTCCGAGGGATCCATTGGCCAACGAAACCGCTGGCATGATTGGAACGGGCGTCGCGAACCCCACCTTGGCCAGCGGCCGCAAGGACCGTGCTCAAAGGCCGGACATATGGACGCAA
>NZ_JAMYOE010000122.1:0-1430 GCF_040319695.1 Mesorhizobium sp. M0898 | reverse complement strand
TCAGTCGTCTAATCGCGGACCGAAATGCAAGCCCAAATTTGTATTGAGGTGTCGTTTGCCGGGAGCACGGTCGTCTTCGCGGTCGACATGAAGCCGCCGCATGATGGGCTTCGCGAGGGATGGAGCCTTCCAAGGTTTGAAACGCAATCGCGAGCGTTGTGACGCCAACGATGCAACTGACACAGCGGAATGGCTCGGCCCACGTCCTGGCAGGGACGCCTCGTTACGCCTCGGGTAGGCGCATTCGAACTTCCTTATGGTCAGGCCACGATGGCTTCTTCCCGGTTGAACAACTCACCGGATTTTAGCATCGCATGCATGATGACAGCGAGCTTGCGGGCGACAGCGACAGCTGCCCGCTTGAAGCCGATCTTCTCACGCAGCTTCAGCCCCCATGTGCGCAGACTGCTGTCAGCCCGGCTGCGCGTCAGAATCACGACTGCGGCCTCATAGAGAAGCCCTCTCAGATGAGGATCCCCACGCCGCGAGATATGACCATCATAATCGACTTCGCCGGATTGATAGCGTCGGGTTGTCAAACCCAGCCACGCGCCGACAGCGCGCGATGTCTTGAAGTTCGATGGATCCTCGATGGCGCCGATGAATGAAGTCGCAGTGATGGTGCCGACGCCGGGGATCGACATCAACAGCTGGCATGCGTCATTGTGCCGGGCGTTGGCGACGAGCTGCTGTCCAAGTTCAGCAGCGCGGGCGCGCATGCTGAGCCAAGCCTCGAGAAGGGGCAGGACAATCCGGGCAAGCTCTTCCTGACCGGCCAGCAGGCGCCGGACGTCGGCTTCGAACTTGCTGCCCTTGCTTCGCGGAATGATCAGCCCGAACGTCTTCATGAGCCCGCGGATCTGGTTGGAGAGCTCGGTCGTGATCTTGACCAGCCGGCTCCGCGCGGCCACCAGCGTGCGGCTCAGCATGCTGTCATAGCCCTTCACCCGCACCTCGCGGTAGAAGCCGACCTCGGCCAGATGCGCCAAGCCGTCGGCATCGTTTGCGTCCGTTTTGTTCGGCGCCATGTCCAGCGCGGCCTTGGCATGCCGGGCGTCGATGCAGATCGCCGGAAGTCCTTCGGCGCTCAAGGCATGATAGAACCACACCGACAAGGGGCCGGTCTCGAACACTACCCGCTTGGCCGCTGGCGCCCGCTTGCGGAGAACGTCCGCGACCAAGCTCGGATCAGAGGGACATTTGCCGCGCCAGATCCTTTTGCCGCCACGCCGCACAGAAATCGCCGTCTCTTTCAACGACACGTCGAGACCGATATATTCACTCATGGTTGTTCTCCGTTCGATGCTTGGGCCCGGCGTCCAGTCGTGAGCCCGTACTTCCATCCTATCGGGGAACAACCACCCGCTCTTCAATATGTGACCGTTTCCGGCTTCAGGGCGACTCGCTCCGCGATTACCCCATGTTTGAAA
>NZ_JAMYOE010000121.1:0-1547 GCF_040319695.1 Mesorhizobium sp. M0898 | reverse complement strand
CCCCCCGCCTTAGTCGGGGGGCCCGCATATTGTTAAACACCCCCGGGCCCCGCCATTGGCCCCAGATAGCCCCCCCCCCCCCAAAAAACCCCCCCACCCCCCCGCGCCCGGCTAAAACAGCCCGCGCCCGCCGCTAGCCAAGCCAAGGAGACGAACCATGCCCCGCATCGTCAAGCATTCCCGCCGCGTCATGGCGGCACTCCCCCTGATCCTGGTCCCGGCCGGCGCGCTGGCGACCATGGCCACCGCCGACCAGTCCGTTGGGCCGGTGCGCTGCGAGATCCGCGCCACGCCGGAGGGGGGCATGGTCTTGCTTGAGGCGCTTGCCTATGCCGACAGAAACGTGAGTGGCACCTATTCCTTCCATGTCGAAAGCACTGGTCGCACCGGCGGCACCAGCATCGAGCAGGGCGGCGCCTTCAGCGCCGCGCCCGGCAAGCCAGCTACGCTCGGCGCTGTCACGCTCGACGCAAAGGCCGGCGTTTACGACGCCAAGCTCGAAGTTGCGGTCGATGGCAAGAGCATCGGCTGCGCCGCGCGGGTCAGCGGCGCGACCTGATCCCAGCGGCCAGTTCACGAAAAGGGCGTCGGCGTTCGGCGCCCTTTTCTATGTGTGCCGAGCCGGGAAAAATGACTGAACGACAGCTGAACGACGGGTTCCGGGATGGTTCAGCCGCAATTCGGGAAGGTTGGCCATAGGCTTAGGCAGCCGGAAATGAAGACCAAGATGACCCGCAATATGTTCATAACCCTTACTGCCGCTCTCGTTGCCGGCAGCATCGGCCAGGTGGCGCGGTCCGCACCGGCCTACGCAGGAGGCTGGGTGTCGGTGACATTTGCTCCTGCCAACGCCCGCGACGCCGGCGCCCTGGCGACCGGCCTGCGCGTCTATTCGAAGTATCGCGGCCTGCACGGCGCCAGAATCCGTCAGTCCGGACACGATAATGCTGCTGGCCTCGGCCGGAACGGCCGCGGCAATCTGGGCGTCATCCATCAGGAGGGCAACGGCCATTCCGCCATCCTGAGGCAGAACGGCAACGACAACGCCTGCGGTATTTTCCAGTTCGAAAGGAACACCGAGGCGAATGTCGTGCAGAACGGCGACCGTGGTGGCGGCGCCATCTTCAGCTACGGCTGGTAACGGCCGATAATCGGGGCGCGAGCGGGACTCGATCCCCTTGCGCGCGACCCAATCATTCGGGCCGAACATCTCGGCAGAGCCGAAGATGACCCCGCGGCTTCCTCCTTGGGAGGTTTTTCAACGCGGGCCGATGTCGACCCAGCCCGCACCCCTCGCGCTGCGGCCTTCACCGATGCGGACCTTCTGCAGCGGCTTTTCCACGCATAGCAGACGTTCGACGGAACGGGTGATCCTGCCCCGGCAAACACCGATGATGTCAGATAAAGTGCGGCAGACAATGTCACGAGGAAGCGAGGCGACATTTCACGTCCGCGACAGCCGGAAGTGATCGACAACTTTCCAACGTTTTCCTTCGCGATTGACCCATCCTGGTCAAACACCCCAAACCGGCGGCTGCATCACCGTT
>NZ_JAMYOE010000120.1:0-1553 GCF_040319695.1 Mesorhizobium sp. M0898 | reverse complement strand
CAGTCGAACTGCCATCGCTTGCGATGAGGTGCGAAGGCGCCGTCGCGGTCGAGCTGCCATCGCTGGTGCTATCGCCGGTGGCGGCATGGGAAGGCGCGGTCGCAGTCGAGCTGCTATCGCCGGTTGCGGCATGGGAAGGCGCAGTCACAGTCGAGCTGCTATCGCTGGTGGCGGCGTCGGACGCGGGCGCAGCAGCACTGCTGTCGCTGCTGGTGGTGTCTGAGGCCGCAGCGGTAGTGGTGTTGTGTTCCCGGAAAACGGCTTGCAGTTCCGAGGAGCTTTCAAGCGCGGTATCGCCGTTCTGCGTTCCCCACTTGTAGGTATAGTCGAAGGCGGGTGACGGAACCAGCTTGGCCCAATGATCCATCATGGTTTGCATCTGTTCGGTGGTGGGCATGACCTGTCTGCCGCCATCGGAAGTCTCCCAATTGCCGCCGCCAAAGGCCTGGAAGACCGGAACGATGTTGCTGATCGGGATGCCCGACTTCACCGCTGCAGCCACGGCTCGGTCGATCATGTCGTAGTCGACCGTGTCCGTTCCCGTGCGCACCGGATAGGGGTCTATTCCAAAATAGTCGATATGCGTGTTGGCCGGATTGTAGGTGTTGGTAAAATCCGGATTGGTAGGGGATCCCATATTCATCATGGTGACGAAGGTCTTGGCGCCTGGAAAATGCTCATGGATCCAGTCGGATTC
Source organism: Mesorhizobium sp. M0898 (assembly GCF_040319695.1). Taxonomy (NCBI): domain Bacteria; kingdom Pseudomonadati; phylum Pseudomonadota; class Alphaproteobacteria; order Hyphomicrobiales; family Phyllobacteriaceae; genus Mesorhizobium; species Mesorhizobium sp. M0898. The sequence continues at coordinate 856 of NZ_JAMYOE010000120.1, read as the reverse complement.
CGCCTTCAGGTTCTCGGCGGTTGCATAGGTGCCCCACCTGCCCGTGGGATCGGGCTCGTCAACCAGATAGAATCCGAACACATTCGGATTGCCGAGGAAGGGGGTCATTTTCTCGATGAAGGATGAAGTTACGCCCTCGTGCTCGTTGAGGTACACCAGACCCTTCATGCCGTCCGGCAACGCGTCGACTTGCGAAGCGTACTGAACGTCAGCCAGATTGAAGCCGGCAGTTGCGATTTCGGTGGCGGATCCACCCGACGTATAATGCAGAGTTGCCATCCAATATTCCTTTTTCTGATTTCGATAGCGCCCGGCGTCTACCTACAGACGGCGTATATTAGCGCCAAATCACATACAGACACCCGTCGATAGAATCATTGACCGTTTGTAGGAATGCTGCACGGATTGTGACTTATTTTGACAGCAGCGACTTAGGACAAGATGCTTATTGTCTTCTGATGTCAGAATGATGCCAGAATTGCGACTTTATTTTGAAGGCGCTGTAGTTTTTGAAGTTCCTCGATGTTTTTATAATGGCTATACATTTATAGATTTTAATGCGTTAGACGTCAACTTTCGTACGGAAATTCAAAATGACGTTAACCTCTGACTCCGGGCCCCTCCACAGTTTCACTGCCCAACCAATTAGCTGTGGACAATTCGTAGGCATCTGCGCGCTCGTCACCTGGTATCGGTCGGCAGATCTCCGTGATCGAGATCAAATCAATTTAGGAAACCGCCCAAAAGGTGAGAGTAGGGCGGTTCCCAGCTGGAGAGCCTGAGGGCCTTGGCCGCCTGAGCACCGTCATGTGTCCGCCGCTCCGCTAAACACGGGGGCTGCGCGGCGGACACGCCG
>NZ_JAMYOE010000119.1:0-1569 GCF_040319695.1 Mesorhizobium sp. M0898 | reverse complement strand
GGCGACCGGCATCAGTTCCGCTTCATCGTCGCGCCGGAGGATGCCGCGGAGATGGAAGACCTGCGCTCCTTCACCCGCGATCTCATGCGGCAGATGGAGACCGACCTCAACACGCGCCTCGACTGGATCGCCGTCGACCACCACAACACCGGTCATCCGCACACCCATGTGCTGGTGCGCGGCGTCACCGAGGACGGCAAGATCCTGAACATCGCCGGCGACTACATCGCCCATGGCATCCGCCACAGGGCAGGCGAGCTGGTGGAACGGGAACTCGGCTTGCAAAGCGAGGTCGAAGTCGCCCGCAAGCTGGCCGACGAGGTGGACGCCGAACGGCTGACCCGCCTCGATCGCGTGCTGATCGCCGAACAGCAGGCGCACGATGTTGTCGACCTCCGTCCCAATGCCAGCGACAGCTACACCATTTCCAGCAACCGCTATCTGCTGATCGATAGGGCGAAGACACTGCAACACTTCGGCCTGGCCAACGAGATCGAGCCCGGCCGATGGGTGATCTCTGACCGAGCCGAAAGCACGCTGCGGGCACTTGGCGAGCGCAGCGACATCATCAAGACCATGCACCGGGCACTCGAGGAGCACGGCCTCGCTGATGAGCGGGGCGCGGCTCAATATGTCATGCACCGGCAGACCATCACCGAACCGGTCGTCGGCCGTGTGCTCGCCAAGGGCCTTGCCGGCGACGAGATGAGCGATAAGCTGTCGCTCGTCATCGATGGCGTCGACGGACGCACCCATTATGTCGAGACCGCGGATGCGGCAAAGCTGGAAGACATTCAGCGCGGCCATATCGTGGCACTCGAACCGATCCTGCCGAAGGAGGGGCCGCGTGCGGCCGACCGCAACATCAGTGTCGTGGCGGGCGAGGATGGCATCTATCGCCTGAGCAGACACCTGGAGGCAATCCGCGAGACATTTTTGGAGCAGGGCAAGGATCCGGACGCCTTTGTCCGTTTCCATGTCCGCCGTCTCGAAGCGCTGCGCCGGGCCGGCCATGTCGAACGCATCGACGACGACCACTGGCGCGTACCAAAAGACCTGTCCGAGCGCGGCATCGCTTACGATGGCCACAACCGCGGCAAGGACTTCTCCGTCCGCGTGCTCTCGACGCTCGATCTCGACGCGCAGGTCGGCAGCGACGGCGCCACCTGGCTCGACCGGGAGCTAACGGCCAAAATCCCGGTGCCGCTGGTCCGGTCAGGTTTTGGTCTCGACGTGGACAACGCCCTCGACCGACGGGCTAGCCAACTCGTCAGCATGGGGCATGCCGAACGCGACGCGACCAGCGGGACCATCACCTTCGCGCGCGACCTTGTAGCCACGCTGGAGCGCCAGGAGGTCGCCCGCGTCGGCAAAGAAATGGCCGCTGCGCGCGGCCTCACTTTCGCGCCCGTCCAGCCCGGCAATCATGTCGGCGGCACGCTGCTAGGCTCGGTCCGTCTTGCCAGCGGGCGCTTCGCCATGCTGGACGATGGGCTCGGGTTTAGGCTCGTGCCCTGGCAGCCGATGCTCGAAGGCCGCATCGGCCAGCACATCACCGGCCTCGTGCAA
>NZ_JAMYOE010000118.1:0-1619 GCF_040319695.1 Mesorhizobium sp. M0898 | reverse complement strand
AGACTGTTCCCCAGCCCCCGCAGTTTCCGTTCGCCGTCCGGTTGGCCAAAGATGACGCTATTGAAGGTGTCAACTCCGACCAGGCGCGCACCAGCGGCTTTTTGGCGAAGTCGCTCTATTGTCCCGCAGGTAGAGCCGCCAGATCCGACAGAACCCACCAAAGTTACGTCGGCGCCCAACATCTCCGATAGCTGGTCGGCGAAAAGTTTATAGGCTGCGGGGTTGTCCGGGGTTTCGTATTGCCGGGGCCAGAAACAGGAGGGCCCCAACTGTCTCATCCTAGCGTGTAATGCGTCGAGGCGGCTCCTTTGATAGCCACCTTGCTTCGCCTTTTCAGTTATTATGAACACTTCGGCTCCCAAGGAGCGCAACCTGTTTTCCAAGCCTTTGTCCATCACTGGGTCTGTGAAGATTTCGAGCTGGAATCCACGTTCTCGGCAAACTACCGCCAAACCCAGCGCAAAGGTTCCGCTCGAGGTCTCGAGAACTTTCATGCCGTGCGTCAACGTCCCTCGAGCCAGCGCCTGCTCAATGATGTATTTCGCCGGGAGAAGCTTCATGAACGCGAACTGCGCAAGATAGAGGTTTGTCTCACACCTAATAATGCTGGGGAGAGCATAGGCATCAGAATAGCCCGAGAATGGCAGGGTTTTGCGAACAGCGTCCATGTTGCTTACCTCATCGACAGCCAGTCATGGTCAGGTATATTTTTGGCGAGTTGTCGAAGGGCGATATATGGGCGAGCACTGCTCGAAGCTTCCGTGGAAAGTCAGCCGCCGTTCGATCAAGCAGGATTCCAATCATTGTGCCGCTGTGCGCGACTATCACGCCGAGAGCGCCAGTGGCCTCGGATGCTTTCAGCATCGAGTTCAGATGCTCCTTTGGGACCCGCTCCTGATGCAGGAGCGCGCTGGCCGTAGCTATTCGGCCTATCGCGGCCGTGTCACCCCGCGGAATTGCCATCCGTGCGCGGTCGAGTAATTCCTGATATTCTGCTCTGTGACTGGCGGAGATTTCACCTCGCCGTTGATCATAGTCGACGGTTTCGACTGTCCCTCCTTCATCAATACCAACGATTGCTAGCGGCGGCATTTGCCCAAGGAAGGAGAGAAGGCTACATGCTCGCTGCTGATATGCGACCACTCCTGGGTACATCACCCCGTCAGATGGTTCTATCTCCGCCATTAGCTTCTCCATCAATGATGTCCGGACTCTACGCTTGAAGCAGCAGGCGATTGACCGTGCAGCCGCAACAAGATCCGCAGACGAACTCGCCAGCCCTTTGCCTTCGGGGAGCTCGGATTGCAAAAGGAGGATTCCTCCAGAGGCACCGAGCGCAATCACGAGATTCTCAGCCAGTCGTTTTGCTTTGACTTTATGTGACGGATAAACGGTTACGGATCGTGTGCCCGCAATCGGGATGAAGTGGGCACGCGCAAAGAGCGCGATGGGCATCGTGACCAAGAAGTGAGGGTCCCGGGGAACGCAGCCGACCGGCAATTGGCCTTGCAGCAACTCGCCGAATGTGCCGCAACAAAGAGCGTCGCCGTGGCCAGAATTATTCCCTGGCTGCGGCCCGCCCTCGGCGATGATCTCTGTCGCATCTGTGCCGCCGAACG
>NZ_JAMYOE010000117.1:0-1777 GCF_040319695.1 Mesorhizobium sp. M0898 | reverse complement strand
CGAGTTCAACCCAAAGCTTGGGTAGCGCCGGCAACGTGCCGGGAGTTGGACAGGTATTGACCAGGAAGCCCCTGATCGAAGCTGCCAATATCGAGAAGAGTTATGACGCAACCCGTGTCCTGCGGGGTGTGAGTTTTCAGGTCCGGGCCGACGAAATCCACGCGCTCCTGGGCGGCAACGGCGCCGGCAAAAGCACTCTCATCCGCATCGTCACAGGGCTGACCTCTCGCGAAGCCGGCGAGATTGGCTTCGCCTCGTCGAAGGCCGACCACAACAGCCCGATCATCGCGGTGGTGCATCAGGAGCTGGCGCTGTTGCCCGAGCTGTCCGGTCGCGGAAAACATCGGCATTGTGCATGCGAGGTCGGGCTGGTGGCAGATCAGCCGTCGCCGCACGCGCGAAACTGCGCTCGGAGCGCTCCAGCTGATCGACCCAGCGATCGGCGAAGCGATCATCGATAATGCCGGCACGCAAATTGTCCCTCCACGAAGGCCAGATCGTCCAGATCGCTCGTCCCCTTTCCACCGGAGCCGAAGTGCTGCTTCTCGATCCCGGCGATCCGGTTGGGGAAACGCGCTGGCTGCAGGAGATCGCCAACAAGCGAGGCTTTCCGCATGGCATCGTCGGCTATGCCGACCTGTCCCAACCCGACGTCGGCGACCTCCTCGACCGCCACATGGAATATCCGAACTTCCGCGGCATGCGGCAGCCGATGAATTATCATCCCGACCCCGCCAAGACCTATCTGGCGCGGCCGGAGGTCAGTCGTACGCCCGAATGGCGGCGCGGCTTCCGGGAGCTGGCGAAGCGCGGGCTGAGCTTCGACCCGCAGCTCTACTATCCGCAGATGAGCGAGTTCCTCGAACTGGCGCGCGACTTTCCCGACGTGCAGATCATTCTCAATCACACCGGCATGCAGGTCGACGGCGCCGAGCATTTTGGCGCCTGGAAAAAAGGCATGCACCAGTTAGCGCAAGCGCCGAACGTCGCCTGGATCTCGGGCCTCGGCATGGGCGACTGGACTTGGACCACGTTCTCGATCCGTCCTTATGTCGAGGAGGCGATCGCAGCCTTCGGCGTCGGCCGCTCGATGTTCGCGACGAACTTCCCCGTCGACAAGCTGTTCTCGAGCTTCGACGCCATTTTGAACGCCTTCAAGGAAATTACGATCGCCCACCCGCACGAGGAGCGGCTCGCGCTGTTCCATGACAACGCAGCCCGGTTCTACCGACTTTAGATCACCGGCAAACAGAAATAGCAGGAGAGTTCGACTTGTTGCTGAAGGGCAAGGCCGTGGTGATTTCGGGGGCCGCGGGCCCCCGGGGAATTGGCCGCTCCACGGCAGCGCTGATGGTACAGCACGGGGCTCGCGTTGCAATACTCGACCTCGATGACGGGCAAGCGCGTGACGCCGCTGCGTCGCTTGGACCCGACCATATCGGCCTTGCGTGCAACGTCGCGGACCTCGACGCCTGCAAGAGGGCGGCGGCGCAAGTGACAGAAACCTTGGGCAGGATCGATGTGCTCTGCAACAATGCGGGCGTCACGCAGCCGGTCAAGACGCTGGAGATCAGCGCGGCTGACTGGGACCGCATCCTCGATGTCAACCTACGCGGCGTGCTCCATCTCAGCCAGGCATTCATCCCGAACATGCGCGAAAATGGCGGCGGCTCGATCATCTGCATGTCGTCAGTTTCGGCCCAGCGCGGCGGCGGCATCTTCGGTGGCCCGCACTATTCGGCTGCCAAGGCGGGTGTTCTGGGGCTTGCCAAGGCCA
>NZ_JAMYOE010000116.1:0-2202 GCF_040319695.1 Mesorhizobium sp. M0898 | reverse complement strand
CTCGTTGAAACGATCGAGGCAACCGAATGCAACAACTACTTCGCAAACGCCGGCTACGCTTCCATCAAAACGTGAAAGGCTCTAGGCAAAGCCAAAGCGCGATCCAGGGGTTTTGCAGCCTATCAAACCGCTCGCTGGGGCTTCAATGGCGGCTATCAAGGCGGAAAGTTCGTCAATGACTGGCCCTAACGGCTTGCGACCGAACCCGATGGACCAGTGCCGAGCGACAAACGGCATAGACGCATTCTCCGAACCAATCGAGCGGGCCAATCATGCTTTGGGCGCGTGCTGTCGGCTCGCGCTCCTGTTTCAACGATGTCGCCGAGGCGCGCGATCCGGCCCGTCATCCAATCCTGCCAGCGAATAGCTCGTGCTTCGCCCACCGGCTTCATCTCTCACGAGTATCCCTTGCGCCAGGAGATCATTGATATCGCGCAAGGCGGTGTCAGGTGAGGTGTTGGTCAGCACTGCCCATTTCGAGGAGGTGAGCTTGCCTTCGAAGCCGTCCAGGAGCCGATTGACGACTTTGCGCTGGCGTTCGCTTAGAGGTCGTTGGACCATCTCCTCCCAAAAACGGGCCTTTCGCAGCACATTGGCCAAAATCTCCTCGGCCCCGCTGAAGGCGCGGTCGAGGCAGCTTAGAAACCATTGCAGCCAAGGGGTGATGTCGAGACTGCCCTTCTGCGTCCGTTCGAGGACCGCGTAGTAGTCCTTCCGCTCGGCCCGGATTTGCGCGGACATGCTATAGAACCGCTGAGCGCTGCCCTCCGATCGCGCCAACATCATGTCGGCGATCGCGCGGGCGATACGGCCGTTGCCATCCTCGAAGGGATGGATGGTGACGAACCATAGATGGGCGACCCCCGCCTTCAGAACGGGATCAAGCGGCGCGTAACCGTTGAACCAGTCGATGAACGAGGCCATTTCAAGCTCAAGCCGGGCCGCTGCTGGAGCTTCATAGTGGACTTTCTCCCGACCGATGGGACCTGAGACGACCTGCATCGGACCAGAGGCTTCATGCCGCCACGCACCGACGATAATCTTCGTCATGCCGCTGCGACCCGTCGGAAACAGGGCCGCATGCCAGGCGAACAACCGCTCATCCGTAAGTAGCGCCTGATAGTTCTGAGTTGCGTCGAGCATCATCTCGACCACGCCCTCGACATCGCGGTCGACCGGCGCCAGTGCGCCAATATTCATGCCCAGTCGGCGGGCGATGGACGACCGCACCTGTTCCTTGTCGAGAATTTCACCCTCAATTTCGCTGGATTTGAGAACGTCCTCCGTTAGGGTCTGAAGCATCGCCTCGGCACGCAATTCGAAGCCTAGCGCCTCCATCCGCCCCAGCAGCCGGCCCTGCCGATGGCGCACCGTCGCCAGTTGATCGGCAAGGTCCTGGCTGCGCCACTCGAACTGCGGCCAGTTTTCAAGCTCATAGATATAGGTCGCCATATTCTCCGCACTTTTTGCGTCGAATATGGGCCTCAATCGTCGTATATGCAAGATCATTTGCCGCGATTTATGCGGTGAATAGACCAGCTAAACACCGCATGGTCACGGCTTATTATTCCTCTTGTCGGCTTCTTCTCTCAAAGACCTCCCATTTTGAGGCTACCGATGTGGTCCACAAGGTCAGCCGTGCTTCGGTTCAACCCTTCGCAAGATCGCCCGCCTTGCCGCTACGAATTGAGAGCTGTGGCTCGGCCATATAGGATTCCTTCGCAGCATTACTTAAACCCACTGGACCCAAGGCGGTCGCCCTCAGTCCGCAGTAGACCTGCCCAAGCTCCACCCGTCCGAAGAGTCCGTGCGTTGCGGCCGCCTTAACGCCGGATTGTGAGCGCCGCATCTACCGCTCGCGACTTCGGCTACGACGCTCCCGACGACCAGCTCCTGCGCTCATCGCTCCATCTGGCACGCTTGATGAAACTGCTCGACCGCCATTCTAGAAAGACGACTGACAAGGCCCCCCTTTGCCGGCATGATGCAAGCATCAACATCTGAGCCTTCCATGCTCAAATCGCCAAGGGTTGTTGAGAACTTCGGATGACCCGTATCGCAACCTTTAACGTCAACGGGGTGAACGGTCGTCTGCCCTTGCTCACCAAGTGGCTGGGTCAGACCGACTATGACATCGTGTGCCTTCAGGAATTGAAGACTTCGGATGAGAAATTTCCCGCGGAAGCCGTCAGGAACGCCGGT
>NZ_JAMYOE010000115.1:0-2341 GCF_040319695.1 Mesorhizobium sp. M0898 | reverse complement strand
AATCCCCATAGCTCACCGCCTGCGGCCCGCGGGTTCCTGCATCAGAGACTTTCGTACGCCTGACGGCACCCGAAACCCTTCAGCATTACCGGCCACCGCATTGGTGATCGCGGTTGCGCCACAAGCGGACCACGTGTTGCCGTTGGCCACACGAGCGCCTCCACCTGTCCAGCAACGAGTCCGGTCGGCTCAGTGGAAGGTCGTTTTATAGTGGAGGCCCGGAAACGACGCCTCGCCGGGTCGCAGCGCCGCCTGCCCCATGGGATCACCTTTTGGAATACTGAGGAAGAATGCCGCGGTCAGCGTCTTGGCTTGATCGAACTGCGGGCTGGAACCGGAACCGTATGCGAACATCATGTGCCCACCCTTGTCGAATACGGCCAACGCCTTATCTCGACTTCCGATGCTATCATGCGCCCATAGGGCATTGAATTCCGGCTTCACCATCTCGTCGTCAGAAGTGACCAGTATGAGCGTCGGCACTTTGACAGCCGCAATGCCAGTGGCGCCGAATACCTGCAGCTCGCCGCCCGGAGCTGCGAGAACGAGCGCCGCCACGCGGCTATCCCAAATGGGTGGCATCGGCTCCGCAAACGGGTCTGCAGCGCCGTAGAGTTTGGCAATCGTTGGCTCGAAACCTACAAATTGGCATGAGTCGCCATACTTCTGGGCCTCATTTGCAGCGCACCAGCTATCCAGGGCTTTAAAGTCGACCCGAGCGCCTCCCGCCTGGAGCGCAGTCGCTCCGCCCGATGAATGCCCCCAGACGCCGATGTGGGAGGTATCTATGAGTCCAGCGAGTTTGCCACCCGGGGCTGTCAGTGTATCGGCGTAGCCGATCACACGAAGCACGTTGGCAGAACGATAATAGAGCAATCGGCGAACGTCGAATCCGGTATCATAGCTCGAAGCGAAGACAACGAACCCGTAGGTCGCGAGAAACTGGCCCCAGCGGGTGTAGGCTATGCCCGGCATCGAGGATCCGGGGATCAGCACAAGCAGCGGATAGGGACCGGTCGTTGCCGGCGGTGCGTCCGGCGTCGTCTTCAGGATTGCGCCGGCGGGAGCTGGCGCAGGACCAGCAGCGGGATACCAGACCCATGTTTCCAGCGGGTGCTCACCAGTCACGTCAGGTATCGTGAACTTCTGAATACCGATCGCGAAAGGACCGGGCTGGCTGAAATCGGTTGCGATCGCGGGTGTCACTGCGATCAGGGGCAAGATGACAAGCCAAGGCAGCAGAAGAAAACCCAAGACAGCCTTGATCATAACGTGCCTTCCTGCGCGGTGCCAGGCTGCCGCTACCGTTCACCCATGACGGCAAGACGTCAAGCCCGAGTGCTGCCCACAGTCCATCTATATGGTACGTTCGATCGTTTTGCTGCCCTGAGTCTTCGCTTGAGTGGACTGAGAGGAGTTGCAGCTTTAGGAACGTGCGGAACGGGTCAGTTCGAGACTCGGACCCACCGGATTGAATATCTGCATTCTCACGCGTTCATACCAGAACCGGCCGGACCGCTCCCGGCCCCTCCCGAACGTTTGTGCTCTGGCCAATAGTGGTCTGAGGAGAAACGATATGGGACATTCGCAGTATGACCTCGCCGACAAGGCCGTCCCGCTTGGAATGCAGGCAAGAGAGTAGGCGTCAAACGACCTCTGAAGGTTCGTCAAATCTGGGAAATCCGGTTCTTTCTCGACCGCGAAGGTCGATCACGGGACCGAGCGCTGTTCGACCTTGCGATCGATAGCAAGTTGCGTGGTTGCGACTTGGTGAAGCTCAAGATTGGCGCGCTAGTGAGTGGCGCTGAGATTCGGACTCGGGCCATGGTTGTGCAGCAAAAGACTGGGAGGCCAGTTCAATTCGAACTGATGGCAGACGCCCGAGCAAGCCTACTTGCATGGCTCGAACGTAGAGGTGGAGCGGTCGACGATTTTGCCTTTCCCAGTCGGGTCGATCATGCTGGCCATTTGAGCACCAGGCAGTATGCGCGCCTGGTCGATGAATGGGTTTCGGCGGTTGGCCTTCGCCGTGAGGATTATGGCACCCACTCGCTTCGTCGTACCAAGGCCTCCATTATCTATAAGGCCACCGGGAATCTCCGAGCAATTCAAATTCTGCTCGGCCACACCAAGATGAGAACACCGTCCGGTATCTCGGCGTCGACGTCGAGGATGCACTGACGCTGGCCGAGGGAACTGAAATCTGAAAATGGACGACCTCGCGTGGGTCGCGCGGGTGCTGGGTCCAGCGGCTTTGCGCCCAATGCACGAACCCGCTTCGCGGGAGGGGCGCCTCGTTCTGAGATGGCGCGACTGCCATTTTGACTTGAGCGGGTAGAGG
>NZ_JAMYOE010000114.1:0-2596 GCF_040319695.1 Mesorhizobium sp. M0898 | reverse complement strand
GTAAGCGCGAATTTCCCCGCACCTTTTGCTGTTGAGTGCTCTGATGCATGAGGTGTCCACCAAAATAGGTGGACACCTTGTGATGGAAGAAGATGAGCAGAAACTGCGGGTGAGGCTTGTCGGTCGGGACGGGCGACGCCGATACGACCCGGCATCGAAGGACCGTCTTGTCTCGGCCTGTCTTGAGCCTGGCGTGTCGGTATCGAGGCTTGCGCTCGAACATGGGGTCAATGCGAACCTTCTTCGGAAGTGGATAAAGAAGCGGGCGGAGACCCAGTCCCTCCCACAGCCCCCACCATCGGCGTTCATCCCGGTTCAGATTGAAAGCACTTCCGATCGGGCCTTGCTGCGACAGAGCAGCATGGCTGCGGTGGATTTGCCGGGGACTTGCGATGGGGCACGTAGGTCGGCATTGAAAAGGACAGCGCCTTTTTCCTCTCCAGCCAAGGTGAGCGCGTCGCTGCCGAACGGCGTGAAGTTGACGCTGGAATGCGGTGATGTGGATGCGTTGACGGCGACCATCGGAGCACTGGGTCATGTTCAGACTGGGCGCTGACCTGAAAGTCTACCTGCACCGCGAGCCAATCGACTTCCGGGCCGGCATCAACAGCCTTGCGGTTCTGGTCCAAGAGACGATGGCGCTCGATCCGTTTGCTCCGGCGGTTTTTGCGTTCTGCAATCGCCGTCGCGACCGGATGAAGCTCCTGTTCTTCGATCGGTCGGGCTTTGTGCTGGTCCTGAAGCGGCTGACCGAGGACAAGTTCCGGTGGCCGCGCCGGGAGGCAGCGGTGGTCACGCTTACGACCGAGCAATTGCACTGGATCCTCGATGGCATCGACATCGATGCGATGGTCCGCCATCCGGTGCGGCAATATCAGGTTGCGGGTTGAGGGCTCTCGAATTGAGCGGTTGACGCGGCGGCATGCTTTCGATTCAAGAATCTGATGAATCGACCCGGCGAACCGACTGTTGAAGCGTTGATGGCGCGTATTGCTGCGCTGCAGGCGCAGAACCGTCAACTCACCGAACGCGTCGTCAAACTCGAGGAAGAGCTGGCGCTTGCACGACTGCATCGTTTTGCGCCGAAGAGTGAAAAGCACATTGACCGCCTCTTCAATGAAGCCGAACAGGCCGCGGATGAGGACGCCGCCGACAACGAAGATGGCGGCGTCGTTGTCCTGCCGGACACGGGCTTGCCAGCGAGCGAAGGGGCGACGGGAAAGAAGCGCGGCCGCAAGGCCTTGCCGGAAAACCTGCCGCGCGAGCGCGTCGAGTATGACCTTCCCGACGATCAGAAGGCTTGTCCTTGCTGCCGTCACCAGATGCATCGCATGGGCGAGGCCGTTACCGAGCAACTTCATATCGAGGTGAAGGCGAAGGTCCTGCAGAATGTGCGGTTCAAGTATGCTTGCCGTCATTGCGAGCGTACCGGCATCAACACGCCGGTCGTGACCGCGCCGATGCCCGCGCAACCCTTGCCGGGCAGCATCGCCACGGCCTCGACGCTGGCCTTCGCGCTCGTTCACAAATACGTCGACGGCACACCGCTCTACCGCCTGGCGCAGGCCTTCGAGCGCGCGGGCGTTCCTGTCAGCCGTGGCGCTCTGGGTCACTGGGTGATCGGCTCGAGCGAAAAGCATCTCGCCCGCATCTATGACGTGCTGAAGCTGCGGCTCAGATCGCAGCCCCTCATCCATGGCGACGAGACCACGGTCCAGGTGCTGAAGGAAATGGACAGAGAGGCCACCAGCACCTCGTACATATGGGCATACCGGAGCGGCCACGACAGTGACGAGCCGATCGTGCTGCTCGATTATCAGCCGGGTCGCGGCCAGATACACCCGCAGACCTTCTTGGGCGATTACCGCGGCATCGTGATGAGTGACGGTTATTCCGCCTGGCGCACGCTGGAAGGGGCAACGCATCTTGGCTGCATGGCCCATTCCAGGCGGCGCTTCGTCGATGCCCTAAAGGCGAGGAAGAAAGGCGGCGGCCCGCCGGAACAGGCGCTCCGGTTCTTTGAACAGCTCTATCGGGTTGAAAGGCAGGCGCGGAACGAAATCCCCGATGACGGCGAAACGCGAGATGACTGCATTCGCCGCTTCCGCCAGCAACATAGTGTCCCGATCCTCCAGGCTCTCAAGGCATGGCTCGACGACATCGCCCCAAAAGTCTTGCCGGACAGCAAGCTCGGCGACGCCGTCTCCTACACCCTGAACCAATGGGGATATCTGACTCGTTACACCGAGGACGGCAGCATGCCGATCGACAACAATCTTCTCGAGCGTGACATCAGAATCTTTGCCACTGGCCGGAAAAGTTGGCTGTTCAGCGATACCGTCGACGGAGCCAGGGCCAGCGCCGTCATCTACAGCCTGATGTTGACCTGCCGCGCCTGTGGCGTCGAGCCGTTAGCGTGGCTGCGCCACGTCCTCACTGAACTACCTCAGCGCCCCGAGAACGCAGCCATCGAGGATCTGCTGCCCTTCAACTTCGCCAAAGTAACAGCAGCCTGATCAGACCAGATACCGTTCCCGATTCGAAGGCCATCCGTCGAAAGCTCCCGCGTCAACGTGCAGCGAAAATAGCGCTTACA
>NZ_JAMYOE010000113.1:0-2598 GCF_040319695.1 Mesorhizobium sp. M0898 | reverse complement strand
GCAATTATCGACATTCTGCATATGGTTTTCGCTTTGCGACGGTTGCCTATCGCTGGCATCCGTTGTTTGGGAGCACGTTGCAGGTTTCGCCATTTCGTCGTGGGAAGGCGTTGACGTGCATCTACACGGAGGAGCGTCCTGACCTTTGCCGCGAACTCCCGAATTGGATGTTCGACGCCGGCTACTGCGCGGGCATGACGCTCGGGCGACCCGAAATCGGCATCGAGGGTCTCAATGAGTTGACGATCGTCCTGACGGCGCTCGGCGCGAATCGCAAGCAAGGCGCACAATCCCGCCCTTCAAGGAAGAAGGAGAGGGACGGTGCGAAGAAGCCGATATCACAATCGCGCGCAGCTCATCCTGCAGCTGGAGCGTCAAATTCCTCATCCGCCAGTGGGCAAAAACACAAAGGGACTGGTCGAGACATTGGCCGACCTTCTGCTGGAAGCGCTGGCGGCCGAAGCGGATCAGGGAGGCGGTGATGAACCCGAAGATCACGCCTGATCACCTCGCCCGCTCGGCGGTAGTTTACGTTCGTCAATCGACCATGTCGCAAGTGACGGGCAATCTGGAAAGTCAGCGCCGGCAGTATGACCTGGCGGGAGCCGCAGAAGCGGTCGGCTTTGCATCGGTGACGGTGATCGACGACGATCTTGGCCGCTCGGGGTCCGGCCTGATGCAGCGACCCGGCTTTGAGCGGCTTGTCGCCATGGTCTGCTCCGGCGATGTCGGTGCGGTCTATTGCATCGAGGCGTCACGACTGGCGCGTAACGGACGGGACTGGCATCATCTGATTGACTTGTGCGCGCTGGCCGGCACGCTGGTCGTCGATCCGGATGGCGCATACGATCCGCGGCTCGTCAACGACCGCCTGCTGCTTGGGCTGAAGGGAACGATGTCGGAATACGAACTGAGCCTGATGCGACAGCGCGGCATCGCCGCCCGTGACTCCAAGGCCAAGCGTGGGGAGTTCCGCTTCATGCTTCCGCCAGGCTTCTGCTGGAGCGAGGCCGATAAGGTCGAGATCGATCCTGACGAGCACGTGGCCGACACCATCCGGCTGGTCTTCGCGAAGTTCCGCGAGTTGGGCAGCGCGCGGCAGGTCTTCTTATGGCTGCGATCGGCAGACATTAAAATGCCCGTGGTCCGGCGCAATGTCGAGGTTTGCAAACTCGTCTGGAAGCCTCCCGCCTACCACAGTGTCATGCAGATTCTTCACAATCCGCTTTATGGCGGCGCCTACGCATTCGGCAGAACGGCGCAGCGGACACGGATTGTCGAGGGGCGCGCCCGTAAGGCCAGCGGCTTCAGGAAGTCTCGCGACGAATGGCATGTGTTGTTGCGTGACAATCATCCTGGTTACATCAGCTGGCAGGAATACGAGGAGAATCAGAAGCTCCTGCTCGAGAACGCGCATATGAAGAAGAACTGCGCGCGCAAATCTGCACGTGGAGGCCGCGCCCTGCTCACGGGATTGATGCGTTGTGGGCGATGCGGACGAATGATGCGCGTCTTCTATGGCATGGCGAAAGGCAACGCCCATCGCTACCAGTGCCGCGGCGATGATGCCCATGTCGGCGCTGGCCTGTGCATCGGCATTGGCGGTCTGCGGATTGATCGCGCCGTCGCCCTGCAGATCCTAGAAGCCGTCTCCGATCGTGCCGTGGAAGCCGCGATCTTTGCTTCGGAGCAGGCCGAGCGTTCGCGAAAGGACATCGTTGCCGCCGTCGAGCGGGAGCTGGAAGCAGCCCGATACGATGCCTCGCTGGCCGGGCGTCGTTACGAACTGGTCGACCCCGCCAAGCGCCATGTCGCACGCGAACTCGAGGCTCGCTGGAACGATGCGTTGGACCGCGTGGCCACACTGGAGCGCCGGATCGCGGAGCTGTCGGCTCTGTCGGCGACACGCCCAAAGGTCGATCGCGCCCGTTTGCTTCAGCTTGCCCATGATCTACCGGCGGTATGGAACGCACCCTCAACCGACACTCGGACCAAGCAGCGCCTTATCCATATCCTGGTTCAGGAGATCGTATGTGATCTCGATGAGGCGACCAACGAAGCCGTGCTGCTGATCCATTGGACCGGCGGGCGTCACACCGAGGTGCGTGTTGCCCGCGTCAAGACCGGCCGTTGTCCAGATATGGCGCCGAGCGCCGTCGAAGCACTGCGCAAACTCGCCGGACACTGGCCAGATCGCGAGCTTGCCGTATCGCTCAACCGGATGCGCTGCAAGACCGGCGATGGCGAGACCTGGACGACGGTGCGCGTGCGCGAAATGCGCGAGCGGCTCGGCATACCCGGATACGATCCAGCCAAGGCTGATGGCGAAATGATCAGTCTGATGAAAGCCGCCGAACGGCTTGGCATCTGCGTCGGGTCCGCGAAAAGCTTGGCTCTCAAGGGCATCCTGCCGGCGAAACAGATTCTGCCCGGTTCGCCCTGGCTGGTCCCGGTTGAAGCACTCGCTTCAGAAGCGGTGCGCATAGGGGTGCAAGGTATCGTCGCTCGTCGACCGAAGTTCTACGAGCAATATCAATACGATAAAGTCGTCCGACTGCCCGGACTCTGACAAGGGGATGCATTATGAAACGAACTGCG
>NZ_JAMYOE010000112.1:0-2611 GCF_040319695.1 Mesorhizobium sp. M0898 | reverse complement strand
CAACGTCGAGAAACAACCTCAGATCGTCCCAGCCGATATCCATTTTGCAGAAATGAAAAACTCCTTGCGACCGTGGCTGTAGCGCAAAGCGGGCATCGTGCGCAAGTATGCAGGCATTGGAGGCGTTGGACAATCCTGCCTGGCGGGACAGGGACAAGCGCCTCGCCTGGCCAAGAAGCGAACTGAACCCTTTCGATCGCGCATGCGATTGGCGCAGAGGTTTTGCGCTTCCGACCAACCCAGGCGCGCAGGCATTCTGCGTACCAAAGGAGACGATCATGTTGGATGAATTTCGATACCGTTTCGCCCGCTGGATTGCCTATCGCCAGACGCTTGCGAGCTTGAGGCAGGCCCGGGACAGCACACTGGCGGATGCCGGCATTTCTCGCGAAGAGATCCGCGAACGTGCCCGCCACGCCAGCTTGCGTCATTGAGGAGCCGGGCATGCAGATGATGATGCTTTGGGATGGCCGCTCGGTACCGCGCATCGGCATCGGCACCTGGGCGGCGGGTGGCCCCGCGCGCTGGCGTGACACGGCGACAGTCTATGGCGAGGTCGACGATATCAGGTCGCAAGCCGCGCTGGCGATGGCTTATGAGATCGGCGCGCGGGTGTTCGACACGGCTGCCGCCTACGGCGCCGGCAATGCCGAACTGATCCTCGGGCGGGCGTTGAGGGGCAAGGACGAAGCCGTCATCGTCACCAAGGTCGGCTATTTCGGCGATCCCGAAACGCGTAAGATCGCACCCGAGGATGCCTCTGCCGCGGCAATCCGGACCTCGATCGACAATTCGCGGCAGCGCCTGCAGCGGGATTGTATCGACGTCGTGCTGCTACATATCAACGAGTATCCGATCGAGCGCGCCGGCGAGGTGTTCGATACGCTCGGCCTGTTGCGCCAGGAGGGCAAGATCGGCGGCTTCGGCTGGAGCACCGATCACCGCGAACGGCTTGCCGTCTACGCGCCGCGCGAGGGGTTCGTCGCCGTAGAGAACGACTTCAATGTGTTTACCCCGGCGAACGAGCTGATGGCCGTTGCGGCGCGCGAGAACCTCGTCTCGTTCAGCCGGCTGCCGCTGGCAATGGGGCTGCTCACCGGCAAATACACGCCGGCCATGCGGCTGCCCACCAACGATGTGCGCGGCGGGAATGCCGAATGGATGGTGTTTTTCAGGGATGGCGCCGCCAACCCGGACTATCTGTCAAGGCTCTCGGCAATCCGCGACCTGCTCACCTCGGGCGGACGCACGCTTGCGCAAGGCGCGCTCGGCTGGATACTCGCCAAGTCGGCAATCGCCTTGCCGGTTCCCGGCTTCACGCGGCCCGAGCAGGTCGAGGACAATCTCGGTGCGCTGGAAAAAGGGCCGCTGCCGGAAACGGTGATGGCCGAGATCGACGCAGTGCTGAATATTGCCGAGACTGCGTAGGGTGTGGTGAATCCGGAATTCGCATTGGCGATAATGCGACCAACTTCGATCTCTCTGATGTCTGCCGATATCGCATTTTTCTTAGTCAAGCTTCCGTGGCGCAATTGAACACGGACGGAGCGGCGGACACGCTCGAGTTGAAGGTCCGCCGCTCCGGTTTTCAGATCAAGGAGTGATGCTGCAACGGGAGATGGGTAGCGAGCTGCGCTTGAGCTGCGCCGCCGACCGCGTCGCTGTCGAGAGAGAGCGACCCGGTTGAGCTGTCAAAGATGATGTGGTGGGAACCATCATCCGTGGCCGTAACAGCAGGGGACGTATGCAATGAAAGCCCTCCCGACTTGAGGTCGGCAAGCGCGGAGTGGTCGAGCTGGACTTTGTCCTGAAGCTTGCTGAAGTCGAAGGCATCGTTGCCGTGACCGGATGTCAGGTCGGCGACGGCGCTCTTGTGGACACCGGCGCCGGCATTTTCGTTGCCCTGGAGCAGTTGGGCGAACCCGTGGCCGGTCAGGCTGGTTGCCGTTTTCTCGGATGGGCTGCTGGTCGCGGCAAGCTCCGAGCCGGACGAAAGCGCGGGGCTCAACGCGGCCAGCACCCGGTCAACGCTGCTGCCTCCCTTGTCGCCGGCAGTATCATGGCTGGTGTCGTTGCTGCCGAACAGATCGGTCAGAGCGTGAAAACCGCCGCGGTCGGAGGGGGAAGCGGCGGTCACAGTCGAACTGCCATCGCTTGCGATGGGGTGCGAAGGCGCCGTCGCGGTCGAGCTGCCATCGCTGGTGCTATCGCCGGTGGAAGGGGCGGTCGCAGTCGAGCTGCCATGGCTCGTGGTGGCGCCGGCGGCGGTCGCAGTCGAACTGCCATCGCTGGTGCTATCGCCGGTGGCGGCATGGGAAGGGGCGGTCGCAGTCGAGCTGCCATCGCTCGTGGTGGCGCTGGCGGCGGCGGTCGCAGTCGAACTGCCATCGCTTGCGATGAGGTGCGAAGGCGCCGTCGCGGTCGAGCTGCCATCGCTGGTGCTATCGCCGGTGGCGGCGCTGGTGCTATCGCCGGTGGCGGCATGGGAAGGGGCGGCAGTCGAGCTGCCATCGCTCGTGGTGGCGCCGGCGGCGGTCGCAGTCGAACTGCCATCGCTTGCGATGAGGTGCGAAGGCGCCGTCGCGGTCGAGCTGCCATCGCTGGTGCTATC
>NZ_JAMYOE010000111.1:0-2654 GCF_040319695.1 Mesorhizobium sp. M0898 | reverse complement strand
GTCGCGGATCTGGAGGCCAGCACGACGGCGCGCTTCGAAGCGTCGGCCAAGACAGGCAAGGTCCGCAGGTTCAAGGAGTTCGTTGACGGCGCCCGCGGCGCGGCCGGGCCGGCAGCACTCAGGCGACTATAACGGGCGCAGAGCCGACCCTGCGGCTTCCAGACATTGTCGTGTACAGCTTCAGACCCTCAAGCCGAGCCCGCAGGGCCTCGGCTTACCTTTTACGGGGCGGCGGTACGTCCAAGCCGCTTCAACAGTTAAGAATTTCGCAAAGACGATACCCCCGGATCGTCGAGCTTCCGCTGCCACTTCCCGCATTCGCCGAGGCGGTCAATGACCCGCCCTTCACAATAGTTATCCGGCAAGCATCTGGATGCGAGAGATAATGTTGCGGGAGGCATCTCTCATGGCTTCTACACCTGCCTGAACGCCAGAACCGCGTTCGTGCCGCCAAAGGCGAAGGAGTTGCTCAGTGCCACGCGCACCTTGCGCTCGCGTGCCACATTGGGCGTGACGTCGAGATCGCAATCGGGGTCCAGCTCACGATAATTGGCAGTCGGCGGCACGACGCTCTCGCGGATAGCCATCACGCAGGCGATCAACTCGAGCGCGCCGGACGCGCCGAGGCAATGCGCGTGCATGGACTTGGTAGAAGAAATGGACATTGAGAAGGCGTGCTGACCGAAGACGCGCTTGATCGCCGCCGTCTCGATCTGGTCGTTGGCCTTGGTGCCGGTGCCGTGCGCGTTGAGATAGTCGACATCCTCGGCGTCCAGCCTGGCATCGGCAAGGCAGGCCCGCATTGCTGCCTCCGGCCCCTCGACAGTCGGCGCGACGATGTCGGACGCATCGGCGGAAAGGCCGGCACCGGCAATTTCGGCAAGGATGGTGGCGCCCCGAGCCAGGGCATGCTCGTAGCTTTCCAGCACCGCCATGCCGGCGCCTTCACCAAGCGACAGGCCCTGGCGATCGGCCGAGAATGGCCGGCAAGTATCGGGCGAAAGCACGCGGATCGCTTCCCATGCCTTCAGCACACCCCATATGAGCGGCGCTTCGCTGCCGCCGGCAAGCATCACGTCGGCCCGGCCGAGCCTGATCTGGTCCACCGCGCAGGCAATCGCATGGTTTGCCGAGGAACAGGCGGACGTGACGCCGAAGACCGGCCCGCGCAGACCAAGACTCATGCTGACCTGGCCGGCAGCGGCACCCGGCATCGCCTTGGGTACAGTCAAGAGAGCGGCACGCTTACCGCCCAGAAGGATGGCGCGGTAGGTTTGCTCGATCGCATCCCACCCGCAGCCGCCAACGCCCACCGTCGCACCGAAGCGATAGCTATTTCCCTCTTTGGAGGAAAGTCCGGCCTGACGCATGGCTTCGCGCGCCGCAAGCACAGCGAGCAGGCTGAAGCGGTCCATGGAGATGAGTTGCTTGCCGTCGATGTCATGCTCCGGCAGCGCCTTGATCTCGGCACCGATCCTGACCCTCAATTCATGGAGCTCGGAGTTGACGATTGGGCCGATGGCGGAGCGGCCTTCTCGCATCTCTGTCCAAATGGCGGCGGCGTTGGTCCCAAGCCCGCAAATACCGCCAATCCCAGTAATCACGACGCGCCTGTCCATTCACACCCCCTTGGCGAGCAAGCTGCGCACGGCTTCCACCATGTCCCCAACATTCTGGAGATCCGACCATGCCTCGGCCGTATTCATCTCGATCTGGATGCCGTAGGCCTGCTCCAGGTCCCAGAGAACGTCCGCCAATCCCAGTGAATCGATACCGAGCGAAGTCAGTCCCGTGGCAGCCGTTATCTCGCCGCCTGTGGCAGGCGCTATGCCGCCCTCCGACGCGGCGCGCTTCTTGATAATGGCGATTATTTCGTTGGCGAGTTGATCTGCCATCTTGTTCCTTTCCAGCTTGCGTTTTCGGCGTCGTTCAAAACCCGAGTCGCGTCGCGTTGCCAAAATTGCCCCTCATAGAGCCTGTGCGACCGACCAAGCCCAATGCCCATAGGAACCGGACGAGTTCCGGCTTCTGCGGCGTCAGCCCGATGACGAAGAACAGTCGCCGGCCTCCCGCTTTTGCGCCAGCACATCAAGAATCTGCGTGTAAATGGATAGGAACCGTCGTCAAACGTCAGCTAAACGCTGCGACGGTGGGTGCTGTCAGCGTATTCACTCGGCACCTCATATGTAATCGAGATGTTTCATAGCTCCGGACCAGTTGCGATCAACTATTGTACCGGTCCGCCATTCGTCGGAGAGTTCGACATGATCGGAGCGCTGCCTCTCATTCCCAGTACAATCTCCACCGCATGCGACAGATTTCCTCTTTCGGGCTCTTCTCAAGGGACTCGCCACGCGATAGAGGCAGTGATCGGCGCACGTGAGGTCCTGCCAAGTCCATGCGACATTCCGGAAAATTGGTAAAATCGTTTGTTTCAATCAAATGCATCCACGCTATGGATAGCTAAGACATGCGTTTCAAAGGGCTCGATCTGAATCTTCTCGTCGTTCTCGACGCGCTGCTGAGCGAGCGCGGCCTCACGGCGGCGGCACGCCGCATCAACCTAACCAAATTCATGGGGGTTGGTGGATGTGGCGCAAGCCGTTGAAATGACGTAGGATTTGGTTGCTTAAGCCGATCCGAACCATTTCCCG
>NZ_JAMYOE010000110.1:0-2663 GCF_040319695.1 Mesorhizobium sp. M0898 | reverse complement strand
TTGTACAACACGACGAGAGAACGCCCACGGGACCGAGGAACGCAAGTTTCTTTATCCATGGCATCCCTGGGCCGGGCGTTGTGTTCACGTTCATGAGGTGATCGAGAAGGCTGACCGGGAGGTTTTCCGCTGCAGTCTCTCTGGCCACGCCTCCGATCGGTGGCTGGAGGTTCCGGCCTGGATGTTTGATCGCGCGGTCTGCACCGCGTGGCGCATTGCCGCTGCCCCACATGTCGATCCCAGAACGCTTGGCGTCTTGGTGACACTGCTGCAGGACGCGACGGCCAATTCCCACACCCCATCGCAATTGGAGGTTTCGGGCGCAGCATCGGATCCTCACGACGCGAATCGGGGAGAGGTCCATGCCGCGCCAGCCCACGACATATCAGTTCGATCTGTTCTCCAACCCGCACGATGCGGAGACCGCGCAGATGCCACCATGGCAGGCGCTGCCGGAAGAGACGCGCCTGACGCTGACAAAGCTGATGGTGCGCCTGATCCTCGACCACGTCGACGGCGAGCGCGCCGTTCCACGGGAGGAGGCACGCCATGATGCATGAGAAGATCCGGCCCCACCATCTGGAGCGAAAGGCGATCCTTTATGTGCGGCAGTCCTCGGCCCATCAGGTTCTGCACAATCGTGAGAGCAGCGCCCTGCAGTATGCGATGCGCGATCGCCTGGTCGCGCTCGGCTGGTCTTGCATCGAGACGGTCGATGACGATCTCGGCCGCTCTGCTGCTGGCGGTGTCGCGCGAGCGGGCTTCGATCGGATGGTCGCAGCAGTCTGTCTCGGCAAGGTTGGGGCGGTTGCGGCGCGGGAGGTATCGCGCTTCGCCCGCAACAGCCGCGACTGGCAGCAGCTCATCGAGATGTGCCGCGTCGTCGATACCGTGCTGATCGACCAGGAGACGGTCTACGCACCGCGCCAGGGCAATGACCGGCTGCTGCTGGGATTGAAGGGCAGTCTCAACGAGTATGAGCTCGATCTTCTGCGTCAGCGCTCCTTGTCGGCCCGCTATGAGAAGGCCCGGCGCGGTGAACTCGTCGTCGCTTCCCCGGTCGGCTTCGTGAAGGTCGGCGACCGGCTGGAGAAGGATCCCGACCGTCGCATGCAGGAGGCCATCACCCTTGTGTTTGACAAGGTGGCGGAACTCGGCAGTGCCCGCCAGGCCCTGCTCTGGTTCCTCGAACATGGGCTGGATTTGCCTGCCAAGCGCAACAATGGCGATGTGGTCTGGCGCAGGCCAAGCTATGCGACCATCCACCGAATGATCGAGAACCCGATCTACGGCGGCGCCTACGCCTATGGTAAGACTCGTGCTGCGTCGGGATATGATGCAACAGCCATTCGTTCGCGCAGCCGCCGTAAGGCGCGTGATGAATGGCTGGCGCTGATCCCGGGTGCACACGAAGGCTACGTCAGCTGGGAAAGGGCGGAAGCGATCCGCAAGATGGTGAGCGACAACGTGCCCACGAGCCGGCATCACGGGGCGCCCAAGCATGGCGACGCTCTGCTCGCCGGCCTTGTCCGCTGCCGGCGCTGCGGCCGCAAGCTGACGGTCCGCTACACGGGAACCAAGCACAACATTCCGCGCTATTCCTGCTGGCGTGGTCTGCTTGACAATGGCGAGCCGCGTTGCATCGCCTTCGGTGGACTACGCGTCGACGACGCCATCGAGGAAGCTCTTCTGCGGGTTGTCGAGCCGGCAGCGATAGCCGCGGCCGTCGAGGCCGAAGCGCAAGCGGCCAGTCGCCGCGATCAGGTCCGCGATGCTCTGATGCGCGATCGCGAGGCGGCACGCTACAACGCCGATCGGGCGTTCCGGCAATACGACGCCATCGATCCGCAGAACCGGCTGGTCGCGGCGGAACTGGAGTTGCGATGGAACCGGGCGCTTACGCGTGTCGGCGAGATCGAGAGCAGGATTGCCGCGCATGATGCCTCGACATCGGAGCCATCACTTCTGTCGCCAATACACGTCACCGCGCTCGCCGCCGATCTCAAGGCTGTATGGGCGGCGCCGACGACGGATGCAAGGCTCAAGAAGCGCATCGTTCGCACCGTCATCCGGGAGGTGGTCGCCGATATCGATGACGAAGCGTCAGAGATCGTTCTTCTGATCCATTGGGTTGGCGGCGTCCATACTGAACTGCGCCTGCCGAAGCGGCGCCGTGGACAGCGCAACAGCACGTCCGGCGATATCATCGCGGCCGTCCGCCAACTGGTGCTCATCGCCAATGATGATCTGATTGCTGGCATCCTCAACCGCAATGGACTGGTGACCGGCCACGGCAATCGATGGACACGCGAACGGGTCACCGCGCACAGGTCGCATCATAAGATCCCTGTCTTCCGGCCAGCGGCGGACGGCAAAGAGCCATGGCTTAACCTGAACAAGGCGGCGCGCCTTCTCGGCGTTGCACCGAAGACCCTCAGGCTCGCCGCCGAGGCGGGCGAGATCGAAGGCGTTCATCCTCTGCCGGATGGTCCATGGGTCTTCAGCCGATCAACGCTTGGCGAACCTGCGGCACAGCGCATCGTTCATCGCGCGCGGCAAAACCCAAAATACCCCACGGGATCGCATCCAGATCAGCAAAACCTATTCACTTCAACGACATAGACAGATGGGTGTTATGAAACAGGATTGTAGATGTGGCGCCA
>NZ_JAMYOE010000109.1:0-2706 GCF_040319695.1 Mesorhizobium sp. M0898 | reverse complement strand
ACCTGCAACGTGCTCCCAAACAACGGATGCCAGCGATAGGCAACCGTCGCAAAGCGAAAACCATATGCAGAATGTCGATAATTGCGCTCTTTTGGCGCGGAATACATAAAGTGCGCCGTTGAATGGATCCGAGCCGGCATCGCGCACCAGTGCCAAAAGGCCGTCGGGACCTTTTCTAAAATCGACGGGATGACTGGCGACCAACACCTTCACGCCAGCCGGGATCATGCCTGGCGAACCGCCCGGATAATCCGCACCAGCTGCTCCTCATTGATATCGGCACCGGCGCGAATGACCACGCCACCCAGCTCGATCTCCACCGACGCAGACGCTGTCGGCGTGACCTCGACAAAGCCGAGCCGCTCCGCATCCCTGTGTGGCGTGACCGCACCGCTCTTGATCGCCTTGCTCCGCCAGCCGAACAGCTGGGCCGGCGCCATCCCCGCTTGTCTGGCAATGGCCGATACATTCGCGCCCGGCTTCAGTGTCGCCTCGATCAGCCGCGACTTCGCTTCCGCCGACCAGCGCCGCCGCGGACGCTGCGGGCTTGCCTCCAGTCGGTTGGCAACCGCTTCAAGAACATGGAAACTTCTATCATCAGGCATAGGCGCAGACATAGAAATTGACACTGCAAGCTCCTCGGCTCCTTGCTTCAGTGTCAGTATGTCTCGCTCATCACCTCAAGCCGCGCCAGATGGGGTCAGCTTGGCGCTTACAGTCGGTCGGTGAACGTTTGTCATTCACATTTCTCATGTGCGCATCGCCAGCGGCTCAGCAGGAGCCTCACCGTCACAGCCTTACCCTGGACCGGAAGGTCCTGAAGGCTGCGGCTGGACCACCCATGCCGATTTCGGCTTCGCCGTCCGCAATCGGGGCAAATGCCGATCGCTGGTCCGGCAGCGGAAACAACCCAACTGTCATCATCAGTGAGCTCGACGCCCAGAACTTTGACCCCTGGGCCGGGCGACCATTTTGATTTCGTTCGCATGCCCGCCCATTAGCGATCTTGCCGCTAACAGCCGATGAACCACACAAGGTGAGAGCCAACTCGCAAGGGCGCTGCGGGAACTGTGCAGGATCGAGCGATCCATATTCATGATTGAATGGTACTCAAGCCCGGCACGCTGCCAAGCCGGCCTCAACAAGGGCGAAGCAGCACACAAGCTCAAGCGCGCCGTGTTCTTCCATGAGCGAGGCGAAATTCGCGATCGTTCGTTCGAGAGCCAGGCGTTCCGCGCATCCGGACTCAACCTCGTCGTCAGCGCGATCGTACACTGGAACACGGTCTATCTCGACCGCGCGGGCCACACAGTTGAAACGAGGGGGGCGAAACATTCCAGATAGCTGTTGAAGCATATCTCGCGCTGAGTTGGGAACATATCAACCTGACAGGCATCTACACCTGGGACACCGAGCATCAGATGCCCGAAGGCTTTCGAACCCTTAGGCTACCGACCCCAACCCGGCGAGCCATGAGTCCACAGGGATCGTATGCGCCGGTTTCCGCACTATGGCATAGTTCACGCTCTGTTCCCCGTTAGCGTACGAGATTTCGCACTGCTCTTGTTCTGCCCCCATTCTGTTGCTCCGAAATGATTTTTCCGCTTGGCATGTTACATGCTTGTCATCGACAAACGCGCTCACACTGAGCAGAAATTGTCCATGACCACACAAAAACGGACCATTCCGGTCTGCGAGGCTACTCATGTGTAATCAGGCTGTTAACAGCTTATGGCTCGATCGTTAAATTGGCTGCGTCCACCTAAACAGAAGGACTCAAAAAATGACTTATCCCGTGGGTTCGCCGTCGGATGGCTCTCTGAAAGAATCTATCGAAGCAAATGGCCATCATAATCCTCGATTTCATGGCATTGATCACATAGCTTTGGCGGTTCATAAACTAGACGACGCTATCGACCTGTTTCAAGATGTCCTTGGTTTTAAGCTTAGGCGGCGATTGCATATAAAAGGTAAGAAGACTGGGATGGTGTGTGCGGACATGGTTCGGAACGACATGTGCTTTGTGCTTTGCCAAGGCACAGAGCCAGAGTCGCAGGTGTCTCAACTTGTCCAAAACTACGGGGTTGGTCTAGCTCATGTTGCATTATCTGTCGACGATGTGTCGGCGGCGGTCAATACGCTTAGAGCGCGGGGATTGTCGTTCGACACGACTATTATTGAAGGACCTGGCCTAACACAAGCATTCTCTTCTCGATGCGCTAATACGGGGATAAGTTTTGAACTCATCCATCGGAACGGAGAGGAAGCATTTCTTGAAGACAACGTACAAGAGCTTTTCGAGCAGCTTGAGCAGTCGGGAAAATACTGATCAAAGAGGTGTGGCCCCCCGGGTTTCGCGATCCGACTTCAGGCGCGCCCGCCGGCCTACCAGGGTCCCGCAAGACTGATCGAAGGTGGCATTCCAACTGGACGAAAGGAAAGCGTCACCTGATCTGCGCCAGGCACGGTGAGCTGCCACTGAACTTTCATTCAGCGGCGATCCCCGACCTGTTACGCCGTGGGCGCGGGTTGAGCAATCGGCGAGGACTTCGATCAGCGTACCTCCACCGCCCGGATCGCCACGGTATCACCTTTAGAGCTTTCTGGCCTGATCCTGGCATCGTCCTGTCCGACAACCCGCACGCGCGCGACAAACTCGAGCCTTCCTCAGATGCTTGCGTCCAATGTCCGACAATGTCGGACACT
>NZ_JAMYOE010000108.1:0-3078 GCF_040319695.1 Mesorhizobium sp. M0898 | reverse complement strand
CTGGCGATGAACCGCTCGGCCGTCAGCTCCGGCCGGTTCAGGTAGCCACGCGCAACGCCGGCCCCGCCGATGTAGAGCTCGCCCACCGCCCCGAACGGCACCGGCCCACCATGACCGTCCAGCAGATACACCCGCGTGTTCGCAATCGGACGACCAATCGGGACGTTGGCCAGCCCCTCGACAGCGTCGGATATTGCGAATGTGGCACATCCAACCGTCGCTTCTGTCGGACCATAATGATTGATCAGACGCACGTTCGGGAAATGCTCTTGCCAAAACTGCATGTCTGCCGGGATCAAGGCCTCGCCACCGACCATGAGTGCTCTGGTCGGGGCTGGTCCCTTGTAGGCTTCAAGCCGCTTGTTCAGCAGGCTTAGATGCGAAGGGGTCAGCTTGATTAGATCATAGGTCTGACCATCCTCTAAACCAGCAAGCGCATGTATTTGGGCAATGGGGTTGGCAAGACGAAGCTTGGCGCCCGCCAACAAAGGCCCGAACAAGGTCGTAACGCCAGCATCAAAGCTGAACGACAGCAGCATGGGCGAACCGTTGCCGGCTTCTTCGTAATGGCTGCGATCCGACCAATGCAAATAGTTGACCAGACTTCCATGCTCGACCATGACGCCCTTTGGGGTTCCGGTTGAGCCAGAGGTGTAGATCACATAGGCGAGATGGCGCGCGGTGAGACCAAGGGCGCGCGGCTCGGGATCGCAGGCCGGCAGCTCGGCCCAGGTGGGAGTGGCCGTTTCCAGATCGACCACCGTCACATCGACAAGCGCCTCAGGGCCGAGCGCGGCGCGTCCGGCCGCATCGCAAAGCAGCAGCCGCGGCGCGGCATCCGCGAGGACCTGCCGCAGCCGCGCGCAGGGATAGGCCGGGTCCAGCGGCAGATAGGCGCCGCCCGCCTTCAGGATCGCCAAGACACCCACCACCATCGCCAGGCTGCGCTCCAGGCAGATCGCCACCGGCTGGTCCGGCTTGACCCCGAGCCCGATCAGATGATGCGCCAGCCGGTTGGCCCGCGCGTTGAGCTCGCCATAGCTCAGGCGCTCGTCCTCATGGACCAAGGCCACCGCCTCGGGCGTGCGGCGGACCTGTTGCTCGAACAGCTCGTGGATGCAAAGATCCGACGGATAGGCCGCGTCCGTCCGGTTCAGCTCCTCCAAAAGGTAGGTCCGCTCCTCGGGCGACAGCAGTTCAATCCGGCCGACCGGCAGCCCGGCATCGGCAACCACAGCGCACAACAGATTCTGCAAATGCTGCGTCATGCGGTCGATCTGCTCCGGTGCCAATCGACTTGCATCAAAGTGCCATCGAAAGCTCCCATCCAGAGCGCAAAGCTCGAATGTCAGCAAATCACCGGATAGGGTTGTCTCAGAACTCGCGTTCGAAGCTAGATCGCCAGCGGCAGAACAACTATCTGCTGTAATCGTGATGCCAAGCGGCCAGGGCCGGTGCGACCGTAGCGCCTCCACACCTCGCAATGTCGGGCAGCGCGCGATAAGATCCCGGGCAAAGCTAGCGTGCGCCCTCAGCTGAGCGAATTCGGCCGCCACCGCTTTGCGCATTTCCTCAAAATCATGTGCAAGATCAATGGTAACTTCCATCGGCACGACAGAGGCGATAAGCACCTCCACCGCTTTCAAACCGGCTTGCGATCTATCCGATGCAGGCGTCCATCCCAGTTGAAGCTCTGTTTCTCCCGCGATACGGGCGAGATAGATCAGCCAAGCCGTTACCAGGTATTCCGTGCGATCATGTGGCGCCAGTTTAGCCAAAGCACTTGGAATGAACCACGAGCTCGACTGCCATCTGTGCGGCGCTTCAGCCACGGACGCCGATAGAAAAGGAAGCTGCAATATTTTAAACTGCTCAAGCCGCTGTCGCCAAAAATCCTCTGAAGGCGCCAGCTTTTCATGGGCGGCAGTTATGCTCCGCGCCTGATCACCGCTCAAAATTGGCAGGCGATCACCTTCATTCAGATTGGAATGCCTGGCGAGGTCTCGCGCGTCCAGCAGCTGACCATCGGGGCCGCCAAAGCAAACATCAACATCCTGCGCACCCGTCGCCACACGCCAGTGGCCGGAGTGGATTTCAAGCAGGGAACCCGCCGGAAGGCCCGAGCGTCGAGGCAACACCTCCAAGCGCCTGACTATGACAACGTCATCACCCACGAAAGCCTTGGGCAGACACAATCGATTGGGATTATACGGCCCAAAGTCTAGTGCACGGGTCATCGCTGACAAATCTCGCGCGGATCGATCCCATCGCAGACAGCCTGCCGCATCTGGGCGTCGACGTCTCGGAAAATAGCTTCTGTCGACTAGCGCCTGCGGACGAGCAGTAAGCTTTCCCTTCGCCAAGCCAGTTAAAAGCTCGCGGAAGCCCTCGACCGCGGCTTCATGACATCTGAGGTTCAAGCTCAACGCCGTGTCGGTGGGCGCAATTAACACTTGGCGCCTAACCACCAGCTCACCCGCATTAACACCATCATCGATACGATGCCACGTGATGGCATACTCGCTCTCCTGGGCCAGCAGCGCCCAGGAGGTCGCGTGAGTTCCTGCATATCGTGGCAGTGGACCGTCGTGGTAATTGAAAGCACCTTGTCGGGCTCGCCCAAACATGTCCGGTGGCAATATAAGCGGATTGGCAACGGAGAAAATGCAATCCACCGGCTCGGCCTTCAAACGAGAGCAGAGCTCGTCAACACTCGCAATACAGGGGATATTGGCGCGAGCCGCCCACTCTGCGAATATAGCGTCGCCACACAGCGCCGCGCCAATGAGGTGGCCCATCTCCATTGCCAGCTGCGCGCACCTAACTGCGAGCGTACCACGGCCAACAAACACGCTAGAGGAGATTGATTGGGCTGCAGGGCCTTGCCCAGTCCAATCGCCTGTTTCGTAAGCGCTTGCGCGCTTCGGTGAAGACTGACGTGCCATCTTCACCCCTCGGCCAGTCCATCCACTAAGCTGGGCAGTTCCCGCCCTAACCGCCGCGCCACATAGCGGCCTAAACCTGTCACACTGGTTCGGATTTGCTCGGGAGTAACCGCGCTGAATGCTAATCGAATCC
>NZ_JAMYOE010000107.1:0-3110 GCF_040319695.1 Mesorhizobium sp. M0898 | reverse complement strand
CCGAAATATAGCGGCGGATGCGGCGTCTGCACAGGCGGGAACAGCAGCCTTCCGTCCTCGATGCGGAAATGTCTGCCTTCGTAGGCAACGGTCTCGCCGCGCAGCACGGCCTTGTAGATATCGAGGAATTCCCGCGTCACCTCATAGCGCTCGTCATGGCTGAGGAAGATGCCGTCGCCCTTGTTCTCGACCGGGTCGCCGCCGGTGACGACGTTGATGAGCAGGCGCCCGCCCGAAATGCGGTCGAGCGTCGAGGTCATCCGCGCCGCGAGCGTCGGCGACTGCAGCCCGGGACGGACGGCAGCGAGGAAGCGGAGCCGCTGCGTCAACGGCGCCAGCGCCGACGCCACGACCCAGCTGTCCTCGCAACTTCGGCCGGTCGGCAGCAGCGCGCCGTAATAGCCGATGGCGTCGGCGGCCTTGGCGACCTGGGTCAGATAGGGCAGGTCGACCGCCCTGCCCCCCTCGGAGGTGCCGAGATAGCGGCTGTCGCCATGGGTCGGAAGAAACCACAGGACCTTGATCCTGTCGGGGATGGCAGTGCTCATGAACAGTCCTCTATGACTTTACGGCGTTCTCGCTCAGCTCCAGGCGTGTAGCGGCGGATTGACGTCGTTCAGGTAATAGTTGCCGAGGATCGCGTATTTCCAGCGCACCGGATCGTGCAGCGTGTGGGTTCGGGCGTTGCGCCAGTGCCGGTCGAGATTGTGCTCGGCCAGTGTGGATCGCGTGCCGGCGAGTTCGAACAGTTTGTTGGTGGCGTTGATGGCGATCTCGGTGGTGAGGATCTTGGATTCGGCAACCGCGATCTGCGCTTTCGCGACGGTCCTATCGTTCGGATCGGCCACGGCGCGGTCGACCGCAAGGCCGGCCTTGTCCAGAACCGCCTCGGCCGCATTGGCCCGCAGGCGGAGGTCGCCGACCGCCTGGATCGTGTAGGGATCCTGCCAGGCATGATCGACGCCGCTGTCGATCCACGCGCGCGACTTGGTGCGCACGAAGCTGACGGTTTCGTCGATCGCCGCGTTGGCGATGCCGAGATCGACAGCAGCCTGGATGATCTGGAAGATGGCGCCGTCGGCCGTCGGCCGGTCATAGCCCTTGTAGCCGGGGACGAGATGCGTCTTCGGCACTTTCACATTGTCGAGCAGGACTGTGCCGGACAGCGTCGTCTTCTGGCCGAAGCTCGACCAGTCGTCGATGACCGTCAGTCCGGGCGCGCCGCGATCGGCGATGGCATACCAGGCCCGGCCCTCGTCATCGAGCGCCACGATCGGCACCAGATGGGCGAGCAGCGCGCCGCTGGAATAGAATTTCTGGCCATTGACCACGACGTGGTCGCCAGCGTCGACGAATTTGGTCTCGAAGTCGGCCGCCCGCTTGGAGCCGAATTCCGAGAACGCGTTGCCGAACCGCGTGCCGGACAGAACTTCGGCGAAGAGCAACTGCTTCTGGGCCTCATCAGAGACGGTGCGGATGGCGGCGACGACGCCGAGATGGTTCTGCGGAATCTGGCCGAGCGACGGATCGGCCGCCGAGATGATGGTGATCACCTTCGACAGCGTCACATAGGAGAGTTCCGGTCCGCCATAGGCCTTCGGCACGTTGATCGACCACAGGCCGCTCTGCGAAAACGCATCGAGCTCTTCCTTCGGCCAGATGCGCTCGCGGTCCCGCCTGGCGGCGTCCTTGGCGAAGTCTGCGGCCAGTTTTTCCGCCACAGCGATCGCCTCGGCGTCGGTCTTGATGACATGCGCTCTGGCCGACGGACGCTCGACCGGGGGGACGGCGCTGCGGATATCGGACGGCTGCTTCGATTGGATGGTCATGCTGCGGTCTCCTTGGGAAAATGTTGCGATGGAAGCGACGTGCCGCCGAGATAGTAGGTCTTAATGTCGTCGCGCTGGCGCAGGTCGGCGGCCGACCCTTCCAGCACGCTCTTTCCGTTTTCGAGCACGGTGGCGCGGTCGGCATATTTCAGCGCCACTGCCGAATTCTGCTCGGCGACAAGGATCGAAAGATCTTCGTCCCGATTGAGCCGCTTCAAAGCGCTGAAAATCTCGTCGACGATCAGCGGCGCCAGCCCCATCGAAGGCTCGTCCAGCACGAAGAGTTTCGGCCGCGACATCAGACCGCGGCCGATCGCCGTCATCTGCTGCTCGCCGCCGGAGGTGAGGCCGGACCGGGTTCGCCGCTTCTCGGTGAGCCTGGGGAAAAGCGCATAGACGCGGTCGAGGTCGGCCTTGACGCCGGTGCGGGAGGACGAACGCCCGAGCGCGCCGGTCAGAAGGTTCTCCTCGACCGTCAGCGAGCGGAAGCAGTGTCGGCCCTCGAGGACCTGGACCAGACCCTTGCGGACGAGGTGAGAGGGGCTTGCCCTGGAGACATCCTCGCCGTCGAAAGTGATCCGGCCAGCGGTAACAGTGCCGCGCTCGGCCGGGAGGAGATTGGATACGGCGCGTAGCAGCGTCGTCTTGCCGGCACCGTTGGAGCCGAGCAGTGCGACGATCTCGCCTTTGCCGACCGACAGGTCGACACCGTGCAGGGCGGCGACGGCGCCGTTGTAGACGGCCTCCACGCGACTGACCGACAGGATCGGATTTTCCGGGCTGGACATCGATGACTCCGCAATAGGCAGGAAATCGCGGCCGGCCCGTGGGCCGGCCGCGAGTTATTGGACTTCAGTTGCTGACCACTGCTTCGGCGTCTTCGGCCGTGCGGATCTTGATGCCCTTTTCCTTGGCATAGGCCTCGGACGACTTCTCGATGATCGGACGCAGCAGCTTCCAGTCGGGCGCAATCCAGTCGGAGACGACGTTCCACTTCTTGCCGTCCCACTGCTGGAAGGTCACGTAGCCGTCACCTTCGTGATTGTCCCAGGAGACGTTGATCGAGTGGAACAGGTCCTTGGCGCCCAGCGCCTCGACGCGTGCCGGATCGAGCTTGAGATGCTCGAAGCCCCAGCGGACTTCGTCGCCGGTGAGCGTGCGGTTGCCGAACTTGGTCTGCGCGATGCGTACCGCCTCGACATTGAGGATGCCGTTGACGATGCCGAGATTGTGGTAGACCGAGCCGATACGGCTCTTTTCCTCGAGATTGCCTTTGCCGGC
>NZ_JAMYOE010000106.1:0-3599 GCF_040319695.1 Mesorhizobium sp. M0898 | reverse complement strand
GCGCTTGCCGGGCACTTTGGGAAAACCTGGTCCAGCTCAAGAGTTTCATTACCCTCAATACAAGCCATATTACACAAGCGATTGTAGCGGGACTCTTGATGGAGCAGGCAGTAAGCTTGCGTGGCTGGATTCGCCCCGCGCTGGATTGGTATCGTTCAAATCGCGACGTCATGGTGCGTCAGCTGGACAGTGTGTTTTCGCCTTTCCCCGAGCAGATACGATGGAATCGACCCTCTGGCGGCTTTTTCCTGTCTCTTGATCTTCCTTTCAGATTTGGCGCGGACAGCGCGGACGAGTGTGCAAGGTGTTACAATGTCATTGTTATGCCGATGAGCTTCTTTGCGTTGGATAACTCTCAAGACTGCCGGATTCGATTAGCATTCAGCGCGGTTACTCCCGAGCAAATCCGAACCAGTGTGACAGGTTTAGGCCGCTATGTGGCGCGGCGGTTGGGGAGGGAACTGCCCAGCTTAGTGGATGGACTGGCCGAGGGATGAAGATGGCACCTCACTCTTCACCGGAGCGCGCAAGCGCTTGCGAACCAGGCGATCGGGATAGGCCACAACCTGCAGCGCGATCAATCTCCTCCAGCGTCTTTGTTGGCAATGGTACGCTTGCTATCAGCTGCGCGCAGCTGGCAATGGAGGTGGGCCACGACATTCGCGTAGTGCTATGTGGCGACGCTATATTCGCGGATTGGGCGGCTCGCGCCAATATCCCGTGTATTGCGAGTGTTGACGAGCTCTGCTCTCTTTTGAACGCGGAGCCGGTGGATTGGATTTTCTCCGTTGCCAATCCGCTTATATTGCCACCGGGCGTGTTTGGGCGAGCGCGACAAGGTGCTTTCAATTTCCACGACGGTCCACTGCCACGGTATGCAGGAACTCACGCGACGTCCTGGGCGCTGCTGGCCCAGGAGAGCGAGTATGCCATCACGTGGCATCGTATCGATGATGGTGTTGATACGGGTGACGTCGTGGTCCATCGCCAAGTGCTGATTGCGCCCACCGATACGGCACTGACCCTGAACCTCAAATGTTATGAGGCCGCTGTCGAGGGATTCCGCGAGCTTCTAACTGGTTTGGCGAAGGGAGAGCTTACCGCCTATCCGCAAGCGCTGGTGAACAGAAGCTATTTTCCAAGACGTCGACGCCCAGATGCGGCAGGCTGTCTGCGATGGGATCGATCCGCGCAAGACCTGTCAGCGATGACGCGTGCCCTAGACTTTGGCCCGTATCATCCCAATCCATTGTGTCTGCCCAAGGCGCTCGTAGGCGATGAGGTTGTCACAGTCAGACGCCTGGAGGTGTTGCCTCGACGCTCGGGCATTCCGGCAGGTTGCCTGCTTGAAATCCACTCCAGCCACTGGCGGGTGGCGACGGGTACGCAGGATGTTGAGGTTTGCTTTGGCAGCTCCGATGGTCAGGCGCTGGACGCGCGAGACCTCGCCAGGCATTCCAATCTGAATGAAGGTGATCGCCTGCCAATTTTGAGCGATGAACAGGCGCAGAGCATAACTGCCGCCCATGAATTGCTGGCGCCTTCAGAGGATTTTTGGCGACAGCGGCTTGAGCAGCTTAGAATATTGCAGTTTCCTTTCCTGTCGTCGTGCGTAGCTGGGGCGCCGCCCAAACGGCAGTCGAGTTCGTGGTTCATTGCAAGTGCGTTGGCTAAGCTGTCGCCACATGATCGCACGGAATACTTGGTAACGGCTTGGCTGATCTATCTCGCCCGCATCACGGGAGAAACAGAGCTTCAACTGGGATGGACGCCTGCATCGGATAGATCGCAAGCCGGTTTGAAAGCGGTGGAGGTGCTTATCGCCTCTGTCGTGCCGATGGAAGTTACCATTGATCTTGCACATGATTTTGAGGAAATGCGCAAAGCTGTGGCGGGCGAATGCGCTCAGCTGAGGGCGCACGCTAGCTTTGCCCGGGATCTTATCGCGCGCTGCCGGACAGTGCGAGGTGTGGAGGCGCTACGGTCGCACCGGCCCTGGCCGATTGGCATCACGATTACAGCAGATAGCTGTTCTGCCGCTGGCGATCTAGCTTCGAACGCGAGTTCTGAGACAACCCTATCCGGTGATTTGCTGACATTCGAGCTTTGCGCTCTGGATGGGAGCTTTCGATGGCATTTTGATGCAAGTCGATTGGCACCGGAGCAGATCGACCGCATGACGCAGCACTTACAAACATTGTTGCATAGTGTGCTGGCCGATGCAGGCCGGCCAGTGCGCGATCTGGACATCCTGCCGGCTGACGAGCGCACCTACCTGTTGGAGGAGTTGAACCGGACGGCGGCGGCCTATCCGTCGGACATGTGCATCCACGAGCTGTTCGAGGCGCAGGTGCGCCAGGCCCCCGATGCGGTGGCGGTAGTCTATGAGGACGAGCGCCTGAGCTATGGCGAGCTCAATGCCCAGGCCAACCGGCTGGCCCACCATCTGATCGCCTTGGGTGTAAAGCCGGATCAGCCGGTGGCGATCTGCCTGGAGCGCAGCCCGGCGATGGTGCTTGGTGTGCTGGCGATCCTCAAGGCCGGCGGCGCCTATCTGCCGCTCGATCCGGCCTATCCCTGCGCGCGGTTGCGGCAGGTTCTCGATGATGCCGCACCCAAGCTGCTGCTTTGCGACGCGGCCGGCCGCGCTGCGCTCGGCGCCGAGGCGCTGGCCGATGTGAGCGTGGTCGATCTGGAGACGGCGACACCAGCCTGGGCCGAATTGCCCGCCTGCGATCCCGAGCCGCGCGCCATTGGCCTGACCGCGCGCCATCTCGCCTATGTCATCTACACCTCAGGCTCCACCGGAACCCCAAAGGGCGTCATGGTCGAGCATGGAAGTCTGGTCAATCTCGGGTTGGCTCAGATCGGGCTTTTTGGCGCCTGTTCGAATAGCCGTGTTGTGCAGTTCGCCTCCTTCGGCTTTGATGCAAGTGCTTGGGAGCTTGTCATGGCGTTTGGCTCAGGCGCCGCATTACACTTGCCTGCGGACGAGCTCCGCCAGGCGAGTAACAAGCTATCGGATTACCTGCGAAGCGAAGCCATAACCCATGCGACATTACCTCCAGCCTTGCTTCAGGCAAGCAGGGATCCGGGATGTTTGGCATCGCAAGTTCTCATTCTTGCTGGCGAACTGCCGAAAGCTGAACTCGTCCGAAGTCTGGCCTCGGCATCTATCGTCAACGCCTATGGCCCGACCGAAGCAACAGTCTGCGCGACGGTTTGGAGTTGTCCCGATGACTTTGATGGGTCAGTTGTCCCGATCGGGCGTCCGATTGCGAACACGCGGGTGTACCTGCTGGACGGTCATGGTGCGCCCGTCCCGTTCGGGGCGGTGGGGGAGCTCTATATCGGCGGGGCGGGCGTTGCGCGGGGCTACCTGAACCGGCCTGATCTGACGGCGGAGCGGTTCATCGCCAGTCCCTTTGTGGAAGGCGATCGGCTGTATAAGACCGGTGACCTGGGGCGTTATCTGCCGGATGGCAATCTGGAGTTCCTGGGCCGCAACGATGACCAGGTGAAGATCCGCGGCTTCCGCATCGAGCCGGGCGAGATCGCGGCGCGGCTTTGCGAGCATGCCTGGGTGCGTGAGGCGGTGG
>NZ_JAMYOE010000105.1:0-3808 GCF_040319695.1 Mesorhizobium sp. M0898 | reverse complement strand
CTCCGCTAAACACGGGGGCTGCGCGGCGGACACGCCGACGTCACCGCAATGCCACGCCATTTTGCAGAACTTGACGCACACAACTGACTACGAACTACTTGGCCAGGAAGAAGATCGGTTTGAAAGGGAATCTTCCTTTGTCATCTTTGCATCACGGCGATCAGTGTGCTCGAGATTGACCGCTGCAAGCCGGGAGCAAGAGCGGCTGGGCAAACGTTGCAACAGATCCTTCAAGGAAATTCATAGACTCTTAGCAACTCCGGTTCGCTGTGAATGGTAGGCTTATTGCAACGTCTGAGGTCAGTGGGGTCCAAACCGTGCGCCGCTTATTCTTCGACCCGCTGAAGCTAAAGCCAATCGCAAGAAGAGCGCCCATCTTGTTTGTTCGACACAGCCATATCGGCTCAAAACAGTATCTTCACGGCCACCAAGATTGTCCGGTCGCTGGACAACGAACCATATAATTTGGTTCGAAAGCTGCAACATCTGTGGAGAACGCGAAATGACAAATTCAGTAGGACGAGTGCCCCGGCTTTCCATGTGGCTTGGTCCTGACCCATGATGACACTGGTCAGTCGCCTACGCACGGCAGCGCATTTTGATCGCCTTCGAATCCTGGGCCTTTGCGCGCATGCGGACCTAACTGTCTGCGAGCTAGCGGAGATTCTGGGCGTGCGTCGCGAGCGGGTTGTGCGACACGTCCGGCTGCTCGCCAGAGCCGACTTTCTTTACTGAACGAACAACGTCCGTGGTGCTCGTACCATCTCAAAGCACGAGGTAAGGACGGCGGGCTGGTTCAATTGTTGGTTGATCTCCTGCCCCACGGCGATGGCTATCACAAACGAGACCTTCAACGGCTCGAAGCGAAACAAGACGCGCCGTCGAAGGGGATCGCATGCTTGACCGTGAAATAGATCAGTCCAATTGGAGCGCGAAACCACCATGGACAACTCCGCCGACGGCGCCATCGCGCCGCCCGACACTTACGGACGGTCTCGCTTGGCGGCGGTTGATTGCCGCGTTCACGAACTGCTTCTAAGACAGGAGCGGCAGGAGCGGACGACGCTCAAACTGATCGCATCTGAGAACTTTGCCTCCTCGGCCGTGCTGGAAGCGACCGGTTCGATTTTCACGAACAAGTACGCCGAGGGGTACGCCGCTGCGCGCTACTACGCGGGAAACGAGATCGTCGATGAGCTTGAAACCCTCGCCATTGAGCGCTTGAAAACATTATTTGGCAGCGAACACGCCAACGTCCAGCCTTATTCCGGCTCGCCGGCCAATCAGGCCGTCTACCGCGCGCTTTTGAGCCCCGGTGACAAGGTCATGGGCTTGCCCCTTCCGGAAGGGGGCCATCTGAGTCATGGTTGGGCCATCAACTTTTCCGGGACTGACTATCAACGCTTCCCTTATGGGCTGCACGAAAAGACGCAGCAAATTGATTATGACCGCG
The DNA here is from genome assembly GCF_040319695.1 of Mesorhizobium sp. M0898. NCBI lineage: Bacteria > Pseudomonadati > Pseudomonadota > Alphaproteobacteria > Hyphomicrobiales > Phyllobacteriaceae > Mesorhizobium > Mesorhizobium sp. M0898. The sequence continues at coordinate 2,355 of NZ_JAMYOE010000105.1, read as the reverse complement.
TGGGCGAGACAGCCAAGCGGGAACGGCCGCGGCTCATTTGGGTCCGCGGGACTGCTTATCCGCGTGTCTTTGACTACGCGGCAATTGCAGAAATCGCTCTGGAGGCGAACTCCTATCTCGTGGCCGACATAGCGCACATCAGTGGCCTGATTGTCGCTGGAGCGCATCCGAATCCCGTACCCCATTGCGACGTCGCCAGCAGCACGTCTCACAAGTCGATCCGCGGTCCTTGTGGTGGCTTCATTTTGTTAAGGAATGAAGATCGTTATCAAGCGCTGTATCATTCGAAGGGCAAATACAATCTCGCCAGACGAATAGATCGCGCTGTCTTCCCTCAACTGCAAGGCGGCCCCCATATGAATGTTATCGCGGCGTTAGCTGTCGCTTTGCGGGAAGCCGCGGACCCGTCCTTCCGCAGTTACGGCCGACAGATTGTCAAAAATGCCAAGGCTCTGGCCCAGGCGCTTCTGGACCGAGGTTATGACCTGGTCACCCGGGGCACTGACAATCACATGCTGATCCTTGATCTTCGCGATCCACCACTATCAGGCAAGGCCTATGCCGAGCGGTTAGCGAAGGCAGGCATCGTTACGAACTTTAATATGGTGCCGGGCGAGCCGCGCCATCCTGCGGTCACAAGCGGAATTCGCCTGGGGGCGCCAGCAGTGACATCAATGGGCATGCGCGATGTGGAAACGGTGCAAATTGCTGGCTTCATTGACTCCGTCCTCCGGCGAGCCAGACGACGAAGATCTCCATGCCTGCGTGCGAAGAGACGTTGCCGACTTGTGCGCTGCGTTCGAGGTCCCGGGCATCGCCGACAGATAAGGTGGGCTAAGCAAAATGCCCCATACAACTCCAACACCCGAAGCGAGACATTTCATGGCTAGGCAGTTCGTGTTCTCTTCCGAATCGGTTGGCGCGGGACACCCGGATAAGTTGGCCGACAACATCTCGGATGCCATCCTCGATGCCATCCTCCGCACCGATCCCAAGGCGCGCGTCGCCTGTGAAGCGTTGGTAAAATCAGGGATGGTCGTTCTGGCTGGCGAGATTACCAGCGATGCGCAGGTGGATTATAGCCAAGTTGCGCGCGATACGATTCTCGATATTGGATACGACGATGAGGCCGTCGGCTTTGACGGCCGGCGTTGCTCCGTCATTCATGCACTCACCGAGCAATCGCCCGACATTAGCCAGGGCGTTGACGAGGGACGAGGGCAGGACCTCCAACAGGGAGCGGGAGATCAGGGCCTCATGTTCGGCTACGCATGCCGCGAAACCGATACTCTGATGCCTTTGCCGATCCAGCTCGCTCATCGCTTGACGAAACGACAGGCAGATGTCCGGAAAGCAGGACAGCTTGGCTGGTTGCGTCCTGACATGAAATCCCAAGTCTCAGTGCGCTATGAGGGGTTGCGCCCGGTCGCCCTGGATACCATTGTCGTATCGACCCAACATGACGAGCAGGTCTCGCAAGAGACGGTCCGCGAGGGCGTCATTGAGGAAATCATAAAGCCTGTCCTGCCGACCCATCTGGAGACGGAAGGCATCAGAATTCTGGTCAACCCGACGGGGAGGTTCGTAGTCGGCGGGCCGCGCGGCGACTGCGGTCTCACTGGACGCAAGATCATCGTCGATTCCTATGGTGGGATGGGTCGTCACGGCGGCGGCGCCTTTTCGGGCAAGGACCCGTCCAAGGTTGACCGCTCAGCTGCCTATGCGGCCCGGTATGTCGCCAAGAATATCGTCGCTAGCGGACTTGCGGACGTCTGCGAGGTGCAGCTTGCTTACGCAATCGGCGTGGCAAGTCCGGTTTCTGTCATGGTCAACACGTTCGGAACAGCGAGGGTTGAGGAAAGAAGGATCGAGCGCCTCATTCTTGAGTTGTTCGATCTCAGACCGAAGGGCATTATCAAGATGCTTGATCTCTTACGCCCTATATACCGCAAGACCGCGACCTATGGCCATTTCGGCCGTGAAGAGCCTGATTTCACCTGGGAGAAGACAGACAGGGCCGACGAATTGCGTCGCGAGGCAGGACTTGCCGCCCCGTGAGGGGCTGGCGCCGAACGGATTGGCAAGCGGAAAGCCCATTCCCACTGGCCAGACCCGCCCGCGGCCGGCATGCCAGAAAGCCGGTGGGTACTTTGGCGGAGACATGAATTATGCCGGACTATGACGTGCTTTGTATCGGAAATGCCATCGTCGACATCATCGCCCAGTGCGACGAGGCGTTCCTGGAGACGAATGGCATCATCAAGGGCGCAATGAATTTGATCGACACGAGGCGCGCCGAACTGCTCTACAGCCGCATGGGCCCGGCCATTGAAGCCTCGGGCGGCAGCGCCGGCA
>NZ_JAMYOE010000104.1:0-3986 GCF_040319695.1 Mesorhizobium sp. M0898 | reverse complement strand
TATCGGGGAACAACCACCCGCTCTTCAATATGTGACCGTTTCCGGCTTCAGGGCGACTCGCTCCGCGATTACCCCATGTTTGAAAATTCGATCAAGACGGATGGCCGAAGACGGTTAAAATAAGCTCAACCGCACCGAAGCTGCAGAAGAACACAACAGCACCATATGCAATCACCCGGCGCGGTATCAGGAAGCGCGCTGACCAAAATCCAGCACGAAGCCTTGCGTCTCGCTTCCCCAGTCGTTCGCCCCATGGAAGGTTCTGCTCATCGATTGACCCATAGAAATCGGTGCGCAGAATTATGCTTAGGAGTGCGACGAACATGGCTGCGAAACTCAGGGCCAAGACAACGACACATGCTGTTATTGGAATGAACAAGTGAGGATTGTTCGCCCACTCGTACTTCAAATGTCCTCACTCCCTGCTTTTTGGCCGCGAACCATAGGCTTCTCTGCCTCTTTGGCTTGGATCAGCGCAACGATATCACTGATTTCCCAAAGCTTGCCAGTGACGCCAGCGGCCGGTAGTGTCTCAGTTTGAAATTTGACGGAATGCAATCTGCATTTCCCATATCGGGCTGAGCTCCTGTATGCTTACCGGAAAGCATGGGAGCAATCGTGAGCGATCACAATCAAGACGCATTGGAAGGTTGGACGTTTACCTCTGGCGAGATCTCAGCTGGCATGTACCGATTTAGCGGTCGCCATTATGACGGACGCTCGGTTGAACGGCAGGGCCCGGACTATGAGGCTATAAAGGCCGACTGCATGAATGATGCCCGGACACTTGGGAAGCCAGCCTATGCCAACCGGTCCTAGAGGCCAGAAGCGCCCCGCCGATGTGATCGGCAACGCAGTCCATGTCATGCGCATTGCGACAGGCGAGGAAGCCGACGAAGTGATTGACGACGGCAAAGACCCCGCTGCAGCTGACGGAGGGTCTGCCGATGCCACAACGCCCTTATGATGAGCGGCTGCTCCGTCAGGCGTTCGAAGTCGCGCGCAAGGCCCGCGATGCTGGCGACCATCCCTTTGGTTCGCTGCTCGCCGACAAGGACGGCAATGTGTTGCGCGAGCAGCCCAACGGTTACAAAGCCGGCGGCGGCGACCGCACCGCTCATGCCGAAAGGCTGCTGGCCTCATGGGCGGGGATGAATGTCAATCTCGAAAAGCTGGCCTCCTGCACCCTCTACACGTCGGCCGAACCTTGCGCGATGTGCTCCGGCACAATCTATTGGGCGGGCATCGGACGGGTCGTCTTTGGGCAGAGCGAACATGACCTCAAGCGGGTAACGGGTGCACATGTCGAGAATCCCACACTCGACCTGCCCTGCAGGATCGTCTTCGAAGCCGGGCAGCGTCCGACTGAAGTCGTCGGCCCGCTGCTTGCCGATGAAGCGGCGCAACTCCAGGCCGAATTCTGGAAAGACAAGTAGCTCGAGTTTGCCGCGCGCGGCAAACACGTGAGCCTGGCCTCATGACCAGCAATTCGGGGCTGGCCCAGTGCCGGTTCCGCGTCAGCTGCCTCCGTCAGGTCGTCTTGACGTATTTCCGCCAGCTGTGCTCCGGCCGAAAGCCGAGCATATCCCGTGCCTTGCGGTTGGAGAGCAGCGTCTCGTATTCGCCAAGTTCCCCCTTGACCGGCACATCGGGATAAAACCGCTTCAGGAGTTCGGCTGTCGGCAGATCGGACGAGGTGTCGTCGTTGGCCGCGTTGAACACCTGATAGCCGAGCCCGTCCTTTTCGATGGCGCGCAGCGTGATCTGGCCGAGATCGCGCGCGTCGATATAGCTCCAGGCGATGCGCTTGCGGAAACCTGGATCGGCGAACCATTTCGGAAACAGCGAATATTCATGCGGCTCGATGACGTTGCCGATGCGCAAGGCATAAATGTCGAAGCCGCTGCGCAGCGCAAAGGCGCGCGCCGTCTTCTCGTTGACGACCTTGGACAGGGCGTAGCTGTCCATCGGATCGACGTCGTACGCCTCGTCGAGCGGGAAATGCGTCGGGTTGCGCGGCTCGTTGGCGAATACCAGCCCGTAGGTCGTCTCACTGGAAGCGATCACCACCTTGCGGATGCCGAGCTTCACCGCGGCCTCGATGACGTTGTAGGTGCCGAGCGCGTTGATGCGGAACACCTCATTGTCGGGCGTGATCATGATCCGCGGGATCGCCGCGAAATGCACCACGGCATCCACCGGCTGCGAGCGCAGCGACGGGTCGAATTCATGCAGGCCGATATAGCTCGACAGCGCATTGAACACCTGCCCGCTGTCGGTGATGTCGGTGATCAGCGTGCGCACCTTGGGATTGTCGAGCGGCTTGGTGTCGATGTTGAGCACCTGGCAGCCCCGCTCGACCAGATACTGCACGACGTGGCGCCCGGCCTTGCCGCTGCCGCCGGTGAACATGATCCGCTTCGTCATTTTGCTCTCCCTGGAATTCATGTGTATTGTCAGACAATATCGAACTCTGCAATCGCCTGCCATGGCATGCGGCAAAAACCCGCTTCAACAATTCGCCGGCAATGTGCAGCGCCGTCATCCATCACTGCAAATAGGACGAAACGACATGAACACGACTGCCGCGAGCGAAAAGATCGGCTTCATCGGGCTTGGCCTGATGGGGCACGGGATCGCGAAGAACATCGTCGACAAGGGTTATCCGCTGACGTTTCTCGGCCGCAAGAACCGCACGCCGGCGGAAGACCTGCTCGGCCGCGGCGCCAGGGAAGCGGCGACCTCGCGCGATGTCGCGGCGGCATCCGATATCGTCTTCATCTGCGTCACCGGCTCGCGCGAGGTCGAAGCCATCATCCGCGGCCCAGGCGGCCTCAAGGAAGGCCTGAAGCAGGGATCGGTTGTCGTCGACTGCTCGACCTCTGATCCCGTTTCGACGGTGGCGCTGGCCGCCGAACTCAAGGGGCTCGGCGTCGATTATGTCGATGCCCCGCTCAGCCGCACCCCGAAGGAGGCTTGGGAAGGCACGCTCGACGCCATGGTCGGCGCGCCCGATGCGGTCTTTGCCCGGCTGAAGCCGGTGCTCGAAACCTGGGCCGGACGCATCGTCCACATCGGCGACACCGGCGATGGCCACCGCATGAAGCTGCTCAACAATTTCATCTCGCTCGGCTACGCCGCGATCTATTCCGAGGCGCTGGCGCTGGCGCAGAAGGTCGGCATCTCGCCGCCGCGCTTCGACAGCGTCATCCGCAACGGTCGCATGGATTGCGGTTTCTATCAGACCTTCATGCGCTGGACGCTGGAAGGCGACCGCGACGCGCACAAATTCACCATCGCCAACGCCTTCAAGGATCTCACCTATCTCGAATCGATGGCGGGTGCTGCCGGCATCGCCAACCCGCTCGGCAACGCCACCAAGAACGCCTTCGCCGGCGCCTTTGCCACCGGCCCCGCCGATCAGTACGTGCCGATGCTGGCCACGCATATCGGCAAGGTCAACGGCGTCGACCTCATGCCGACAAAAGATGGGAAAAAGCAGACGATCTGAGAACGTTGGGATTAACGCCTGGGAGTGTCGCAACTGCAAACGTTCGCTGCCGACCAGCTACATCCGCCAATCTCCAACGCTGGCGATTAGCATATGACACCACACCTTCGTCATCCCAGGGCGGAGCAGGAACGAAGCGACGTCGCGCAGACCCTGGGATCCACGCCGTGACATCAGCCGAAGAATGCAGCGGCTCAGAACGGCGCTTGTATCCGCCATTGCGCTCGTCGCCCTTCCACCATGACCGCGAGCCAGAAGCTGCGGAAGCGCTGGCTCCGCCAATGGAAGACCGAATTGATCGAGACGACCAGTCCCAGAGTGCTTCGAGCTTTTTCGCAGGACCGGGTGGCAGCGTTTGGTTCTGGTCTGCTGGAGCACTGCCGCAAGGTAACGGCATGATGGGGTGGACGGCGCCCGACGGCATCGGATGTGCCAGAATGAGTTCGTTGAGATCTCAAACAAGGGAGCCGTCCGT
>NZ_JAMYOE010000103.1:0-4161 GCF_040319695.1 Mesorhizobium sp. M0898 | reverse complement strand
TCCGCTAAACACGGGGGCTGCGCGGCGGACACGCCGACGTCACCGCGATGCCACGCCATTTTGCAGAACTTGACGCACACAACTGTTTAGCTTGAGAAAGGGGCTCTCAGTATCAAGTCTGTCTGAACGGGGTGCTCTTGAGAGCTTCCAGATTCGGGGGCAGGCAGTCTGCTTTGTCAGACTCGAGGTCGTCGCGGTCCGGTCCGGTTTAATGTAGGCCCACTGGCAATAGCGTAGACCGCTTGATCGCACTTGGGGTGAACGAAGACTCGTTTCGAGAATGGCATCGGTTCTGTAATTGCCATCTCACCTGGCAAGGATTCGGACCGGCCCGGCATTCCTGGCCGCCCGTCATTGGGGGTTGCGTATGAGCAACATTATCGCCGCAGGCTTTAACTCAGTCTCTTGCAATGGCAGATGGAGAGCCTTGAAGCGGACTTTCGCGCCTTTGCCGGTATGTGCGTCGAAGCCGTCGGACTGGAACTGACGACCCTCGACCTCATGGTCGGTGGTCGCGTCGTCCCCGAGAGAGCCGAGAGGCTTATCGGGCTGACGAGGCAGTTCGATTTCCGCTATACAGTTCACCGCGTCGTCTCATCGAACCTCACGGACCCGGCGGTCTACCGTTACCAGATTGACGCTGCCAAGGCCCGGGGGGTGGCGTAGACGGCAAATGCGGTTAGCCATCTGAACCTGGTGGCGCTCATCGATTTCAGTCACGCTTATGTTGAATCGACCCATCGCGGCCTGAACTTCCTTGAGCAACTGCGGGCCATGGCGCCGGTGACGGGCCACCTGCATGTCCATGGTTCCTTCGGGCGCCCACAGGGTCTCGATCGAACCTAACTCCCGCAGGAGAATGCAGCGCTAGGTCCGGGTGACCTGCACTTACTCCTCGGTTGGGGCGATATCGAGTGGGATGACATCTTCAGCGAGCTGGTCTTCTTGCCGGAGACGTTCTCATCATGAGAATCGGACCCCCTTACCGCAATGAGCAGCCCGGCAGCCTGGCGCAGGCAAAAAAACCTTATCGTCCTCAAGCATCGCGCTGAAAGCGGAGTGGCGGAATAAAGGTCGGGAAATCCGCCGCGTTGGTGCTGCCAACGTCGGTTAGCTGCCGAACTCGTTGGCAGCGAGTCGTCCGCATTGGAAGATCGACCGTGACGAGTTTTGTCGATCCTGTTTTCGATGAGATTGTAAGAAGAGTGCGCGTGCCGGTCTGCGATACGCCGGCCAGTTGGCCGGTCGTAGCGGTCGAGCGCGGGCAGGCGCCGGAGACGTGCCAGTCACGTACCCGTTGGCCAGCCGGGCCGTCGGCTGATTTCTGCTCCATGTGATCGCATGCGTGCTCGCCAACCCAGTACCTTGGCGGCGTCCGCCAGCCCGCTTCTGACTATTCCCTTTCCGTCGCACTTATTTTGATTCCGCGCCGTTCCGCGTACTCGATCAATGCGAGTTCTATCACCGAGGTGATAGAACGCCGCTCCGCTTCTGCAAGCTGTTGCGCCAAGGCCAACACCGGCGGATCAAGGCGGGTGGTGAACGGCTTTTTTGTCATTTTCGCTCTGCGGCTTGATATTCAGTTTCAAAAGGCGTATAGACATGCACGTGCACCGCACTTGCATCGCACGTGCGACGGCTGGCCGGAGTGCGCCAACACTCCAGCCCGCCTGACCACATCCCAAGCTGATGGAGCTCGGATCATGGCTGATTCCGACAATACCACGACTCTGCCTTACGTCACCCGCAGGCGAGTGCTTGAGGGAACAGTCGTGGCCACCACCGCGTGGACGCTCGAAGGCAACGCGCCCGCAAGCGACGGCGGCAGCACGAATGTGCGTTCTGATCCTGCCCTGGCGCTTTGGCGGGAATGGGAGAGAGTCCACAAACAGACCGAGCGGCTTTGCCGCAAGCAGCAGCGTTTAGAGACAAGGCTTGTTGAGGCCGTCGGCTTTCCTTGTGTGACCCTCCGCGTGCCCGAAGGTGAGCAGGTGACGGTCCACTCGATCGAGGGGCTCAATGAAGTGCTCGGCAACGGGCCGGATACGGCCGCTCTCCGAGAGAAGGCCGAAAATGAGTTCGCAATGCATCAAGCACGCTGGAATGCGGCGGCCGAGGAGACAGGTTACACCGCTGCGCTCAGGGCCGAACGCGAGGCTGGGGACCGGGCGAAGGATCTTCTGGGAGCCTTCTCAACCACCCCCGCTACGACTCTCGCTGGCGTGGCCGGCAAGCTCGATGCCGTGTTGCGCGAAGGCGAGGCATGGGAGGAATGCTCCGAGTTCCCCTGGCCACAAATCCGTTCAGCGCTCAGCGACCTAGTGCGCATCGCCGAAGGCTTTGGTGCTGACTGGGTGCGGCGCCGAAGGATCCGTCATGACCAAGCTGAAACTCTCCGCCATTCCCGATGACCGTCCGGTCAAGACCACGGCCGAACTGCCCGGCGCCGTTCATCGCGATTTGGTCGCCTATCCTGAATTGCTCGGCCGCGAGGCCGGACAGATAGTCGCCGATTCCGCAAGCTGATAGCGCCGATGCTGACCCGATTCGTGACAACGGACAGAGCCTTTGCCAGAGTTCGACGAGCCCTGAAGCGGGGATGACTTTTCGGGTCATTGTGGTCGGACGGCCGTCAGGACGAATACCGATCACGCAGGAACTCGATGAACATCGGCAGGGCAGGATTGGCGTTGTCCAGTCGCCAACGGGCAAAATTGCAGATCTGGATTGGCTTGCCCCCGATCCGCAGCTTGCGGCAGACGACACCTTCAGGAACATTGTTGGCATCTCCGTCGTGGATCAGAGCGACTCCCAGACCGTTCCCGACGAGGCGCAGAAGGATGCCCGCACTGACGTGATGTTCCACGATTGCGGGAAGCTGCACGCCATTTCCCACAGCGTCGGCGAGCAGAAATGCTTCGCCCCTACGCACGAGCAGCGTCTCTTGGCCCAGCTCCGACCACTCGATCACCGGGCGGGTTGCCAGAGGATGATTTGAAGCGAGAACGACGGCTAGGGTGTCCTTCCACAATCTCAGTTCGAATGCGCCGCCAGTGGATTGGGAGGAGGAAGTGACGGTAACATCGACCTCCGCCTCGCGCCGGGTAGCCCCAGGTTCAGGGTGAGAGCCTTCGATTAAGCTGACGGTCACATTTGGATGACATTTCCCGAAATCGATGACTGCATCCAGCGCTCGCCCGGCGAGGATGAGTCCGCTGGAGCCGATGGAAAGCCTTTGCTGTTCATCTTTGATGCCGGTCCTGGCCAGGGTGAGAGTATTGTCCAGTTGGAGTAGCACGGAGCGCAGACGATCCAGGAAGCGCTCCCCGGCCGGGGTTGGGCCAACGCCCCGAGCATGACGATGAAATATCCTCGTTCCCATCGCGTGTTCGAGATCGCTTATGCGCCGGCTGAGCGCGGAGTGATCGATCCCGGCGCGCCGGGCCGCGCGCAGAAAGCTGCCCTCCTCGGCGACCACAAGCGCATAATTGAGTGTCGCGAGTTGAATGGAACTCCGCATCTCTGCTCAGGTAATTAGCGATATTCGCAAGATGTTTGAGCGTTTTTGACGACTGCGGCTATCGCCAAATCTCAGTATTGACACCGGATGAGACCATCCACGCCTCTTTCGGAAAGGATCACAACGACGTCAGATGGGTACCCATCCGGTGAAGCCCTCGCCGGAGGCGTACTCAGATGGCGAGCACCAAGACCTCTCGCGATCCCACCGGAACGACCCAGAATCCTCATCGGAGAAGATGACTTCGAATGTCTTTGCCTTTGCGCCTTGCCCCGAGGAGAGCCTTTGTTCTTGAGTGGCCCTGATGGTCAGCCACGGCGAGCCGCCGTGATTTCATGCTGCGTCGGTACGCATTACTTCCGCGAGTAGTGAGGGCTCGCACGAGCCGATTAGGTGAGCTCGGATGGCAGACTACTCGCAGCGATGATCCCGGAGGACGCTCACCAAAAGATACTACTCCGTTTGTTGCTCACCTTATGGAAGGGCACGCCCGCTAGCCGGTGCGGGGGGATAGCACGGCGCCCGCCTGAAAAATTCGGGTGGTGGAACAAGACAGAGCGGCGGACCGTCTCGAATTGAAGGTCCGCCGTTCCGGGTCGTTCAGATCACAAGGAACGAACCTGCCGTAAGCGACAGACCTG
>NZ_JAMYOE010000102.1:0-4231 GCF_040319695.1 Mesorhizobium sp. M0898 | reverse complement strand
AGGGCCTTGGCCGCCTGAGCACCGTCATGTGTCCGCCGCTCCGCTAAACACGGGGGCTGCGCGGCGGACACGCCGACGTCACCGCAATGCCACGCCATTTTGCAGAACTTGACGCACACAACTCGATGAACCATTGTCGGCCTCGGTTGATAGCGTGTGCCACGACAGCCACCTACCGCGCATTTGAAGTAGCCATTTTCGACTGCTGACTTTCTTACAGTGTTCGTCTTGTAGGAAAAGCCTGTCTCGTCTACACTTTGTTTAATTTTCGTAGAACAGGTATCTATTTCAAAGACCGTTGTTGCGCGTGGCGGGGGCGATGGGCATGGCGATTCTCCAATTTGTAGCCGATCGGCAGGCAATCTGGTCCGCCACGGCAAACTCATTGAAGTCCAGGATAAATCTAGCCAGGAAGGCTTCCTTTTCTTTGTCCATCGCCGGTGCGCTAGTCGCGTCCTTGGCCAGCATGCAGGCTGTGGATGGCCTCGTTCGTACTATTCTGATATCCACAGGAGCCATAGCACTTGCTATCACGGGAATAATCGGGAGTCGCATACTCACGAGCGAAGGCGTCCGCCAACAGATTCGCGCGCGGGCGGCATCTGAGGCGCTTAAACGAGAGGCTTACCTGTATGCTACTTCTGCCGGTGACTACTCGGATCCCGGCACCAGGGACGCCAAGCTCAAATCAGCACAGCAAAAGATCGAAGACCAAGTAACCGATCTTACGCTTCTCCAACGGCAAGCGGAGCACGCAGGCTCATCACCCCGGTCCGGTCTGTCCTTTGATGACTACTTGAAAGACAGAATAGAGGGACAAATTGCATTTTATATAAATAACTCTGAGAAATATCATAAACTTTCTAGAGTTCTTCATGCTGCGGAATTCACGTTGGCATTCGTTGCCGCAATTCTGACCGCCCTCGCAGGCGCGATTGGAAAAGGCGCATTTGATATCGCGGCCATAATCGGGGTCTTGACGACCTGTGCTGCGGCGGTGGTAGCTCACCTTCAAGCATCACACTATGATGATTTGATCGTTGGCTATCGTGCGGCAGCCAGCAAGCTCCAAAGCCTCAAGGCCACCACCGAAAACACGACCCCCGTAGCGGTCCTAGCAAGCACCGCTGAAGAGATCCTCGCCGCGGAGACAAACAGCTGGCAAGCTATGTGGTCGAAAAACAAGTCGCAATAGTGGTATCAACCAGACCCGACGGGTGGAGGCAGAATGTTTGACGAAGCTGCAAGACAGAAAATCGCTGCGCTGGCTGAAGACATTGGCGTTGAGCCTGCGGCACTGCTGGCGGTCGCCGAGGTTGAAAGCGCCGGCAGAGCGTTCGACATTGTCGATGGGAAGGATATGCCTTTGATCCGTTGGGAGGGACACTATTTTTACCGGCTGTTGCCCCAATCGCTCAAGAAGCCGGCTCTGGCGAAAGGTCTAGCTCATCCGAATGCTGGAGGCGTGCCCAACCCAAAGTCACAGCAGGCGCGATACAATCTGCTAAAGCGGGCGAAGGAGATCGACGAGGTCGCTGCACTGTCTTCCTGCTCGTGGGGCCTCGGCCAAGTCATGGGGGCACATTGGTCTTGGTTGGGATATGCGACCGTCCAGGAGCTTGTCACCGAAGCCTGCGCCGGTATTGTTGGGCAAGTCCAGCTCATGTCGAAATTCATCGTACGTTCCAAATTGACCGACGAGCTTCGAAAAAATGACTGGGCCGGATTCGCCCGCCAGTATAACGGCGCGGGCTACAAAAAGATGGGCTATGATACTAAGATGGCGCGTGCCTACGCACGACAGAAGTCGGCGGCCGGCAGCAATTTGGATACAGATGACGAAGACGCACCTACGGCCCTCCGTGTCGGGGCGTCCGGTGTCGAGGTCAGCCAACTGCAAGAGAAACTCCGCAAGCTTGGCTATACAGTGAACGTAGATGGCGATTTTGGCCCTGCTACGAAGCAGGCGGTGACGAAATTCCAGCAGGACCGTGACTTGCAGCCCGATGGAATTGTGGGCCCGCTGACCTGGTCCGTTATAGAGCGACTGCAGGGAACTCCGGAGGATGTCTAGGCCCGTCGGCTCAATCTGCGGGCGCGCCCTCACCTTGCGAATCGATCACCCGCCTGCACTGAATTCGCGTCGCGGGCGGGAGGAACAGACATGTCGCTGATCGAGCGTATCTCTCAACCCGGCAAGAAAAAGTTGCTTGCGATCGACGGTGGCGGGATTCGTGGCATACTTGCACTCGAGATCCTGCAGGGAATCGAAGATCTGCTGAGACCAAGGGCCGGCGGCGAAAGCTTTCGCTTGGCCCAATACTTCGATTATATCGCCGGAACCAGCACGGGCGGCATCATCGCTGCGGGGCTCTCGATGGGAATGTCAGTACGGGAGATTCTCGATTTCTATGAAACCTGCGGCGCCCAGATGTTCGTTCGCGCGAACATTCTGGAACGCCTACGATACAAATTCGAATCCGAACCACTGGCAGTGAAACTGAAAGAGGTGTTCGGAAGTGATACCACTTTCGGATCTGCCAAACTGCAAAGTCTGCTGCTGCTGGTGATGCGCAACGCAACCACAGATTCGCCATGGCCGCTGTCGAATAATCCATACGGCAAATACAATGATCCGGCACGCCCTGACGACAATGGCAAATTTCCACTCTGGCAACTGGTCCGGGCAAGCACTGCTGCGCCAACCTACTTTCCGCCGGAGGTCATCGTACTTTCCGGCGGGACGAAGGAAACGAACAAGCAGTTTGTCTTCGTCGACGGCGGCGTCACCATGTACAACAACCCAGCCTTCCAAATGTTTCTGATGGCCACGGTCGGCAGCTATTGGGCGCACAAGCCGGCGGCGCGTTGGCGGGCGGGAGCCGACCAAATGCTCATAGTGTCGGTCGGAACGGGTACCAGCCCGGACGTTCGGTCTGGCCTGGACCCGGATGACATGAACCTGCTGTTCAATGCAACTACGATCCCGTCGGCACTTATGTTTGCGGCCTCGACCGAACAGGACCTGCTGTGCCGCGTGTTCGGAGAGTGCCGCGCAGGGGACTCCATCGACCGGGAGATTGGTGATCTGATTGGCAATGTTGGGCCGTTGGAAAACGGAAGTAAGCTCTTCACGTACGTTCGATACAACGCGGAATTGATGGGCGCGGGCTTGGCCGCCCTGGGGCTGACGCATATCCGGCCGGCGACTGTGCAGAAAATGGATGCAACCGACGGAATGGCTGAGTTACATGAAGTCGGAAAGAAAGCAGCCGGCAAGGTGAACAGGGAGCACTTTGCTGGCTTCTGAGGCTGAATTTCCAACACACCAGCTAGCGGGAGCTGGACGACGGTGTGCGCACGTTAGGGGGATTGAAGTGCCGCGCCCACTCTGTTTCATGGTGATGCCATATGGCCGGAAAGCTACCCAGGCGGAGCCGGGAAAAGGGCCGGGCGAGATTGACTTCAACGCACTGTGGGACCACGCTTGTGTCCCGATGATCTAGGAACTAGACTACGATCCGGTGCAGGCAGACCAGGACGTCGGCAGCCTGATCATCACACAAATGCTTGAGCGCCTCTATTTCGCCGATCTCGTGCTGGCGGACATGACAATTCCCAACGGCAACGTCTATTACGAGGTGGGCATTCGCCACGCGTCGCGGGAAAGGGGTGCGTGCTTCTCGCCGCGGACTGGTCGAAAGCCTTGTTCGATGCGGCGCAGATGCGCACTATCAGCTACCCTCTCCTCGAAGGGAATATCGAGGCGGGTACTGCACTGGCCGTCCAGCAGGCGATCACCAGCGGCATCGCTAAATTGAGGAATGGCCAGTCGCCCATGCACGGTGCGATCGACGGCTACCCCAATCAGATTGAAGCTTCAACAAAATCAACGATGAGGGAATATCTGCGGGACCTTGCCGGGTGCAAGGGGAGATTCGGGCGGTCCGTACGCCTCCGGCGAGGGCCGCCTTGCGGGAGCATGGCCCGGTAGCGAGGCTGCGCTCTTAAGGTCGTCCTTTCGAGCGTAGTTAGCAGCACAGCATGAGCCATGTGACGTTATTGACCGGACCGGAGCGTCGTCGTGGTTGGCGTGAAGAGGATCAGTGCCGGATACTGGCCGCGGCATTCGCGCCGGGGGCCACGGTGGCGGCGGTAGCGCGTCAGTACGATGTCGCGACCAGCCTGATCTATAAGTGGCGGCGCACGATGAGAACCCGCGAGACGGGCT
>NZ_JAMYOE010000101.1:0-4343 GCF_040319695.1 Mesorhizobium sp. M0898 | reverse complement strand
CGAACGACGCTCAACGCGAGCGCGACGACCGGTTCTTGATCTCTACCTCAACCGCAGGCGCCCCTCCCGCGCAGCGGGTTCGTTCAACGGCCCCAAAATATCGAGACGTTCGTACATCGGCGCACTGCGTCAGCAAGTGGCGCGTTGTGCCGTTTGGAATGGATGCCTTGGGGCAAGATCGCTGATCAATATAGGGTCAAGCAGCATAGGATTGCAGTCTGGAACGCGGATTTCGGATCATTGACGAAGCATAAGGCAAATGAGCCGCCGATGGAGAAATGGCTTTGGCCATCGCTCGCACAAATACAATCTGTACCAGAGCGTGGCCGCCCACTCGCAATGGAGCGCGTCACCCACCTCCTGAACTGAACTGAACTGATCCGGTCCGCCCAGCTTCACGGCGCGGCCCAGCTCCGCTCGCCGGCCATCTTGGCGCGGGTACCTGGAGCGGCATCATCATTCTCATGGTTGAGGTGTGGGTTAGCTGTATTGACCGCCAAAGCGCTCATGACGGGGCTGGGAAGCGGGTGACTGATCGCGGTCGCCGTTGTGACTGTCTGTCCATCCTAGCTACGCCCAAGGCGCCCTCGAATGGATTGGGTCTGACCGAAGACCGTTTTCGCTTGGCTCAACCTCGATCGTCTTCCCGCAACGACGGCGCTTCGTTTTCTTCCCCTGGCCGTACCACCCCACCCGGCACACCTGGCGGGGACCCCGGTTTGCGTCCATTCCTCGCGGCCCAAGAAAGTCTCGCGGCGCCGTCTTCCACTTCGTTTCAGCTGCTTTGGGTGCGGCCCGATCGCCCCCGGTCTCAAGACCACCATCGAGGCCGCGATAGGCGCGGCCCGAGAAACAGAAGGAACCATCACAATGGCGACGATCGGCACATTCTCCCGCACCGCGAACGGCTTCTCCGGCTCAGTCAAAACCCTGAACCTCAACGTCAAGTCGGTGACGTTCACGCCAGCCGAAGGCGACAATGAAAAAGGTCCGGACTTCCGCATTTTCGCCGGCGCCATCGAGTTCGGGGCGGCATGGAAGAAGACCTCGCGCGAGGGCCGCGACTACCACTCGGTCAAGCTCGACGATCCGAGCTTCCCCGCTCCGATCTATGCGAGCCTGGTCGAGACCGCCACCGAGGGCGAGTTGTCGCTCATCTGGTCCCGCCGCACCGCAGAGTGATCCGACTAAACACGCAGCCCCGCGCAAGGCGGGGCTTCGCCATGGTTCAGGTTCACCATGCACCTCTATCTGGTGCAGCACGCTATGCTTTGACGGGTGTCTTGCGCGCGTTCTTGACCGGCGACGTGATTGCCGTGGCAATTGCGGCCGCCGCTGCCGCGCGAGCAACTCGTTTTGGTTTTTCTGCCGCAGCTTTTGCTGGCGCTGTCGCCTTGCGTCCCAAACCTGTTGATTTCGCCAGGGCCGAGCGGGTGACCGCGTAATTTGGCGCCACCATCGGATAGTCGGAGGGCAGGTTCCATTTCAGACGGTATTCGTCCGGACTCAGATTGTAGTGCGTTCCGATATGCCGCTTCAAGGATTTGAACTTTTTGCCGTCTTCCAGGCATATGATGAAATCAGGTGTCACTGACTTCTTGATCGACACCGCCGGCTCCAGTTTGGCTGCGGTCGCAGCCACAGGTCTGCCGATCCCTCGCAAAGCGACATAGACATCCCCGATCAGCTTCGACAACTCGCCGACCGGCAGCGGATTGTTCGAAACGTAGGCGGAAACGATGTCGGCGGCGATTGATACGAGATCAGCCTGGTCGCTTGGGTCTGGAGAAACGGTCATCGAGTTTTCCTCTTGTCTGATGGCTCTAATGGCGCGCGTTGAAACGGATGGGCTGTTTATTGCCAATCAGGCAAATAATTCGTTGTCCCGCAACAAACCGTATTCGTCGCAAATATCAAGCCGGCAAGCTTTCGCTTCCATCGTTCTGCCCGGCTGCGGACAGAGTTGCTGATAAACCGGTGAAAGCTGCTGCACCGCAGATCGAGCGATGAACATGCGCGTACAATCTTTATCCTCTCGGCACTTGGCGGCGCGGTCCTCCTCGCGGCGGCGGCGGTGAATTGGAGCTTCGGGCGCAATTCATCTGGAACGCGTCGGCGACGTTCAAGTTGCCTGAACCTCTTCGGGCCAACGGTCCGGCAGGCACATTTCGGGCGGCGTGGCGCTACATCTAAACCGCGCCTGGGTATAGTCGAGGATCTCGCTAATGCTCTCGCAGATGCTGGGCAGGGTGCCGCCGCAACAACGCGCGGCGGATGATCGGGCAGCGGCCCGCGCTTTGGTTGCGCTTTTCCGGGTTCGCTACGGCGCGGAGTGATGTTCGCGCCTTCGCTGATATCGCGTTCGATGTGGTCGGGGTCCATTGCGCTCGGAATCCGAGAAGGGATCCATCTTTCAGCTGCTCCTGGATCAGTATGGCGAGCCCGTCGAGCCTCTTGACGGTCGGTATGACCGAGCGCCAGATGCATCTTCACACCCGCCGCAACGACGATCATGATGCGTTCTCCCTTACCGCGAGATGCCGCTTGACTGCATCCGCATTGCTGCTGACGGACGCAAAGACGCGCCGCCCGTTGTCCAGTCGGACTGCCACCATGCCGTCCGGCGGCCGCACGAGATTGCACAGGGGAGCCGTCGCCGGCGTTCGTTTTTTCGCCCCATGGATGAGCGCAACAGTTGCCAATTGCGGCGTCTTGCGAGCGGTCAGGCCGAAACTCGACACGCCAGCGGAAGGCCGTGCTGGTGGCGACTCCATGGCGGCGGCAACCTCCGCCACTGACACCAGGCTTCTCCGTCTCCTGCACAATCGCCTGCTTCTGCGCGTCGCTGAAGCGGCGCCGGTCCGACCGCCCGTCAACCCGCAGTCTCAAGCGATTGGCGCCGCACGCAATCAGCGCTGCTTAATTGAGCCCGGGCACTCGGATGCAACAGAGATCGCCAGTCCACTTCGAATTCGAATTCCTCAAGACGAGCGCGCCATTTGCGCAGCGCATGGGGGCGAAAGCCCGAGCGCCACGGCATATTCGGCAGGCCCCAATCCGCTCCAGTTCATCGCCTCCGCATGCATGCCCCAGAACGCCTGCAGGGCAAATCGGATCGTGTCCGTACGCACGCTGTAGCAGTAGCGGCGCGGGCTCTTGCGTCGCTTCGGCGGCCCTTTCTTGCCCCGCTTTTGCGGCTTTCCCCGGCGCAATTTCCGCAGATATTCCGCACGTTTGCGCCGATCTTCCGCGCTCACCAGATGACGCACCCACAGCTCGAAAGTCGTCATCGAAAGCTTGCGCCGGCGGCAATATTCCTCCACCTCAAAACGGCCCCCGATACCAGGTCGCGACATGCGTCGACCAGTACGAGTTGTCGGCCTTGTCCCAGGAACGTCGAGGCACCGCCGAAGATCCTCCTCGATAAGAAGGAACCCCACACGTTGCGAGATTGCACTAGGTGTGCAGGATCCGGACGGTTACAGAGTGCGGAGAGGGACAGCAAGATAAAGCGAGCTGGCGCTCGCCTCGCTTCGCTCGTAAGTGCTTGTCTGCACATTGTTTTTCCTGCCCGTGCCGACCTCAGGCAGAATGACGTGAGGTGCGGGGCTGACAGGCTATGGCTATGCTGTTGATCCGAAACGCAAAACTATCGTGCCGCAGCGATGTGCGATCCGCCATTCTTCGCCGCAGCAAGTCTTTGCGCGCCGTAGCACGCTCTGCGCTCCGGCCATCTTGAAGCACCAATCCGACTCCCGATGCTGTCGTCATGGCAGATCGTGACAGCGACAGATTCCAGGTTCGCACCGGCCGGATGCGGCATGGCGGCGCGCCGGTCAATTCACGGACGCTGCCCTTCGCACGCCAGGTCGAGATTGCCATCCGGAAGCAGGGCGGCGATCCCAACCGCATCGGCGCAAGCAGCGGCGGCGGAAAGGGAAGTGGCCGCTTCAACGCCCGTGGTCGCGGCGGCAAGGTGGTGGCAGGGTTGCCAAACGACGGTGGCGGGTGGAAGCAGGACTCCAATGGCGTCCGCTTTCGCTCCCGCCGCGTCGTGGTGAAGGCGCGCGTCGTCAAGCTGCCGGGGCGAGGGAAGGCGAGCGGGCGCGGCCAAAAGTTTGTGGCGACGAGCAAGGCCGTCGATGCGCATCTGCGCTATCTCCAGCGCGACGGCGTCACCAGGGACGGCGAGAAGGGGAAGGTATACTCGGCCTTCGACGACGAGGCCGATGGCAAGGCCTTCGTCGAGCGCGGGCGGGGCGACCGGCATCAGTTCCGCTTCATCGTCGCGCCGGAGGATGCCGCGGAGATGGAAGACCTGCGCTCCTTCACCCGCGATCTCA
>NZ_JAMYOE010000100.1:0-4549 GCF_040319695.1 Mesorhizobium sp. M0898 | reverse complement strand
TGGTGCCGTCGCCGGCAAGGTCGTTGGTCTTCGAGGCCACTTCGCGCACCATCTGCGCGCCCATGTTTTCGAACTTGTCGGAAAGTTCGATTTCCTTGGCCACCGTCACCCCGTCCTTGGTGATGCGCGGCGCGCCGTAGGCCTTGTCGATGATGACGTTGCGGCCCTTGGGGCCGAGCGTCACCTTGACGGCGTTGTTGAGGATTTCGACGCCGCGCAGCATGCGGTCGCGGGCGTCGGTGGAGAATTTGATTTCCTTGGCAGACATTTTTTATCCCGTCGAATTTGGAGTGGAACGGTCGCCGCGCGGAACGCGCTGCGCCTGTTCTTTCAAATACTGGAGCGACCTTTGCGCGCCTTGAGGGACACGCGCCGCTCCAGTCAGGCGGCCTTCTTGGCTTCGACAGCTTTGTCGATGACGCCCATGATGTCGGCCTCCTTCATGATCAGAAGGTCCTCGCCGTAGATCTTGACCTCCGTGCCCGACCATTTGCCGAACAGGATCAGGTCGCCGGCCTTGACGTCGAGCGGAACAAGCGCGCCATTCTCGTCGCGTCCGCCCGGGCCGACGGCGATCACTTCGCCTTCCTGTGGTTTCTCCTTGGCATTGTCGGGAATGATGATGCCGCCCTTGGATTTGGTGTCGCCTTCGGCGCGGCGAATGACGACGCGATCGTGGAGTGGCCGGAATTTCATGGGGAACTTCTTTCTGGGGCCAGCATAGGCGGCCGCTACCCCTGATATAGGCGCGTTGGCACTCGATAGATAGGAGTGCCAGAATTATTTCTGGCCAATGGCCAAGAATTCGAATGATATAATTCGAGACGCCAGAAATTCGTTCGGATGTGAGGAAAACTTTCTGCCGGCTTGAATTTCGCGGATGCGGGTTATTATTTCAAAGATCAAATAAAGGAGGCCGCGACCTTGTTTGGAACTCAATTGAGGCGCATAGGTAAAACTTGTTGATTTGGGTCGAGTTGGCTTTGTGTCAGAGCCCCGCCATTCACCACCGAATTCTCGAAAATGAGTGCATGCGCCGGTCCGGCGCACATCTCGTTCCGTTCGGATCCTGGAATGAAACCGACGCTGACCACGGATGTACTGGCAGCGTCGGGCATCGTCCCGGCGGTTCGAGTGGGACTGATACGGAAAGGCGCAGCCGCCCGTTTCCGCGGAAAGCCGCAATTCATGACCAGCCGCACCACAAATACAGTCGTTCGCTTCAAGTCGGCGTTTTCGCTGCCCGGCTTTGATACACCGCAACCGCCCGGAGAGTATCGGGTTGACCATGACGAGGAGGCCCTCGAAGGGACTTCCCAGATCGCATGGCGCCGCGTGGCCACCTTCATTCACCTCCGGCGATCACCGCGAGCGGTGCTACGCAGCAGATGGTGCCGATCGAACCGGCATTGCTTCAAGCCTCGCTGGAGCTGGACGAGAGACAATCATGAGAACCACAACCCTGATGCAACGCAACGCACGCCCAGTCCGCCGCGAAGCCGCAACGCATCTCTTTGCCGTCGGACAAGCTGTCCGGCTGAAGAGCGGCATCGGCACGTTTCCAAAGGCCGCGGAAATCTACCGCGTCACAGCAAGGCTCCCGCCGAGCGGAAATTCGCTGCAGTACCGCATCCGCAGCGACGTCGAACTTCATGAACGGGTGGCGATGCAGGACAGTCTCGAACCGGTCGACACTTCGCCCGGTGACAGCACAACGCTCATCGAAAGGATCTTCGAACGTGTCAAAGGGACAGAAATGGTTTAGCCGGAAGATCGGGAACCCGACGCAGGAGAAGGTCCCGCCCAAGCCTGAAAGCGTATTCGGCGCCCACACCAGAGTTGCAGCCGATATCAATGCCCGGCGCGGCAAGGGCAAGAACTGACGTAGCGACACGGGCACGGATGACGATGAAGATCGTGATCGAATTCTATCGCACCCGAACCTCGGACGATGCGCATGCCGTGGTCGGGCGCGAGACGGCGCAAGCGGCCAACCTCGACCATGCGCTCGAGATCGCCAGGCTTTTGGCCAAAACCTTGAACATGCCGCAGCGGCCGGACGCCATGACGATCGCCGACGCGAAGGGCGCAACGCTCTATTCCGGCGTTCTGGCCACGGAAGCGATCAATGAGGAAAGGCCAACGCCATGAGTGCCCGTAGCAACGAAACCGATCGGCAGTGCAACGCCGCCGGGCTTGCGGTCTGGGAAAATGAGGGTGGGACATCGGGACGCGACTTCGCGGACCGTCAATATGGCCGCCGCGTCGAGGCGGATCGGTCCTGGACCGTCTATCATGTCTTCAGTGGAATTCCGGCGCTGATCGACGTGGTGCCATGACCGGCCTCAGCCGGTCGGATGCGACGCGCAGCATGTTGTCCCTCAATCAGCGCAATGCCGAGTGCCAGAGGGCGTGGGTTGCGGCGCCGCCAATTGTCCCACACGAGGCAGCGGCGGGCCAATCATGACGCTCTCCTTCCCAAACCCCAGCCGCAGATTCGATGAAGTGTGCGATTTTCGGTAGGTAGGCCCCGAATCACGAACGTTCTGATAACACCGGAATGTCGCCTCCTGGAGCAAGCGACCAACGCAGTGCCGCAGTCGAGAACGGCTAGCACCGTCGTTGCGGCCAAGATGGAGGTCGCCAGCGGAATGGCGCTCACGTTTGCGACATTTGTTGCCGTGTGGTTGCTGTTGATGGAAACGGCTGCTCCCACGAAACAGCAGTCCTCCAGAGACAACTAATATCTGCAGGCTGGTTGCTGCCACCATCCGGCCGCGTTGGTCGCCGCGAAAATCGCGCAGCGACACGCGCGTCCCGTCCTGCGATGTCAACGTGATGTCCTGAGCCATTCCGATTGTCGGCAGGCGCTCGTCCTTCGGCGCGTCGTGCTCACTCGCCCGCGCTATGACCAGCGCCAAGGCGTGACTGCGTCTGCTAGGGTCTCAGGCCTTCAACTCGCGTTTGAGCTCCTCGAGGAAACGCCAGTCCGTTCCGTCGGACAGGATTTGTTGCGGGCTCGACTTGATCATGCCGGTCTCCTGCATGCGCAGCGCATAGAAGCGCACGCTGTCTTCGGCGTCGAACACGCGCCACTTGTCGTGCTGAGCACCGTTCAGCGTCCCAAGCGCTTCGTCATAGTTGGGTAGAAAGCCTCGGTCGACGAGCTGCTGTGCCGCCAACGACGGATCAGAAGCGCACAGGTCAGCGGATTTGAGAATGGCGCGCAACACCCGCTTCGTCGCGACCGGGTATCTGCTCACGTAGTCCGCCTTGCCGGCAACCATGCAGCAAAAGTATTGCGACCACGGGCGGTCGGTCCCGTTGTTGACGATTGTATGGCCGATCTTCCGGGCGTGCAGGATCTGCGGTTCGGGCGGACCTGCCATGTAGGCATCGACCTTGCCGTCGATGAACATTTGCATTGGGGCTTGTTCACCCTCCACCCACTCGATATCGTGCACGGGATCAAGCCCGACATAGTTGGCCATGAGAGCCGTCAGGATGTGAGGATGCGACTCCACCGACCCTCCCCCGACGCGCTTTCCACGCAGATCCCTGATGCTGCGGACGCTGTCGTTGCCGATCAACTCGAAGCAGCCGGAATGCACGCCGATCAGCACTTTCACCGGCACGCCGGCGTCGATGGACCTAATGTGCATCGACGGCATGTTCATGTCGAAATCGATCAGGCCGGCGGAGAGCCACTTGGAATTGTCGATGTGGGTGTCGCCTTCGACATATTGGATATCGGTGAAACCGTCGGCGCGCAGAAGTTCTCCGGCAAGGTAGATGGACGCCCAACAGTAAGCGCCTCCGACCCACTGCCCCAAGCGGACGGTTGTCGTTTCCAGAGCAGGCTCCCCGGCCGCACTAGATGTGCGAACATTGAGGAGCCCGGCACCGCCGATCGCCGACAGGCCGGTCAGGAATGTGCGACGATCCTGCATTAGCTTCATCGGGACGCTCCTTTGGCAAATTGATCATCCCCAGGAATCAACCAAATGGCCCCAATAGAGGACGGACAATGCGTGAGCGCGCCGAGTAATCGCGAGTTGGAGCACGCCCTGTTAAAGGCGGGAGTCTTCTCGTTCTTCAGTCGGTGGCCAAGAACGCTTTCAGCCAACGATTAACGACCATACGCCTTCTCAACGTTCGTGGCGAGGGCAATGCTCTCAGCCAAGGCCAAGCCCTTTACGGAACCCTCGTACCTTCCAGGGCGCTGACAAAACGGATCCATCGCGTAATTGCCAAAAGGCGCCTTCTCGAACCAATTCGAGACGTTCGAGTTCATCCCACGTGACGACTGGATCGGGTCCAAAGTTCGCGTTGGCAGAGGGCTGGGTTGCGCCACAGACGCTGCACCCATCCGCTACGGCCATCTTGTCCAGGCGCTCTTCATAGGTTGGGCTGGAAGTTGTGTGCGTCAAGTTCTGCAAAATGGTGTGGCATTGCGTTGACGTTGGCGTGTCCGCCGCGCAGCCCCCGTGTTTAGCGGAGCGGCGGACACATGACGGTGCTCAGGCGGCCAAGGCCCTCAGGCTCTCCT
>NZ_JAMYOE010000099.1:0-4898 GCF_040319695.1 Mesorhizobium sp. M0898 | reverse complement strand
GGTCGATCGTTGCTGACGTGGTGCTTATTGGCATCGGGATTGGGCCTAATGCGCAAATCGCCGCTGACGCCGGCATCGACACCGCTGACGGGATCCTTGTGAACGCTCGCTGCGAAACGTCCGTTGCGGGAATATATGCTGCCGGAGAAGTGACGAACTATCCTTTGCCCGCGCTTGGCCGGCGGCTACGCAGTGAGAGCTGGACTGTGGCCGGCGATCAGGCCGTCGTGGCCGCACAAGTTATGTGCGGTCTGGATGCACAGTATCAGGACCTACCGTGGTTCTGGTCCGATCAGTGCGGCGTAACCATCCAGTCATTCGGGCTGCCAGCCCTTGCGACCCGCCTGTACCGCATCGGAGACGTCGCGAGCGAACGGTGGCTGGAGATTGGCGCCGATGACCAGGGACGTTTTGTCAGTGCCGTCGGAGTCAACCCCGGTCGTGACATGATGCAGCTCCGGCGAGACGCCAAGGCTGGCAGGCCTATATCGCCGGATATCTTGAGCCGAGCCGAGGAAGTCGATCCGTCCGATATTTACCTCGCAACTGGCTAATCGTGCAATCGGAGTTACCTGTGATAACAGTAGCAAATAACATAGATACGGCGCCGCAGACTTATAAATGGGTCATTCTTTGCCCTTTTTCCGACCTTCAAGAGGAGACTGTGACACCGTTCCAAATCGACGACAACCAAATTGCCATCTATCTGATCGGCGGCAAAGTACACGCGACCGATAACGTTTGTTCACACGCATTCGCTCTCCTTTCCGACGGCTGGCTGGAAGGGACTCTTATCGAGTGCCCTTTGCATGGTGCTCAATTTGAGATCACCTCCGGGGAAGTGGTTCAAGGCCCGGCTGAATGCCCAATCACCGTTTTCAAGACGAAGGTGGAAGACGGCCAGGTCCTGGTCCGTCTTCCCGTAGAGTGAACAAAGCAGTTTCTGCTTAAGCTTTCACCAGCACGGAACACCATCGATGGCGACCCAACAGGCCGCCCAGCGATCTCGCGCCGGCTTCAATTTTTCAGTATGAGCAAAGGACCAGTCGCAGTACGCATACGACGAAGGCCGCACGATTGGCACACGCGCGTGCGCGCGGCGGGCTCTATGATGCCGTTGCGTGAAGGTCAGGCGGCCTGCTGATTGGCGGGCTTGTCGGCTACGCGCAGGCGCTTCCAATGCCAGGGCAGTAATTCGTGCAGACTCGAGGCGGGAAGATCGGCAATGCGGGCCAGGACATCGGCGAGCCAGGCTTTCGGGTCGACGTCGTTGAGGCGTGCCGTGGTGATGAGGGTAAGCATGACGGCGGCGCGGTCGGCGCCGCGCTGGGAACCGGCGCAGGTCCAGTTGCGCCTTCTATGGAAATATTTCCATAGTGCAGAGCGTTTTTAGCTTGGCGTCGCGCTGCAAGGTGGGTGGCGAGAGTGCGCTGGGGTGGATCGCGGCGGTGAGCTAAAAACGTGTTGGACTAAGCCGCCGGCACGGGTGGCCGCTATGGGTTTTCAATTGGGGCCGCACCTATGAACAGGCATCGCGTGGCGATGCGGATGCGTCGCGGACGCGGTGATTGAAGGCGTGGCGTGGGCCGAAAGCGGCGCGGATATCGGTTCCGGCATGTGAGGATCGGCGCCGCGCCCTGCCTGAGAGAGGTTGCCGGTGACGACGGCGCACACTTTTGCGGGACCGGCTCAGTTTGGCTTCCGAGCGGGTCGGCGCGATGCTGATGACAAGGAAGGCGACGCCCCTGCTTCATGACGTGTCCTGGTATGGCGGGCGTCGGTGACGCCGTCGAATGTTTCGATGATGATCATCTGGCCTTGACGACAGGCGGGGCATTGCCTGAGGGAATGCCCGGTAAGGTCCTCGTAGCGGTCGCGATAGTCCTTTGCGGATCCGCTGTCCGACGGCTCGGGAACCGGCATGCCCAGCAGGTCACGACAGAAGGCGAGCTTTTGCGCGCGATAGCGATTGCCGAGGAAGCCGTAATAGCGGATGCGATGGAAGCCCTCGGGCAGGACGTGTAGCAGGAAGCGGCGAATGAACTCATCGGCCGCCACGGTCATGACCTTCTGCCGACTGCCGTGCCGATAGTCCTTCCAGCGAAAGGCGACTTTGCCATCCTCGATGGCGACGAGGCGATTGTTGGAAATGGCGATGCGGTGGGTATAGCGGCCGACGTTAGTCGAGGACCTGTTCGGGACCGGCGAAGGGTGGCTTGGCATAGATGACCCATTCCGCCTTTCGTAGCGGCGCCAGATAGCGCCGGAACGCATCGCGCTCGCTCAAGGCCTGCAAGTCAGAGAAGAACTTCAACTGGCCGGCGTCGAAGGCTTTCTCCAGATGCTGCAGAAACAATCGTCGGAACAGGCGCGAGAGCACGCGGACCGGCAAGAAGAAGCCGGGCTTGCAGGCGATCCATCGCGTGCGGTCCGGCGAGAACCCGCCACCCGGCACGACGCAGTGCAGGTGGGGATGATGAAGCAGGTTCTGGCCCCAGGTATGCAGCACGGCGAAGAAACCGATCTCGGCGCCCAGGTGCTTGGGGTCGGCGGCGATCGTGCGCAACGTCTCGGCGGTTTCGCGGAAGAGCAGGCCGTAGACGAGCGCCTTGTTCTGATAGGCAATGGCGGCAATGGACTCCGGCAGCGTGAAGACGACGTGAAAGTACTGGGTGTCGAGAAGCTCGGCGCGACGATCCTCCAGCCATTGCGCGCGGGCCAGCGCATTGGCAGCGGGGGCAATGCCTGTCGCGGCAGCTGTTGAAGGCGATGCGCCGGTGGCCGCATTGATCGCATGCTTCGACGTGCCCACCGAGTGCGGCGGTCCGGCACAATTCGATCGCCGTCATGACGCGGCGCTGGGCGGTCGACAGCGACGCGTCATGCTGTGCGCGATAGGCTTCGCCGTAGCAGCGGAAGATATCCGCCACTTCCGGCCCCGAGCGGGCCACTTCCCGGCAACAGCGTTCGGAGACGGAATGCGAGGCTTGCCGCACTGCGAACCTTCCTCAAATACGCAGGACATCATGATCTTGAGGCTCTCGGGACCGTTGCTGACGCCCACGACGGGGACCAAATCCAGCGACGAAGCCGCCGATGCCCCCCTGGCACTTTACAACAGTCCGGTAGCGCTCTTCTTCGGTTTCTAGCATGGACTGCGTATTCCAATGAAACCGGACAGTGATTCCGAAACGAAACCGGACGCTTATGGAGTGCACCCCCAGACTGAGACAAGGAAAATCGCGGACAGTTTCCCCGCAAATAGAGGAAACTGGGGCATGGCCGGACGGCAAAGAGTTATTGATGATGACCAAAAGCTGGAGCTTCTCCGGCGCATGGAGGCGGGCGAGACCGTCAGCAAGTTGGCAGATGAGGTCGGTATCAGTCGGCAACGACTTTACGAGTGGCGTGATCATCTCAGGCTTCATGGTAATCTGAAGCCACGTCGGCGCGGCCGGCCGGCCAGGACAGCAGGAGTTGACGGGGCCGCACAGCTGCAGAGTGCAGTCGATGTGCCGTCATCGGCCCCTCGTCGGGCCGAGACGGGTTTGCGCGATCTCATTCAGAAGCTGGCTCTCGGCAACATACACTACGGCTACCGCCGGATTGGAGCCCTGCTGCGGCGGGAGGGGTGGCAAGTCAATCACAAATGCGTTCTACGGATTATGCGTGAAGACAATCTGTTGTGCCTGCGCGCTAGACCCTTTGTGCCTGTGACGACCAACTCCCGGCATGGTTGGCAAGTAGTGCCGAACCTCGCGAGGGGAATGATCCTCAATGGCGTAAACCAGCTATGGGTTGCCGATATCACCTTCCTGCATCTGGCCGAGGAGTTTGCCTTCCTTGCCGTTGTCCTTGACGCGTTTAGCCGCAAGGTTGTCGGATGGGCGTTGGACACGCATCTTAGAGCAAGCCTTGCCATCGAGGCTCTCGAGATGGCGATCGCTGATCGCCAGCCCGTACCCGGGAGCCTCATCCATCATTCCGACCGCGGGGTTCAATACGCGTGCGGGGCTTACTCCGAACTTCTGCATCGCCGCGGCATCCAGGCAAGCATGAGCCGTGTCGGCAATCCTTACGACAATGCGAAGGCGGAGAGCTTCATGAAAACCCTGAAACAGGAAGAGGTGCAAGGTCTCGCCTATAAGTATGCAGATGATGCCCGCAAGCACATCGGTGCTTTCATAGAGACCGTTTACAACACGCAGCGCCTGCATTCGGCGCTCGACTACCTCAGTCCGGAGGAATACGAACAGAAGCATTCACGCGGGCGACAGATGGAAAAGACTGCATAGCTTAACACGGGAGGTGTCCGCGATTTTCCTTGTCTCAGTCTGGGGGTGCACTCCAACGGTGTCCGGTTAAGAATTTGCATGGACCGCGCGATAGAACTCGTTGCGTGTCGGCTGCTGCACCAGCCGCTCCCCGGTGAACGGCGCGGTGTGATTGAGATCGGCCAGGGCGTGCGCGGGCGGGGCTCGAGCGCCGCAGGTTATTGTGCACGATGCCGTGATGACACCAGCGGCCGCCGTAGCCGGATCTTCGAACGCAGTCGTGGTTACGCCGGCGTCTTCAGGTTCGGTTCTGCTTTCGCCGACACCTGTGGTGGTGCATTTTCATCCAATCTGTCTATTCCAAGACAGATGGCGCAAGCTTATTACCCTTAACATCGCTTCTCGGATCAGTTCCGTCTCGCTTTTGCCAGGGAGGAAAGATGGCTAAGCACGTGGTGGGCAAGACAGAGGATGTCGGTCTGGGCATGCGCAAGATCTTTGAGGTGCGTGGCCGTCCGATCGTCATCTTCAATGTCGACGGCGACTACTTCGCCCTCCTCAATCGTTGCCCTCACCAGAGTGCTGAACTGTCGATGGGCTTGATCTCAGGTATCGCAACGGCAG
>NZ_JAMYOE010000098.1:0-5129 GCF_040319695.1 Mesorhizobium sp. M0898 | reverse complement strand
AGTCGCGCATGAGCCGGCTGCATGGCGGCCGTCGCGACAAACTCGAAATCAGTCCGAATCTGTGGGCCGGTGTCGGCCTGGTGCGCGGCGGCGCCGGCACCGCTCTGGTCGGCGATGCGGCGACGGTGGCGGAGCGCATCGACGAATACCGGCGCATCGGCATCGATACCTTCATCCTGTCCGGCTATCCGCATCTGGAGGAAGCCTATCGCTTCGGCGAACTGGTGCTGCCGCTGTTGCCGCTCGATCACGAAATCTCGACGCGGCCGACGGCGGTTAACATGGGCCCCTTCGGCGAAACGGTGGCCGGCGACCATCGCCCGTCGTCGCTGCGCGCGAGCCAGTCTTGAGCGCCAGCGAACCGATCATAGCGATTGTCGGCGGCGGCTTTTCAGGTGCGGCGACTGCGTTTCATCTGGCGCGGCTGCTCCCGGCCGGTGCATCCGATATCGTGGTCGTCGAGCCGCGCGAAAGGCTCGGCTATGGTCTGGCCTATTCGACGACCGATCCTTCACACCGCATCAATGTGCCGGCCTCGAGGATGACGCTGATCTCCGGCCAGGACAGCCACTTTGCCGACTGGCTGGAGCAGACCAGAGCCATTGTAGACGATGCCGAGGCTATTGCCGCCTACGGAGCACTCTACCCGCAGCGTCGCGTTTTCGGGCGCTATGTGGAATCCCATCTCCGGCCCTTCCTTCTCAGCAAAACGATCCGCCATGTCAGGTCCGCCGTCGCATCGATCGAGCGCACCGGCGAGGGCTACTGTCTGATCCTCGCTGATGGCGGGACGCTCGCTGCCGACGCCGTGGTGATTGCGACGACGCATCCGCCGCCGGCCTTGCCGATGCCCCTGAAGTCCGTGGCTGGCACAGCCGGGCTGGTGGCCAATCCCTATGATCTCGAGAGGCTGGAAGCGATCGGCCGCGACGACCGTGTCCTGGTCGTTGGCACCGGACTGACGTCGGCGGACGTGATTGCAATGCTCGACCGCAGGGGGCATCGCGGCCACATCGTCGCGCTGTCACGCCACGGCTATCGCTCGCGCAGCCAAGCCGCGATGCTGGCCGATCCAATTGGTGATTTCACGACCCTTCCTTCACGAAGCGCAACGGCACTATTCAGGCGCATCCGGGTAACGATCCTTGATGCCAAGCGTCGGGGCGAAGACTGGCATCCGGTGCTCGATGCCGTCCGACGTCAGGGACAAACTATCTGGCAGGCCTTGCCGCTAGCCGAGCAGCGCCAGGTTGTGCGTCACCTTCGCGCGCTGTGGGATGTGCATCGCTTCCGCGTTGCGCCACAGATCGCGGCCGTGCTCGATCGCCGCGTTGCCGAGGGGAGGCTTTCCTATAGCGCCGCATCGATTGTCGGCGCCGAACAGGTAGACGGATGCATTCGCGTCAGGCAGCGGCTGCGTGGCCAACGCAGCGTCGTTGTCGATGCTTTCGACAGTGTGATCGTGACGACCGGACCGGCGCACGCCGATATCTTGCGGACCAACACGGCGATTGCGGCGCTCGAGCGGATGGGATTGGTCCGGCTCGATCCGATTGGTCTTGGTTTGGATACCGACAGCCAAGGCCGTGCGGTCGGCACATCCGGGCGCCCGACCGACAGCATTTTCGTCAGCGGGCCACTGGCGCGAGGCAGCGTCGGCGAACTGATGGGAATTCCCGAAGTCACCGCACATGCCGAGCGCATCGCCGCCGAAATTCACCAATGGTTGGGATACCAAACGGCGTTGCGTCGCAAGGCGTCGTGAAGCTGTGATTAGCATGAGTCTTTTCAGATCACACTGACGGAACGCATCGCCAAGATTGAAAGCGCATTCGAGGTTTATGAAAGGGCCATTGGTCGCAGTGCCGCTCCTGGCGCTTTTCGCGTTTGTCGCCGACGCCGCCGAAGTCGCCCAAGTTCAGGTGGAGAAACTGCGCGTTTGCGCGGAGTACGGTCTTCGGAGTTGGATTCTCGGAGAGCACCGAACTACTCTAGGCGACGAGCTTGGCTGCGTGTGCCTTCAACTACTGTTGGCTTCTAACAACTCCAATCGGATGTCAGGGGAGTGACGCCTCTGAAAATTTGTCGATAACTGTGAGTTCGGATTTTGACGACGATCTTCACCATAAAGCGATGAGCTGCAATTTCTAGCGACGGCCGCGCTAGGGACGGGCCTCCAGCACCATGTTGAACGGCGTCTCCGTGGCGCGACGGAATCGCTTGAAGCCGCCGCCGGTCACCACCTTGCGTAGCCTCGCCTCGCCGGCCTGGGCGCCAAGCCCGAGCCCGACTTCCTGCGACAGGGACGCGGGCGTGCACACGAACGTGGAAGCGGCATAGTAAACGCGTCCGACGGGATTGAGGTTCGCCGCTAGATGATTATGCGCGAACGGCTCGACGATCATCCACGTGCCATCCGGCTTGAGCGACCCGTGGACATGGGTGGCGGCGCCCGCCGGGTCGCCCATGTCGTGAAGGCAATCGAAAAAAGCGACGAGGTCATAGGTGCCGGGATAGGTCTTGGCGGCCGCGACCTCGAAGCGCGTGTTGGCGCCGACGCCGGCTTCCTCGGCGGCCTTGCGGGCGCGCTCGATCGAAGGGGCGTGATAATCGAAGCCGACGAAGCGCGAATTGGGGAAAGCACGTGCCATGAGCACCGTCGATGCGCCATGACCGCATCCGACATCCGCGACATCCACGCCGCGTTCGAGCTTCTCGACTACGCCCTCCAGGGCCGGCAGCCAGGAGTCGATCAGATTGGCATTATAGCCTGGACGGAAGAACCGTTCCGTACCGCGAAACAGACACGCGCTATGATCGTGCCATGCAACGCCCTTACCGGACTGGAATGCCTGCCTCACCTTTTCTTCGTCGAGCCACAGCGCGGATAGGAACTCGAATGCGCCAGCCATGAAGGCCGGGCTATTTTCATCGGCGAACACCAGCTCCTGCTCGGCGTTGAGATAGAACTGGTCGTTGGCTTCATCGTAGTCGACGTAGCCCGCCGCCGCCTGCCCGGAAAGCCATTCCCTTACAAGGCGCTCCTGGGTACCGGTGCGTGTCGAAAGTTCGGCGGCCGTCATCTTGCCGCCTTCGCGCAATGCCTTGAACAGGCCGAGTCTGTCGCCTAGCAAGACAGCCGCGCCCGTAGCGATCGCACCGAGATCGCCGACCATTTTCCCCAAGAATGCGTCCAACTTTTCCTGACTCGCTTCAGACATCGGAATCTCCCTTTGGGCTCGATCTCTCCCAGTAAAAGCCTCACAAGGGGAGAAGAATGGCGAAATTGGAGCCCGGGCCCATTCTTTGGCGTCCACGCGCGGGCCGACCACCATAATGGCGGGTTCGGCCGAAAGCAGCTTCTTCGCCGCTGCCTCGACTTGGTCGATCGATGAGGGCGGCGCGGCACTGGTGTAGCCGATGCCAAGACCCGACAAGCGTGGCTGCAATCGAACTGGAGGAATCCAGATTGTTGGTAGCATAGGTGCCGATCAGATATTTCTTGCTCGCTTTTAGCTCGGCCTCTGTCGGCCCTGTTTCCGCCAACTCCCTGATCACGTGGCGTATCAGCCCGAGCGTCTCGGCCGCCCTGTCGGCGCGCGTCGCCGTGGTCACGACAAGCGCATTGGAATGCTGGTGGTCTTTCAGGCTGGAATGGATACCGTAAGCAAGGCCGCGCTTTTCGCGCACTTCCTGGAACAGACGTGAGGTAAATGGCGAGCCTCTGAGTATTTTGCTTATCAGCTGTGCGGCTTAGAGTTCCGAGTCGCTGCGTCCGATGCCGGGAAAAACAAGCTGCAGCGAAGTCTGCGGCGGGTCGTAGGCGACCAATTACGCCGGCCGAGCTCGGGGCGACATCGGCCACCGGCGCGATCGCCTGCTTCTGAGGCAAATCGCCGACCGAGTCGTGGGGCCTTTCACTCAGGCCTTTGGCATCAATGTCGCCGACGACCGCTACGTGCAGCCCGTCACCGACGAAAGCGGCCTTGTGGAGGGCGCCTAGATCGACCGGCGTTATGCCGGCGAGGCTCTCCTTGGTGCCCCTCGTCCGGCCTCGAATAAGGATGCGTGCCGTAGATTCTGCGCCGCTTGGCGCGGATGCGGTCGACGGGCTCCTGGTCGAAGCGGGGGCTGTTAGGCGCGAGCCTGAGCAGATCGAAGGCGGCGTCCTTCCGTTCGGGCAGCATGCGCATCTGCCATAAATGCCGTCGCGCTGCGCGTCGAAGCTCATCTCGGCCCCGGCATGGTCAACCGTCGCCTGGAAGGCATCACTGTCGAGATCGCCGGCGCCCTCGTCGAACAGGCCGGTCATCAAATTGGCCAGTCCCTCCTTGTCAGCCGAGTCCTGCGTGGTGCCGCCGTCGAAGACGAAGCGGATGGCTCCGGTTGTGGTGACGGGACGGACGATAAGCAAGGTTCGGGGCGAAGTGATTTGTTCCGCGGCGGCGGTATGTTTTGGTGAGGTGATCATGCGACGTCTTCTTTCGTCGGGCACGTGTTTGCGGATGATGGTGCATGTACCGTGCCAAATGAGAAAACCATTTATACGCAGTCTGGTAGATCTGACCCTGCTACGTTGCGTATCCGACATTGTCGGAAATTGGACAGCGCCGAACGCGAAGCGGCTCGGGGCTTGTGACGATGCTTGCGCGTGCTGCTGCGGAGGGGGATATGAATGCGCCTCGAACTGGCGCGAGGCCTTCGAGAATGCCGGATTACTTAGCAAGGAGAAGTTGCTGGCGGACGACCGCCCATTTGAACCGTTTAAACGAAAATCCACCCCTTAAACGTCCCAAGATGCAATCTCCCCGCTCTCGAAGGCGAGAGAGTGGCAAGGCACAAGCAGGAGCGACATTCCTATTTTTGGCAGATCAGGATATTTTACTTAGCTGCTACAACTTGTTGCAACCAAGTTCGAATGTCGCGATGTCAGCAAAGTAGAAATGTCGCATAACGGTGCTGCCGGCTGCGACGTGAGCGCCCGATCGGGCGTCAGCTGGTCGGGGTTGCGCAGCCCGATCGGGGGCGATCCAGTAGATCTCCCTCGGCTTTAGATCCCATGAGGAGTGAACGGCGGCCGGCGCTCTGTCAGGGTGAGGCTGCATCGAACCACTCACTCAACAGGAGAT
>NZ_JAMYOE010000097.1:0-5250 GCF_040319695.1 Mesorhizobium sp. M0898 | reverse complement strand
CGAGT
The DNA here is from genome assembly GCF_040319695.1 of Mesorhizobium sp. M0898. Lineage (NCBI taxonomy): Bacteria > Pseudomonadati > Pseudomonadota > Alphaproteobacteria > Hyphomicrobiales > Phyllobacteriaceae > Mesorhizobium > Mesorhizobium sp. M0898. Next base: position 5,245 of record NZ_JAMYOE010000097.1, on the reverse strand, counting down.
TCAACCCAAAGCTTGGGTAGCGCCGGCAACGTGCCGGGAGTTGGACAGGTATTGACCAGGAAGCCCCTGATCGAAGCTGCGAATATCGAGAAGAGTTATGACGCAACACGGGTCCTTCGGGGCGTGAGTTTTCAGGTCCGGCCTGGCGAAATCCACGCGCTCCTGGGCGGCAACGGCGCCGGCAAAAGCACCCTGATCCGCATCATCACCGGGCTGATCTCACGCGATGCCGGCGATATTAGCTTCGCCTCGTCGAAGGCCGGCCACACCAGCCCGATCATCGCGGTGGTGCATCAGGAGCTGGCGCTATTGCCCGAGCTGTCGGTCGCGGAAAATATCGGCATTGTGCATGCGAGGTCGGGCTGGTCGCAGATCAGCCGTCGCCGCATGCGCGAAACCGCGCTCGGAGCGCTCCGGCTGATTGACCCAGCGATCGGCGAAGAGATCATCGAGCTGCCGGCACGCAAATTGTCCCTCCACGAAGGCCAGATCGTCGAGATCGCTCGTGCCCTTTCCACCGGAGCCGAAGTGCTGCTTCTCGACGAGCCCACGGCCAATCTCACTGCCGGCGAGACTGCCAAACTCTTCTCGGTGCTGAAGCGGTTGGTGCACGAGGAAGGCATCGGCATCGTCTTTGTTTCTCACCGTATGCGGGAAATCCGCGCGCTCTGCGATGTCTGCACGATCTTGCGCGATGGCGTCACGATCGCGAATGCCACGCCGCTTGCATCGCTCAGCGACGCCGAAATCGTCCAGCAGATGGGCCAACACGCGCAGCGTCCGGCAAGGCACCGCAACCCGCAAAAACACCTCCGACAGGGCATACCAGTCGAACTCCTCGGCCCCGGCGACGTCGGGATAGCGATTTCGTCCGGCACCATCCTGGGACTGGCCGGCGCGCCCGCAGGCCCGACCGGCCTCATTGCTCCCCTGGTGGGCGCCGGACCCGGGGCTGGCTGGCGCCTTTCCGGCGAGGGTTTTGCGGACCGCTTCTCGTCTCCAGCGGCAGCGGCGCGGGCCGGTATCGGCTTTGTTTCGGGCGACCGCGCAACCAAGGGGATCCTTTCGCAGCTGCCCATCGTCGATAACGTGCTTGCAGCACGCAGGGTTCGCGAAAGACGGCGGATCGTGGCCGCAGCCGAGCGGCAGGAATGTCACGATCTCGTTTCAGCGCTGAAGTTGAAAGCCAGCTCGATCTGGGACCTGCCGACCTCGCTGTCCGGCGGCAACCAGCAGAAGCTTCTCGTCGCACGGTGGCTTGGGCTGCCGCTCCGGATGGTGGTGCTGGAAGAGCCGACGCGTGGCGTCGACATCGGCACCAAGCATGACATTTACGGTTTGATCCGGGAGATGGCCGACGCTGGCGCGATCATCATCTGGTGGTCGACGGAGAACGTCGAGCTGCTCGAGCTTTGCGACGCTATTTTCGCCTTTGACACCGATGGGCAGCCGAAGGGATTCCTGCCTGAAGAGCACTTCACCGAAGAGGGGCTCGCCGAACTGACGGGGATGGCGGCATGACCGACGCAACCAACGGGACCGCCACCACGAACAAACTCCGGACCGCCAACTCGCGCGTCCCAGCAGTTCTTTTGTCCTACCGCACTGAAGCCGCGATTGCCGCTGCGATCGTCGTCCTGCTGCTGGCCGTCGGCATGTTCGTGCCCGCAGCACTCAGCATGGGCAATGTGCAAAACATCATCCAGGCCGCCGCGCCTCTCATAATCATGTCGCTCGGTGTTTTGCTGGTCGTCATTACCGGCGGAATTGATCTTTCGGTCGGTTCAGTCTTTTCCCTGACCGGAATGGTGACCGCGCTGGCGATGGCCAATGGCGCCGACGGACTGACCGCGAGTGCTGCCGGCCTGGCGGTCGGCCTTGTGTTCGGCTCGATCAATGGCCTTCTGGTCACGGTCGTCGGGCTCGCGCCTTTCGTCGTCACGCTCATCACCTACGCGGTGGCGGGCAGCCTTGCCTTCATCGTCACCAATGGGCGTTCGATGCCGATCGGCGCCCCGGATTTCTGGCTCCTGAATTCGGGCGAGATTATCCCAGGCATCCCGAACCATCTTCTGTTCTGCATCATAGTGATGATCGCGCTGGAATACGTTTTGCGCAAGGTCGTGCTCGGACGCTGGTTCTATGCCGTCGGGTCGTCGGCAATTGCTGCCCGGCTGCTCGGCATTCCGGTTCTGCGCATCAAGTTTGCAGCCTATGTCGCTTCGGGCCTGCTCGCCTCTTTCGCCGGGCTGTTGACGGCAAGTTACATCCTCAACGCCGAAGCCACTGCCGGCGCCAGCCTGATGCTGCAGGCAATCGCCGCCGTCGTCATTGGCGGGGCCAGCCTCTTTGGCGGAACCGGGAGCGCGATCGGCGCCGTGCTGGGCGCTCTGATGATCACCTGCATCCAGAACGGCGTGAACCTCATCGGCGTGAACAGCTTCTGGCAAGGCTCAGTCACCGGCGCCGCGATCCTGCTCGCGGTGCTGATTGACCGCTTCAGCAACAAGAACCGCATCTAGATCATCAATGGGAGGAACCAAGATGAAGTTTAAGACCATACTACTTGCAGCGTTGGCGGCGGCTACCTTGTCCAGCGCATCATACGCTGAAGACAAGAAGACCGTCGCCTACATCGCCCCGTCGCTGGACATCTCCTACTGGCAATGGGTCGGGTACGGCGTAAAGGAGAAGGCCAAGGAACTCGGCATGGATTATGTCGAGTACACCTCGGAAAACTCACCCGCCAAGCAGATGGACAATGCGCGGACCGCCGTGACCAAAGGCGTCGCGGCCATCGTGATCGGCCCCGTCAGCTCGACCTCGACACCGCCGCTGCTCGACTATCTAGCGAAGCAGAACGTGCCGATCGCGTTCGCCGGCATCGGGCCGCAACCGGGCCTCACCAACTATACGTCCTCGGTCACCGCGAACAACTATGAGACCGGCAAGGCGCAGGGGAAATTCACCTGCGAGCTCGCCAAGGAGCGTGGCGGCAACAAGGTTGGCATGCTGTCGCTGCCGCAGGACCGGGAGAATGCACAGAAATACCTCAAGGGCGCCAAGGAGGCGTTCGCGGCCGCAGGGTGTGACCTCGTCCAGATGCTGGAGACGCGTGGCCTGACGATCAACGAAGCCGTCACCCAGGCAAATGACCTCTTGACCGCCAATCCCGATATCAAGGCCATCTACGGCATGTATGACGAAGCCGGCAGCGGCGCCGCCAAGGTGGTCGAGACCCGGGGCCTCACCGGCAAGATCGGCATCACCGTGGCCGACGGCTCGCCGACCACGATCGCGCTGCTCAAGAAAGGAGCGATCCAGGGCATCTTCTTCCAGGAGGCGGTGGGCCAAGGCATCGACGGAACCCAACAGGTCTACAACGCACTGACGGGCGCACCGGTGACCCAGGACCTGGCCTTGGTCATGCCTCTTGTGACCGCCGACAAGGTCGAGAGTCCTGAGGCCAAGAGGGTCATCGCCCGCGTCTTTCCGCCGAGCAACTGACCGCCACCCAATGGACCCGCCGGCTTGGCCGGCGGGTCCAGACCTCGAGCAAGGAATCCCGACCGTGGCCGAGCTGCCGTTCATCGATCCGCACCATCATTTGTGGGATCTGGAGACCAATTATTATCCGTGGCTGGCCGACGGGGTTAAGCCGTCAGCTTTCGGTGACTACGAGGCGATCCGCAAAAGCTACCTTCTCGACGACTATCTAGAAGACGCCAGGAACCAGACCCTGGTGAAATCGGTGCACCTGGATGTGGGGTTCGATCCCAGCGATCCGGTTGGGGAGACGCGCTGGCTGCAGGAGATCGCCGACAAGCGGGGGTTTCCCCACGGCATCGTCGGCTATGCCGACCTGTCTAGACCCGATGTTGGCGAGCTCCTCGACCGCCACATGGAACATCAGAACTTCCGCGGCATTCGGCAGTCGATGAACTACCATCCCGACGCCGCTAAGACATATCAGGCGCGGCCGGAGGTGAGCCGGACACCCGAATGGCGGCGTGGTTTCCGGGAGCTGGCGAAGCGACGGCTGAGCTTCGACCTGCAGCTCTACTATCCCCAGATGGGTGAGTTCCTCGAACTCGCGCGCGACTTTCCCGACGTCCAGATCATTCTCAATCACACCGGCATGCAGGTCGACGGCGCCGAGCATTTTGGCGCCTGGAAAAAAGGCATGCACCAGTTGGCGCAAGCGCCGAACGTCGCCTGCAAAATCTCGGGCCTCGGCATGGGCGACTGGACTTGGACCACGGCCTCGATTCGTCCTTATGTCGAGGAGGCGATCGCAGCCTTCGGCGTCGGCCGCTCGATGTTCGCGACGAACTTCCCCGTCGACAAGCTGTTCTCGAGCTTCGACGCCATTTTGAACGCCTTCAAGGAAATTACGATCGCCTACCCGCACGAGGAGCGGCTCGCGCTGTTCCATGACAACGCTGCCCGGTTCTACCGACTTTAGATCACCGGCAAAGAGAAATAGCAGGAGAGTTCGACATGTTGCTGAAGGGCAAGGCCGTGGTGATTTCAGGGGCCGCGAGCCCTCGGGGGATAGGCCGCTCCACGGCAACGCTGATGGCGGAGCAAGGCGCGCGCATTGCTATTCTTGACCTCGATGAGCAACAGGCCCGTGACGCCGCCGAGTCGCTTGGGCCCGAGCACATTGGCCTCGCCTGTAACGTCGCCGACCTCGATGCGTGCAAGAGGGCTGCTGCCGAAGTGGCCGAAGCCTTCGGCAAGGTCGACGTGCTGTGCAACATTGCCGGGATCACGCAGCCCGCAAAGACACTGGATATCGGCCCGGCTGACTGGGACCGCATCCTCGATGTCAACCTACGCGGCGTGCTCTATCTCAGCCAGGCATTCATCCCGAACATGCGCGAAAATGGCGGCGGCTCGATCATCTGCATGTCGTCGGTTTCGGCCCAGCGCGGCGGCGGCATCTTCGGTGGCCCGCACTATTCGGCTGCCAAGGCGGGTGTTCTGGGGCTTGCCAAGGCCATGGCGCGCGAATTCGGTCCCGAAGGCATCCGCGTCAACTGCATCACACCGGGCCTGATCCAGACCGACATCACCGGCGGCAAACTGACCAACGCCATGCGCGCCGACATCATCAAGGGAATCCCGCTCAGCCGGCTGGGCGAGGCGCGCGACGTCGCCGGCGCCTATCTCTTCCTGGCTTCCGATCTGGCCAGCTACATCACCGGCGCCGTGATCGATGTCAACGGTGGGATGCTAATCC
>NZ_JAMYOE010000096.1:0-5601 GCF_040319695.1 Mesorhizobium sp. M0898 | reverse complement strand
CCTGATCAGACCAGATACCGTTCCCGATTCGAAGGCCATCCGTCGAAAGCTCCCGCGTCAACGTGCAGCGAAAATAGCGCTTACACCTAATCGGCTCAAGGAAGGGGCAGGGCAAAGTGGGGGGATGGCGAACACCCGGCCGAGGTAGGTGCGAGAGCGTTTGAGCTCGCTACACGTCCGGCGAAACTGCGTGTTTCGGTAAATCCCGGACACTGGGTGGTCTCCGGTTTCGTCTTAGAATCACTGTCCGGAATCCCTGGAATAGGCAAGCCAATCTCTATACTTCGACTTGCGACCGCGAGCGATGTCCTCATAAGCGCCCCACAAACGGTTGGTGATCGGTCCCGGCGCGGTTTGCTTGAGCTTGATGCCGTCGATACTGCGGATTGGGCGAACCTCCTGGAAACTGTTGCAAAGGAACGCTTCCTCAGCGATGGCCGTTTCAGCGCGGTCAATCTCTCGCACTTCAACGGGTAAGCCAAGCTCCTCACCTGCGATTTTGAGAAAGGTATCCCGCGTAATACTGTCGAGAATACCGGTGGAAGCGGGCGGCGTAACCAGTGCGCCCCGACGGACCATCATGAAGCAAGAATTCGTAGATTCCGATACCAAGCCTCGGGAGTTGAGGAGCAGTGCCTCATCATAACCGTGTCGCTTGGCATCCATGAGGGCAAACCGCCCATTATGATAGTTGGCGCCTGCTTTTATGCGCGGCGGCATGGAAGCATCATCAATACGCCGCCAGCTACTGATCCCAATGTTGACCGTCCCTCCTGCAAGTGTCCCTGCACCGCGGGGAGTTGCGGTGCAGACAAGTACAAGCGGACCGCTGACGTCATAAAGCCCTTCGCCCCTCACTATGATAGACAAACGAATGTGAGCATCTCCTTCGATACTGTTGGCTTTGAGCACCTGCCAAACTGAATATTCTAATTCCTCATCTGAGTACTGCTGCGGAAGGCGCATCAGGTCCATGGATTCATGCAGCCGCTCAAGATGCTCGCGAAGACGAAAGAGGTATTGGCGGTCGCCATAGTAGCAACAAATGCCCTCGAAGACATTGGCGCCGTATTTGGCGCCCGTAGACGCCACGTGAATGGTAGCGTCCTCCCATGGAGTAATGTTGCCATCCATAAAAATTTTGGTTTTGCCCGAGGTCATGATTTTCTCCTATCGAAAGTACTAGGCAAATCGGGGCGCGGATTTTCACTCGCAGTGACTCCTTGGTGGCGAGGTGCTCTCCGTGTGGTGCATTCGCAAGCACCGCAGCCAGTGTTGAAATTACCTCTTGTGAGATTTGTGAGATGCCGCCAATCCGTCACGTCTTTTTACGTTTTCGATGCTCCACACGCTTGAGGCTGTCACATTCGCGGATCAGAGAGAGATTGTCGGTATCGACACGGATTGCCTCAACGTTTCCACTCAATGTAGTCGTACTGGCCACGATAAGCCGAAATGAAGGGACACGCCGGCCGCTTGGACGTATGGCAGACCGTTACAATCAGAAATGAGCGCTCTTCTTGCCATTCGCTTAGATCGCATCAGTTGCTTCAGCATTGTCTGGGATCAACTTACCACGGCCGGCGATTTGCGATCGCGAATATAATGTAAACTTTTGAAGATTTATGGCAGAGCACCTTCAAGAGCTCTGGTGGTTACGTGGTGGCAACCCAGAAAGACCCTAGCTGGCTGATCAAAAAGGCTCGAGATACCCGTTTTGAATCTGATTTGTGCTCGGTCTGATTCTGATACGTTCCGTGAACAAAACGGTTTTTCAACAACCTGCTAGGCTAGACCAGCAGGCTTCTCCGATTGGGTCGGTGAGGTCAAGCTTCCCTGTCTTTTCCCGGACGGTGTCGCCCGTGGGTCACTCGCTTCTCTTCGCGGTCGGCAGCGGACTGCCGCATCGCGCGGGTCGTCGAGGCCTATCAGGCCATGCGCGGCGCCTCGTTCCTGGTCCTGTGATCTTCGCGGCCGAAATTGGGGATGTGCATCGCTTCGATACGCCGACGCAGTTGATGGCCTTTCTCGGCCTCGTCCCGGGGGAGCGCTGTACCTATCCGGTGAAGACCGCAGACGTGTATCCGGCGGCCATGAGCACCGCGGTGCTGGGGTCAAGCTTTCGATGGGGAGACGCGATGATATTCTTCGAGGAGGAGCTTGACCTCCTCGATGCTTTCATCGGTGAAGGCCAAGATTCCGTCGTCATCGTTGGCCCCGTAGACCCAGATGACGCCGTCCTCGGGCTCGAGACCGAGGGTCAGTTCCTGGATGAGCGCTTCGCTGACGCCGAGGTCCCTGGCGACACGTTCGACGGTGTAGACGTGATGCACCTTATTGCGCTGCATGATCAGGCCGCCGCTGGTTGGGTCCGCAGTTGTGCGGATCTTGGTCAGGTCGTGCCCGCGCGAGAGCTTGTCGCGCGTCTCGATCATCCAGCGCTCGAGCTCGGTGACCAGCGGCGCGCTCCGCTCCTGGCGCACGGCGTGGCGTTGGGCCGGCGACAGGCCGTTGATCGCGCGCTCGATATCGAATAGGGCATCGATGCGCTTCACGGCTTCGACCGCCAGCGGATAGACCAGGTTGGGCTTCTCGCCGTGCGCCTTCTTGCGCGCCGCCGCTTCGACATCGGCCAGCTCAAACACTTTGCGCCGGCTGTGGGCCCAGCAGCTGGCCTCCAGAACAGGCGCCGGCTGACGACCCGTCGCATAGAGATCGCCATAACCACCAAAGGCATCGGCCTGCAGAATGCCGCTCCAGCCGGCGAGATGCGCCGCGGGATGTTCGCCTCGGCGATCGCGGGAATAGTAGAACACTGCCGCCGGCGGATCGACACCGCCGAATGGTCGGTCATCACGCACATAGGTCCATAATCGGGCGGTATCGGTCTTGCCCTTGGCCAGGACCGGCACCGTCGTGTCGTCGCCGTGCAGACGTGAAGCGGCCAGCACATGGGCTTCGAGCCGCTTGAACAGCGGCATCAGCGCCGCGACGCCGGCGCCGACCTGGTCGGCGAGCGTCGACAGGCTGAGCGGCACGCCTTCGCGGGCATAGCGTTCAGCCTGCCGGTTGAGCGGCTGATGCTGGCCGAACTTCTCGAACAGGATCATCGCCAGCAGGCCCGGACCGGCCCAGCCCCGTGGGGTGGCGTGGAACGGCGCCGGAGTGGCTGACCGCCTCGCAGTCGCGGCAGGTAAACTCACATGGGCCCGTCAATGTAAAGCGGGTTCAAAAACGCATGTTCGGCACTCCCATCGATCCAGTATCCAGGCTCGAGCTCATCATCTGACTGGAGCACTTCCACCAGTCCAAACTCACATACGGTCGCCGCTTTTTATCGGCCGCACCAAAATCCCTCTTTCGTAGGCGGAGGCTCGGTAGGACAAAACCCTTCTTCTCGTCGGCGCGTGACGCCACATTCACCCTTCGGTTTGTCCTGTCTGGATCTGCCCGCACCACTGCGGGAGATTGAGGCGATTTTCATCAGTCAGGCCGCCTTCAGCTTTGCGCCTTCAATGACCACTCCATGAACGGCATATTTCCAGAGAGCTACAAGAAGCTTTCTTGCCAGCGCGACTATCGCGGTTTTCTTCCCACGCCCCCCGTTTCGTTGCACGCGCTCCATGAACCATGTGCTGAGGGCCGAATTCGGCTGATGGTGTAGCCATAGCCATGCCAGCTGGATCATGACTGTCAGAAGTCGCGGGTTACCAGCCTTCCCGACACCTTGTTCATGATCTGCAGAGCCACTCTGCCAAGGGGTAGGCGCCAGGCCAGCGTAGGCAGCGACTTGGCGGCGATTATCGAAGCTGCGGAAGAGCCCCTCCGACCAGAGAACCGCAGCGACTTCAGCACCAATACCCTTAAGCTGCACGATTAGGGACGCCGGGTTCGGCATAGAGTCGCTCACGACATTGAGCAACGCGTCCCGTTCTGCTTCAACCTCCTTGATCTGTGCGAGGAGGATTTCGAGACGATCAAGTTCCCGTAAAATCTGTGCTTTAACTTGACGTGGCAGCGGGTGTCCGTCGCCCGTTCGCAGTTCCTCCAGTCGAGCGCGGCGATTTCGGTAGATCGGTTCGTAGTCGCCAATTCCTTGTGCGAACAGCAAGCCTTTGATCCGGTTTACGTGCAGGATTCTCTCTGCGATCAGCGTCTTTCGCTCTCGGCAGATTCGACGACGATCCTCTTCATCACGAGTGGGAACCCTGACCATCGCACACACCCTTGGTTCACCTCGCTTGTAGGCCAGAAGCGTCCGCACCAAGGTTTCCCCATCAATTTTGTCGGTCTTCGCCCGCCGATGTTTTCGGGACGTCAGAACCGAAGCAGGATCAACTACCCAGCTTTCTATTCCATTCTTCTCAAGTGTGCGGTGGATCCAGAATCCGTCGAGACCGGCTTCTTGGATAACGACCACGGGATACGTTTTGCCGGTGCGCGATCGCCCCTTCTGTTGGAGTTCTGCGAGCCTTTTCAGGAGATCCGCAACATCGCCTCCCAGAACTGAGTGCTTCGACATTTTCTCTCCCCCTCCCGGCGAAAGAGATGTGATCAACCACCGTGTTCTGCTCAATTCCAGCGACACGAAGATCGCGCAGAGTTCGGTGCGAATGGCGATCGAAGTTTCAAATTGACCGGTTTGCATGCCTGGCTCCCGAGTGGTGTTTGTAACAACCACACATTCGCAAGAGCGGTGGCTGCTATCCAGTCGCCCATAGGATCTTCTCCCGCACGTGCTGGATCACCTTCCATTGCCGCGGCACCACCTCCAGCGTCTCGGTGATATCCTCACCCAGCTTGCGCAGCCGATGACCGCCGCAGCAGTGGCAAGCGGTCGGCGCCGGCTCGACCACGCGTTCGCGCGGCAGGTGCTCGGGAAATGGCTGGCGCGTCGGTCGCTTGCGCACATAAGGCGCCACCTCGGTGGTCCGGGCCGCAGCCTGTTCGGCGGCGATCTCGTCTTCCGTTGCCGTGCTCTCGAGTTCCTCGAAGGTGAGTTCCATCTGGTCGTGCAGGCGGGCTGAACGTTCAGAACTTTGACCATGCAGCGCCCGCTGCAGCTTCCGGATCGTCAGATCCTGATGGGCGATCAGCGCCGCATCATCCGATGCCTTGGCCCTGGCGACCGCCAGTTCGGCCTCGACCAGCGCAGCGCGTGCGGCCTCGTCTTCGGCTCTGGCCAGCGCCGCGGTCAGCGCTGCTCTCAGCGCGCCAATATCGTCCGGAACAGCATCCTGGGCGGTGGCAACCATGCCCTGGAGTGAATCATAAAACGCGTCCGCTGACTCGCGGAAAATGGCGCAAACTCAAAGAAAAACTCAGCCCGCGCGCTGCGGTCGGAACGTGTGACGCGGGTTGCGCCAATCGATCCCGTCGAGCATGTAGGCGAGCTGCGCCGGTGATATGGAAACCGTGCCGTCCGCCGGCGACGGCCATAGAAACCGGCCCTTCTCGAGCCGTTTTGCATATAGCGACATGCCGAGCCCATCATGCCAGATAATCTTGACCAGGTTGCCGCAGTTCGTTTCATAATGCATCCCCTTGTCAGAGTCCGGGCAGTCGGACGACTTTATCGTATTGATATTGCTCGTAGAACTT
>NZ_JAMYOE010000095.1:0-5777 GCF_040319695.1 Mesorhizobium sp. M0898 | reverse complement strand
CGGCCAGCTCTGCAGACCTTCCGCTTCCATGATGTCGCGGAGCGTTAGCGCGGTCTCGATCACTTCATCCCACTCGACCCCCTCGCCCGGATCAAGGTCCAGAACAACCCGGTCGGCATGTTCGATGTCGTCAACAGTAGCGTTCCAGGGATGCAGCTCTACCGCGTCCATCTCGACCAGCCCCAGCAAGCCGGCAAGGTCGTCCACCCACACGCGCACACCTTCGCCACCCTCGCGCTTTTGAACGCGCAACTGATGCACTGCTGCGGGGATCTTCGGCAGCGCGCCCTTGTGGTAGAAGGTTGCCCCGAGAGCATGGCGGACCAGCTTCAGCGGTCGGTGGCCGAGATGGACGAGTGCGTAATCGGCAACCCTCTGCCAGTAGCGCGCAAGCTCTTCCTTGGAGGGCGAGACCGCGTCGGGCAGCAGTTGCAGGATGTTCTCGCTGGGAACGCCATGTTCCTGGGCTGGTCCACGTCGCTTTGATGGCGCCGGAGGCTTGGCCGGGATCGCCACGAGGTCTTCTCGCAGACCCTTGAATACTGCCTCGCGCAATACGCCGCGATCAGTGACGCCGCTGAACTGTACCTCGGCCAGCACCTCTGGTCTGACCCACGTCGCCTTCGGCTTCACGATGGGCTCTGACAGAGGCGACTTGCTGATGATCAGCGGGTCGAGCCGCTCTCGAACCAGTTGAGCAACGCTCAAGGTGTAGCCGCTGCGGGCCTTCCCGGCATAGAGCAGTCGGTCGCCCTCGCGGCGACCGATGTAGAGGGATGCGATGCGGCGCGGGTGAGCGCCCAGCTTCTCGACAAATGCCACGATGGGGAAAGTGTCGCTCTTGATGCACTTCACCTTGAGCCAACTGGTCTGGATCCCTGAGCGGTAGGTGGCATCGGTGCGCTTGGAGACGATGCCCTCCAACCCCATACGGCAGGCATGTTCAAACACGTCCGTGCCGCCCAACTCCAGATGTTCGGCGTAGGTCAATGTCGGGGCTGAGTTCTTCAGCAGCTTCTCTAGGGCTGCCTTACGCCTTACCAGCGGCTGCTGCCGCAGATCGCGCCCGTTGAGGTGCAGCAGGTCGAATGCGTAGAAGATGAGCCTCGGCGAGTCTGGGTTGCCCAACTCCCGTTCCAACGCTTGGTAGTCCGGCAGGCCAGTGTCGCCGAGAACGACAGCCTCCCCGTCGATGATCGCCGCCTTCACCGGCAAGCCCGCCGCCGCTTGAACAATTCGTCGGTATCGGTGCGACCAGTCGTAGCCACGGCGCGTGAAGGCTCGCGCTTTGCCGCCCTCAATGATCAGTTCGGTGCGGTAGCCATCGTACTTGATCTCATGAAGCCATTCGCTGTCCTCAGGCGCGTTCTCGACCAGCGTGGGCGACTGAAACTCAATGAAAGAGAGCCGACCATCCCCAGTTTTGGAACTCATCGCACACTCCTGACCTCCACCCCAACTTTGGTGCCGCTGAATAGGTTCCGGAAGAGAGCTGGCCGAGGAGTAGGGTCCCGAGCCGGTTTACCCGATCCTTGCTCGAACCGGGCGTGGTTGAGGGAACTCTTAGTTAAGCCATCTCTTATCTACGAATGTCGCTTGCGCTGGCATTGCCTATCAATGCAACAACGTCGAAGGTCTTGTTGGTGTTTACGAGCCCGGCCCGGGACCGCGCCCGCGGCCTGCCAACTGATCGGCCGTTGGCGGACGCGACGACCTGCGCGAGCGCCCTTGTACTCGTCGGCGGATGGACGACCGCTCTTTTCATCACCGATGCCGTCACGCTCGAGGATGTCAGGGCAACTGACGACGTCGACCTAATTGTCGATCTACTTCGATGCAAGGCTTTCCGGCACGCCCGGCGCGAAATGGATTGCCGAGTACGGGGCAGGCGCCAGCATTGTGCTGGTCAATCGCGTGATGGCCGACATGGCCGCGGCGGCCGTGGCGGGGCCCGGCCTCGCGGTGCTGGCCCGCATCATAGGATAGCGACCCGGGGTTGCGGCGGTTGACCGGGAAATTCTGGGGCGGCAGAGCCTCTCGGTCGTCTACCGCCGCGAGCCCGCGCTGGCGAGTTCGGTTCCAATCATTGTCCGTTCCCGATGAACGTGATGCGGCGACATTTTGGCGCGATGCCGCGCTGAGCGGTCAGAACCTGAAGGTCGACGAGACAATCGACGGCTTGTGTGAGTTGAGCCTTTGCCGATGGCAGTACGGCGGCTTCCTTTGCTGTGTTGAAGGTCAGTGCCAACTGTTGCTGCCGGTAGTGCTCGGCTGGTGCAACGAGAACTTCAGCCATAGTGAAGGCGCGGTTTGGGCACTGTTTCGGTGAACTGCACACCGACACGGTCGTTCCTGCGCCAGCGCAACACAGACCGATAGGCAACGCCATCGGTCGGCACGTAGAGAAGGAAATGCTCCGGCACCAGGGCTTCGACCGGCACCTTGAGTTCGGCTCCGCCGACGTTCTGGTGTCGAATGGTGCAGGTGATTTCGGAGTTGTTGATGCCGTTAATGATCGCGGCACCCTTCAGGACGCGCTGTCTCCGTTCGCGGCGGTTGTCGCCTTCTTCAACCATTGTGACCTCCGTTAGGCACCCCACTTGTATATCAGAACCGCCCACGCGCGAGCCGGATTGAATCGCGGAGCGTTGTTACCCGCTCGAGCTGCGATCGCTGTCCAGTCGGGTCAAAAAGGGTTTCCATATGCCTCGGCCCCTTGCCTCGGCCTGGATACAGCGCCCTGTAAGGATTCTTGAGCTGCCCTTCCGGATAGCCGATGGGTCCGCCCGGAAGGGGGTGCCAACGTCCGCCTTCAGACGTTGCGCCAAGTTCTTCGTCGCCAGGCCGGTGCCGACCGCCGTCAAGCGATAGCGCCCGCTGTGCATGGACTTTCCGCACTGGCGAGATCGTGAGCGAGCGCGGAGCCGGCGGCCGGGATTATCTCCGTCAGGGAGTCTCTGCCGTCGGTCCGCGCTGTGCAGCACGCGGGCGATGGCGTTAGGCAGGGAATAGCGGCCGAGGTGAGGGACGGCAAGCCGCGCATTGCCGGGGCAAAGGCCGTGATCATACATGCCGTCCCCGATCTATAGCCAGGATGAAGGCCCGCGCCGCAGCCTACGTTCTGGCTGGTGGCGGTGAAGCAGACCTGAACGCAAGCAAAGAAGAACAAGCCGATCACTGCGCATGTTGCGTAAGGAGCCTATTGGGTGCGCTCATGACGCAACCAACGGAACTGTGACAGTTGTCGAATAATTTATCGAGTATCGGTCGAAGTACGGAAACTCGATCGCGAACGCATATTTGGCGGTCAGATGGGCCATTCGAAAGCCGCCGCTGGGGGCGTCGATTGCTATTGTTACGTCGACGTCGGTTAATCCCAAACTCAGCAATTTTGCCGTGGCGATCGCTTTTATCTCGGCTTCGGTCAGCGAATTCTTCATTTGCAGCGCTCGTGAGGACGTTTCCAGAGTATAGCGAACACTTGACATGGCATTCAGAGCCCAGCCGAATGCGAAGATGCCGATCAAAAGCATTATCAGAATAGGCGCGATCAGCGCGAACTCCAGTGCGGCTCCGCCTGAGGCCCCACGTATGAAGGCTCTCCCTTTAGCGAACACGTATCACCTGTTTGTGGCTGAGCTCGCGCGAGAGGGAAAACTCGCCGAAACTGAAGGGCGGCGACCAGGTGGCCGTCGCCTGTATTTCAACGAAAACCGCGGAAGCTTTCAAACTGTCGCACAGCACAGATGGATCGACCACGGTGATCCCGCACATATGTTTCCGGCTCAGCGTCACCTGCGCGTCATCGGGATGATTTTCCCAGCTCGAAAGGGCGACGGTCTGGGTAGCCGCGTCGTCGGCTGCCCCTTGCATCACGAGATTGGCCGCCGTTTTCACGCCCGCACGCATCGACAACGCGCTTGATACAAAAGACCAGCCGTCAATGATGGCAAGAAGTACCAGGCAAAGGATCGGCACAACCAGCGCAAACTCCACCGAGGCAATACCCGAATCGCTCCCGAACATTCGGGCTGGTAATCGTGCCACGAAGATTACTCGACAAGCTTTATCGATTGCGTGGCCGGAATGTCTCGCATTCCAAGGCTCGTGCAATCCTGATTGACGTTCGCATTGCCGGACCACTGCACGGAACTGGCGACGACCTGAGTGCAACCACCTTTGCCCGAGAAATTGCCGAGGTAATTGACATCCTGTGTTGGAAAATACAAAGCGCCGGTCAAAAGCGAATCTGCCGTGCCATTAAACGTGTTCGATCCCGTCCGGTTAGCTTTGTCGCCGTAAAACAGCACCCCCGAATAGGTGCCTAACGTCGGTGCGCTGAGCTTGACAGTGGCCGTGCCGTTCATGCTGACGCCCGCGCTGCCGGCCAGATAGATGATGACTCCCTCGCCTGAAATATTTGCATTCGAGTTCGCTTTGAAATCTCCTCCCTGAATGACGTATACCCCGGCCGAGAGCGTCACATTGCCGCTCAAGCTGAGCCCCCTGCAGTATGTTCCAGGTTGCAACGTCGACTGGTTGCTGTTTTGACAGGGGTTCGTGGCCGGTGGCGCCGGCAAGTCGGCAAAAGGATCGGCAGCGGGCAACGCCTGGGTGATCGGGCTGGCGCAGACGGTCGTCACGGGGTTGCTCAACGAAACACCGCCTGCCGATATTAGGCAATCGACCTGAAGGCTTGCCGATCCCTGAAGCTTGATGGCGTCCGCGGCTATCGAATTCGACATTACGACGCAGCCGGTCAGTTTGAGGTTGGAACTGCCGGAAAACAGCGCCGCTTTCGAAGCGGAAGGATCGAGCGCCGTAAGGCAGGCCTTTGAAGCAGCCGTGATAAGAGCCACCGCTCTTGCCCGTGCGCCGACCGGGTTTTGCGTGAATATCGATGTAAAAAACCGATCGAGGTTCTGATGGACGATGACCTCGACGGCCTTTTGGGCGACATTCGGGCCAGAGGACGGGGGCGTGAAGATTTCGATTGTGCCTGCTGACGGGTCCCAGCCGTTCGTCGTCGCTGACAGTGTCGCGGCGGAGACAATCGTTGGCTTGTCAGATCCCGAAACCTTTTCCAAAGCGCCAGCATAGGCCGCCGCATCCGCCATCGCCTGTAATTTCAGGCTGCTAAAATACCAGTAGGAGGTCTCGATACCGAGACCCGCTGCGCCGACGACAATCGGCAACGACAGGGCAAAAATAGTAGCAATGTTGCCGCTCTCGCCTGTTTGTCGCTGACGGCTAACAAACCGCCTCAAGATACGGCCACCCCATTCCATGGAAGTATTAAAGCCGGGATGAATGAAGGAACGGCTAAGGATTTCACTCCATTTTACCGGTACGCTCCTTGGGCGGCCGGCACGAGCTCCGGGGCAACTGCTCGACAACGCGGGCCTCTGCTATTGATGGTAATGCAGATTTGCATTTCTAATCGTGCGGATCAGTTGGAGCTGCGATCGAGCATCAGGCCGAGCCACTCGTCGCGACTTAGGTCGCCAGCACTGTCCTGCTCGGCAAGCTCCCGCAGGCGGCCGCCATGCCGGCGAACCCGAGGGCATGCATCTGATCAAGTGTTGGGTTTTCAGCATTCTTTCTTCCTTTCCTTCACTGGTCATAGTTACTGCCGCGGATGTTGGGATGCGCATGCGTCGGCGCACGTACCGTCGATACGCCTTGGGCATGTGGGCGTTGACAGTGACATGGCCGGAGCGACGTGTTTCAGACGCCGAGCAATTCCAAGGACTGAGCACCAGAACCGACCCTCCCGA
>NZ_JAMYOE010000094.1:0-6727 GCF_040319695.1 Mesorhizobium sp. M0898 | reverse complement strand
CGAACGACGCTCAACGCGAGCGCGACGACCGGTTCTTGATCTCTACCTCAACCGCAGGCGCCCCTCCCGCGCAGCGGGTTCGTTCTTCGGCCTCATCATCTCCAAGGCGGACATTCACCCATTATTCGACTAAAAATCTCGTTCCGATCAAAGCCGCCCTACTTCGTTGCAGCGGCTGCGGCTTCCCCCGGCGGCATAATCCGCATCATGAACGTCGACACCGCTTCCCCGGGTTTGAACGGGCCGGGAACCTGGTGGCTGACCGGCTTCACACTTTGGAGGAATGCCGCGATCGCCATGGCGTCATCCGCGGTGAGATGCGCGAAGTCGCGCCAAGGCATGATCGGCGCCAGGATGCGGCCGTCCGGCCGTTCGCCGGTCTGGATCGCGGTGACGATCTGCTCCGGGGTCCAGCTTCCGATACCGGTCTCCCTGTCAGGGGTGATATTACGGGCGACAAAGACACCAAGACCAGGAATCTCGAAGCCCACGTCCGAACCGCCGAGGAAGCGCGACATGTCGGGTTTCCCGAAGAAATAACCGGATGTGTGACAGTCGCTGCAGCCGGCAATCGTAACCAGATATTCGCCGCGCGCGATCTGTGTGTCATCGGCCATGGCCGCGTAAGATGGCAGGGCAACAATCGACGCTGTCAAGAATGCAAGATGAACCGGTGTCCGAAACATTGCTTCCTCCCTGTGATCTGTTCGTGTTTGTCCGTCGACCTCCCGCGCCGTCAACCGGTCGCAATTCCCCGATTTTAACCACGTCGAGGACGCTGAATTCTAGCATGGCCAGCACGTAGTAACCATCAGCGATCAATTGGATGGTCGGCACTTGTCGCGCCCCGTTGAGCGCAGCTGTGACGGAGCTTGCTCAGCCGACGCACACGCCTTCTTTTGGCGCGATCGAGCCACGCACGTTGATGGATCGACTTCGTCGCCTTGATGGTCGGACCGGGTCGAACTCGGTCGTTCAGAGTGATTGGGTTTGATCCTGAAACGTCAGCCGGAGGCGACCGGCGTCTTCAGCCGCCACACCGCATCATGCGCCACCTCGGCCGGCCGCGCGCGCCTGTCAACCTGAGCAGTCCCACCTGTCAGCCGCATCGGTGCACCCACCGCGAACCACGCGGAACCGTCAAATCCCCCATAGCGCCGGAACCACGCCCTCCATCCCGCGGGTTCTTTCCCTGGAGGCTTTCGGACGCCGGCCCTCGCGCCAAGCCAACACCTGTTGGCCGGCATCCGTAACCCTAAACAATAGCCGACATTTGCCGCACGCCTTCAGCTTTGACATCGGCGCTATCTTCAATTGCTGCCGGGGTGGCGGTGTAACCGTCAACGTGAGTCATCATGGCCTCCCTGATGTTGATAGGACGGTAACGTATTGCACGTGCCGCTGGCCTCTTGGGGTGCTCACGCGCTGAAGCTCGCGCTGCGAGCTTTCGACACGCTGTTCTCGGCTCGCGCGAGCCCCAACCCGAACCACAACGTCCACAGGGCCATTACAAAAGACGACGCAACCCAGACGAGGCTGCCCAGCCCGATGCCGAACCACATGCCCAGCGGCCATCCGACGAAGGCACCAAGCCCGGCCACGACTCCGACCAGTGACGCCCAAGTCGGCGTTACCTGTTGCCGGCTCAGCGTCTCATTGCCGGCGATCACGGCAACCGCCAGGCAGAGGAACATGAAGCCGTTGGCCTTGCCCTCGGCGAAGGCCCACCAGACCGCGAATCGCGCCATGTCGTTGGCGGCGACGGCATCGGCGACGGTGGTGGCCTCGGCCACGGCGGTTGTCATCGTCCAGAGCGCGCCGACGGCCACCACCGCCCAGGCGGATAGGGTCCACCAGCGTTCGGTCAGTCGAGAGCCGGCGGTCAGCACGATCAGGCTCGCGACGACGAACAGCGAAAGTGCTGCCGCGGCGGCCCAATGCACGACCACCCACAGGGTGACGCCACTGGCGATGGCCTGCATTTGCTGGGCGAGGTCGGGATTAATCGGCCCGTGACCGATCAGGACGAAACCCAAGAGTACAGAAGCGATCGCAAGCCAGGCGCCCGCGACCCGCATTCCGGTATCGGCATGCGACATCGCTACTTCCCTTCATTGTGGCCGGATGTTCGCAGCGCGATCACTGCGTCCGTCTCGCGATCTGTGGGCGAGCTGCGCCGTGGCGCCGCGCATCCATGGCCGATCGATTTCGAGTGCAAGCTAGCGCGGAAGGGAGGGCGGCGCTTCGGGCGAACCACCCAATGGGCGCCGATGACGGCATGGGTGATTCGACCCATGCCAGACCTGCTCAAACCAGGCGGTGCTCGTAGGCCCAGGCGGTGGCGGCAGCGCGCGTGGGGACGTCAAGCTTGTTGAAAATATTGCTGACGTGCCTGT
The DNA here is from genome assembly GCF_040319695.1 of Mesorhizobium sp. M0898. Lineage (NCBI taxonomy): Bacteria > Pseudomonadati > Pseudomonadota > Alphaproteobacteria > Hyphomicrobiales > Phyllobacteriaceae > Mesorhizobium > Mesorhizobium sp. M0898. The sequence goes on along the minus strand of NZ_JAMYOE010000094.1, from coordinate 4,331 downwards.
CCACTGTCTTCCCGCTCAAATCCAGTTCGTTGGCGATTTGCTTGTTGGTTTTGCCGGCAGCGACCAGGCGGAGAACTTGCAGTTCACGGGCAGAGAGGCCGCGGGCTCCGTCTGATCGCATGCCAAGCAGGATATCGACACGAGAAAGGTCCGGCATCGCACCGAGCTGCCGAAACACTGTCCGGGCTGCCTGCAACTCCAGTTCCGCACCATCGTTGTCACCGAGGGCGCGGCAAGCCTGGCCTATCATGACGCCTACGCGCGCTGCTTCGTATGGCGCTTCGACTTGCTGCCACCCCTCGAGTGCCTGGCGCAGCCAAGTCAATGCAGCCTGCGCTTCGCCTTCTGCCAGTTCCACCGCTCCCCGCGCGTGAGCGGCAAGGGCGCGCAGCGGTTCGGTTCCGTAGCTTTCTCCAACGTCCGCCAGTTCGTGGCAGGCACGCCGTGCTTCCTCGATGTCATCAGCCGCCAGCATGATCTCGACGTGAGCCGGCAGCAGCCGTATGCGCCGCACCTGATCGGTCGTCGCACCCATGACGCGCCGGATTGCGGCCGCAGCCGCATCGATGTGCCTTTCGGCCAACCGCAACAGGGCAAGGCCCGGCTGCGGTTCGAAGCCATGTTGGCTTGCACTCCGATATGCCTGCTCGGCCACGTCAAAGTCTCCGCGAAGGCGGTATACTTCCGCCAGCTGGTACCATGCTCCAGCCGTATCTCTCCGATTGTTCGACTGCGTCAAACGCTCCACGGCCTGCTGCGCTTCGTCGATCGCGTCCTGCCATGCGCCGCTGAGCCGCTTGATCTCGGCGCGATGCATCAGGCAGGTGCCGCTGAAACTGATCAGCTGGGGCTGTTCGGCGCACCATCGCCCCAGGGCGGAGGTCCATTCGCGTGCGCGGCCCAGAGCATGGACTTGCTGACACGCTTCGATCACGCTGCAGTAGATCAAGCCGGTAAGCAGCGGCGACAATTCGCCGGCCGTGACCGAAACCATCGCCTCGTCGAGGAGCGCGAAACCTTCCGCGGTTCGCCGCTGGCGCAACAGAACACGGCCCTGCAAATGCCGTGCACAGGCCACCAGATCCACGTCCGCAAAGCGCTCGCCAATCTCGACTGCGCCGCTCGCCGCAGCGTAGGCCGCTTCAAGGTTGCCCGAAGCAAGATGCTGTTCGACGTGGGGCAGCATCAGGTAACCCTGTTCGGCACAATCATGTGGCTCGCGTTCGAGCAGCCGATGCGCCCGTCCAAACCAGCCGGCCGCCTGAGCCATCTCCCCACGAAAGACAAGGCGCAGGCCAAGCCAGAAGGCGCAGCGGGCGGCCCGATGGCACTCGCCCGCGTCCAGATATGCATGATGGGTTCGCTCCAGGGCCCGCAGGTACTCCTCGTCGCGCCCGGTCAAATAGGCCGACATCGCCAGCCGTTCGAGATCGTCCACTGCGAGCGGAGCCGCTTCGCCGGCACGCGAGAAGAACCGATAGGCGTCGTCCCACGCCCTTTCCTCGTAAGCCTCACGACCGAGCACGAGCTGGTCCGCCTCCTGCAAGGAGCCGCTGTTGAATTGCTGTCGGTCTGACCTGCCCATCCGCATTGGTTCCTAGCCATCAATGGCTGCTTTGGACCCAAGGTGCAGTATAGCATGCTCGAACGCGAATGACCGGAATGCACTTAAAGCGCTCTGAATGGGGAACGTCCCGGACGACTGAAACGGGTCGAACTCGGTCGTTCAGAATGATTGGGTTTGATCCTGAAACGTCAGCCGGCCGTGGCCGGCGTCTTCAGCAGAACGTCGCCAGAGGCTCAGTGCGGATCTCGACCCACTGGCAGCGCCGGCTCTCATGATAGAAGGACAAGAAGGGCGATGGGAACGCAGGGTCCGCGAAGGCACCCACCGGGATGGCGGTCAGACCGGGCTGGGTGTCGATCCGGTAGTGGACGGTGGTGCCGCAATCCGGGCAGAAGCTGTAGATGACGCGGCCACCCTCCTCGCCGGTGCGCGAGAATTCCGCTGCCCGCCCCTCGATCGATACGTCATTCTCGGCAAACCGCGCATTGAAGCTGAATGCACTGCCGGTGCGCCGCTTGCAGGCCAGGCAATGGCAGACGGAGACGCGCACCGGCTCGCCCGAACAAATGGCCGATAGCTGACCGCAGGAACATTCGGCGCGACGCGTGACCATGGCTGCTAGACTCCTGAAATGACCTCACTGCGCATCCGCGTGGGTGCTCAATTCGGCCCGCTTCTCATCCGACACGACTGCGAGGTCGAGCACCTTCTGCAATTCGGCCGCATGGCGGAACGACGGTTCGGCCTGGACGCCGTTGCGCACCGCGTCGACGAAGCGCTGGTAGTTGGTCTGCACCGTTCCGGCGTCCAGAACTTGCCATTTGGCGTTCTCGACATCCTCGCCGATGCAGGCTTTCAGCTCCGAGCCGGTCAGATTATGCACGACTTCGATGCCACCCTTGTCCCCGTAGATGCGCAGTCGGAGCTCGTTGAGATGGCCCGTCGCCCAGCGGCTGGCATGGACGACGCCGAAAGCGCCATTGCTGAAATCGAGCGCCATGGTGAAACTGTCATTGGCGTCGAGCTCGTACTCCCCGATCCGGTTGCCAGGCGCCTTGTCGAAGGACCGCAGGCGGCAGAACACATGGTCGATGTCGAGCGCCGCGCCATAGCTGGCGAAATCGAGGATGTGGATGCCGACGTCGCCCAGCACGCCATTGGAGCCGTGGCCGCGCGACAGCCGCCACAGCCATTTCGGATCGGTGCGCCAGTCGCCCCAGAACTTGGATATCAGCCAGCTCTGCAGATAGGACGCCTCGACATGCCTGACCGTGCCGATCTCGCCGGCCAGCACCATGGCGCGCGCTCTCTGCAGCGGCGCGACGTTGCGATAGGTCAGGTTGACCATGTTGATGATGCCGGCCCGCTCGGCCGCATCGGCCATTTCACTGGCCCTCTGGTAATTTTCGGCGAGCGGCTTTTCGCACAGCACCGGCTTGCCCGCCGCGATCAGCATCATGGTCGTCGGATGGTGGATGCGATCGGGCGTCACGTTCGCCACCGCGTCGAACTTGCCCCATGCCAGCGCCTCGTCCAGCGATGCGAAGCGGTTGGGGATACCGTAGATGTCCGAAAACTTGTCGACGCGCGTGCGGTCGAGATCGACGGCGCCGATCAGTTCGACGCCCGCGATCTTGCCGAACTGCCTGGCATGCTCCTCCGCCATCCAACCGGTGCCGAGTATCAAGAGGCGCATGATTCTTATCCTTAGGACAGGGCTTTATCTTCTTGTTCGATCATGGATTTGGTCTAGCGAAAGCCGGCTTCGCCGGCGGAATGAAGCTTTCCGCCGCGCTCGACGATCGGCTCGAGCGCCTTTTCCACCGGCACGTTCGGCGCATCGAGGATGGCTGGATTGGAGCCTTGGGGGTTGTGCGCCCATTTCACCGCATTGCGCAGCACCTTCTGGACGTTGGCGTCGTGATAGGTCGGATAGGTCTCGTGGCCGGGCCTGAAATAGAAGATATTACCGGCGCCGCGGCGATAGGTCAGCCCCGACCGGAACACTTCTCCGCCCTGGAACCAGGAGATGAACACTGTCTCGAGCGGCTCCGGCACGGCGAACTGCTCGCCATACATCTCCTCGTTCTCGAGCTCGAAAAACTCGCCGATCCCGGCAGCGATCGGGTGGTTAGGGCTGGTCACCCAGAGCCGTTCGCGCTCGCCCGCCTCGCGCCATTTCAGCGTGCAGGGAGTGCCCATCAGCTTCTTGAAGATTTTCGAGAAATGGCCGGAATGGAGAACGATCAGCCCCATGCCTTCCCAGACGCGGCGCGCCACGCGCTCGACCACTTCGTCGGCGACGGCGCCATGGTCCTTGTGTCCCCACCACAGCAAGACGTCGGTCTCGGCCAGACGGTCGGCCGGCAGCCCATGCTCCGGCTGCTCCAGCGTTGCCCACGACACTGATATCTCCGGGTCGAGCTTCAGTGCATTGGCGATCGTCGCATGCATGCCCTCGGGATAGATGCCCGCGACCACCTCGTTGGTCCGCTCATGGATATTCTCGCCCCAGACGACAGCGCGTATTGTCATGATGTCCTCGTGATTGTTTGAAGCTGGAGCCGCCCCGGCCGGTCATTCATAGTGTCATCGGACGGGATTGAAAACCTTCGAGATTGGCCAAACCTCCCCAGCTTCGTCATCCCAGGGCGGAGCAGGCGCGAAGCGACGTCGCGAAGACCCTGGGATCCATATGTGGACGGCGCCCTGCCTGCAACGGTTGTTTTGCGTCGTTTTCGATCGCTTGCGTCCATATGTCCGG
>NZ_JAMYOE010000093.1:0-6936 GCF_040319695.1 Mesorhizobium sp. M0898 | reverse complement strand
TTCAAACCGGAGGCGCCCGACGAAAGCTTGGCAAACCAACACTTTGGAAGCATGCGGGCTACTTGCCGTCGTGTTGTCCTTTATTCTTACCGTTCTGTTGGTTGGTCTCATCCTTGGCTGAACCGATGCCCTTGCCACCGGCGACACTATGCCCGGCAATTGGCGAAGGTTGTGGCCAGTTCGAAGGATTAAACCATTCGTGCTAAGCGTTAATAGCTTGTAGCCATAGGAGAGGACGCCAACGTGGACAAACGGGCTGAAGGAGACGCGGAGAAATTGGCTCGAGGCGAGTTCGAGCTCAGAGCCGAACGATATGGTGTGAACGCCTTTCTTCTCGTTGTCGAACTCGTAAATCTGCTGGAAAAGCGCGGAACGATCAGCAGCGACGACGTCGCCAAAATAGCCGAGGCCGCCGCACTTGCCGTTGCCGCATCCAGCGAACCCGACGTGAACAGCATCAATCTGTTGCAGGCCATCGCTGCCGCACGCCGGCCCAAATAGGCTTATATCAAATCCGCCAGCAATCGGCGCCAACCGATAAACGCTATGTTGAACTGATCTCGGTCGAGCGTACGGAGCCTCTCCATGTGCAATGACTACGAGCAGCACATCGCCTGGGCCGAATACTGCCGGATGATGGAATCGCTGGCGCTCAAAATCCCCAGCCATCAAACCGAACTGGATCTGCCGCAGGCGGATGACATCCACATCAACGACCCCGCACCTGTAATGCGCGCCGCCGGCGACGCAATCGAACTGGCGTCGATGACATTCGGCTTTCCCCCGGCCGGGCCAAAAGGCGGACCTGTATTCAACTTTCGCTCGGAGGGCCGGCAGTTCAGCAACAGCAAGCGCTGTCTCGTTCCGGCGTCGGCATTCTTCGAATTCACGGGAACGAAATATCCAAAAACCAAGCACAGGTTCACACTGAATGGCCAATCGTTCATGGCGATTGCCGGGCTGTGGCGCGAGGGTGTCGGCAACAAGCCGCCGACGTTCACGATGCTGACGACCGATCCAGGCCCGGATGTCGCGCCATATCACAATCGGCAAGTGGTTGTGCTGCGGCCATCGGACTGGGCGGCCTGGATCCACCTGACGAGATCCGAGGCTGAACTCCTGCGGCGGTTGCCGGAAGGGTCGCTCAGAGTGGAGACAGTTCGGGCAGGTTCGGAGTAGGAACCATCGGAAAATTGCGCGCTGAGCTGCGGCCGCGCCTCACGGCGACGCGCGCCATGCTCAGAACGAATGCCCGCGCGATATAAGCGCTTCAGCCCCGCTTGACGTAGCCGGCGGTGACCTCGTCCTTGTGGGCGGCGAAAGCTTCCAGGATTTCGGTTTTCTCAGGCTTCGGAATCTTGAAATGATCCAAGGTCCGCCCGAGTTCGGCTGCGACCTCATCGAATTCCGCGGGGGAAATCCGCAGGTCGCGATGCGCCTCCTCGAGGCTGAGCGGCGTCGTGCCGGGCTTGGTGGCGACGAACTTGAAGGGCCCGCCAGAAACGTCGCAGACCCACAGCGTGCGCATGAACTTGAGGCCGGGCAGCCTTTCAAGGTTCTTGGTGTGCCATTTGCGCAGCTGCGGATTCTTGGACTTTTGGCCGACGATCGGGTTCCTCACGACGGCGTCGCTGAAATGATCGATCACCGCTGCGATGGCGAAAACACCCCCCAGCCGCTCATACAGACTTTTCTCAGATGCGGTTTTCTTCGTCTGCGCGAGCGCCTTGTCGACAGGCAATACCGACGTCGATGCGGCGGCCAGCGCCAGCGCGGCGACAACACTTCGTCTTGTGAGAGAAGTCGAAATTTTCATCCCTGGTTCCCTTCGAGGTTAGGCCAGAGCGAGCCGCAGCCTGTCTGGCGGGCTTCATGAAATGACATTCGGACACTTTGCCGTATTTTAGCATCGCCTAAAGAACTAACGAGCCCTTCGCCCGAATTATTCCGATTGGGCGGCATTGCCGTGGTCAACATGCGTCAAAAGGGGCGAAGGCCGCGCGGATGAGGAAGTGTTAAGCACGCGTCGCTGCACGCGGCAGAGGTCGCGAAGCCACTTCGGCCGCATCTGTGCCCCTGACCTTGGGCATTTTCCTTCTGTGTCGTGTTGTCGGCGGCAATCAGCCCCGGTAGGGGGCGTACAATCGCTTCCCGCGGCTTTGCCGGCTGCTTGCGGCCAATAGCCTGTGCTTTTCGAAGATCGCGAGCTTCTGCGGATAGGTCATCCGCACCTTGGCTTTGCACCCGTCGCATCTGAAGTGCGCGATTGTTCTTAGTGCAGAGCCCTTTCTTACCGCCGGATGCAAGCAATCCGGACATTCGAATGTGAGCGCGACATCCGATAAGTCTTCGGCTAAGCCCATTTCCGTCCCCTTCGCAAGCTCGGTGGCTACACTCTGGCGATTCTCAATGAGCAATTCAGATGCCAATCCGATTGTGCCAATGCGGGACTAGAACAATTCGCCTCGGAACGCCGCCTAGCTAGTGCGCCTTCTCTGCGCCTTTTGAGCGACGAAGAGACCTAACTTCCTCCAGCAGTTCGCGCTCATTGGTAGTCACGTTTCGGAAGATTGCGACAATCATCACCGCCAAGGCTTCGGCATCCAGGCTTAGAGGGTCAATGTGCTCATCTGCGCAAACCTGATCAAACACGCGTTCACAAATAGCCAAATCGTGAGGGCTGAGGCGAGTGCGATTGAAACGCCGGCGCGACATTTGCGAGCCTTCGACGCCCGCCGCCCCGTTGCAAAAGAAGCGGGCCTTGGCAAGAAACGCGAGTCGTTGAGTGGTTGTTCCGGGCTGCAAGCTTTGTTAAGCCGCCTGCAGCAGGGCAGACTGGAACGCCTTCCCCGCGCGCATCATGGCGCGTGCGAGCGGAGCTGTGCCTCGACCTTGGCATTTTCCTAGCATGGCGAGATGCTTGGCACCTCAGGCATTTTCGGGCGCCCGCCCGAACGGGGCTGGCCGCCATGCGCGGGCCGATCTTGGACGGCTGGACCGTTGGACTCACGTCAGACACAGTAGCCTGGGGGCAAGACTGCTTCGAACTCTAAACGGGGGCCGTCAGCTACCCATTTGACGACGCGGAGGAGCCACGCCTTGCGCTGCTGGCACTCGTCATCGCAGCCAATGCCACCGCGACACCTAGTTCCAACGCTTGAAAACTCTCCCTAGAGGGTTTGGCATCATGAACAGTCTTCTTTGGCGGCAGGCGCTTTAGCTCGCTCGAAACTTGGTCCGTGCCGTAAGTCGGTACATATGCTATAGCTAATATTGGGTCGAGGGGACGACCATGAAAGGGAGGACCAACCATGAAGCCGCATTCCCTCAGCGCCCGTCGTATTGGCCTGCTTATATTCTCGGTGTGTGCTTTCGGGCTGATGACGTCAGCCTCAATGCCCGCAGACAGCAAATTCGCCGTCGAGCCGGTGGTTGAGAAAAAGGTGAAGGAACTGCCCTCCGGACCGTTGTACTGGCGGCTGGATAATCTGCCAACGCTGGCGCAAGCCCAAAGCGTTGCGGGCCCGACCTCGCTTGCGGCCGAGGTCGCAGGCAAGGTCTGGCTGTTCACGCTTGGACCGAAGGATGGCTCTACGACCGGCGGAACCAAGGTCGTCGAGATCGGACCGATCCCTCCGATCAGCGCAAGCGAGTATTTGCTGCGTGTCAACCGCGCCGGTGGAGCGCCCGGCGTCAAGACGAAGATCCATACGCATCCGGGACCGGAGGCCTTCTATGTGCTGGCCGGCAAGCTCGGCCAGAGAACGCCCCACGGAGTGACCTATGCTGAAGCTGGCACGGCAATGATCGGACACGGGGCCAACACGCCGATGGAGGTGTTCAGCGCCGGCACAACCGATCTCGATGAGCTGGCCATCTTCGTGGTCGACGCCAATCAGCCGTTCTCGTCGCCGGCCAGCCTCGATTGAGGCGACATTTCCCGGGATGATACTTCCGCTCTCCACCTGTTGCAGACAGTCGGCGACCAGTTGACGCTAACAGGTGCATGCTGAATTCGATGGTGCTGCGAGAGAGGATTGAACTCTAGGTATCTATAATAAAATCACCTACTTACGATGAGTTTTGTAACATTGTGACGGGCGACAAAATGGCTGGGAATCACTTCTAGCCTGCGGTTCTGGCTGGACGCCAAAAGACCCGCCTCCCCTTTACTGTTTTCTCTCCAAGGCATTCTAGATCAAGCCTTCATTTGAATGCCTGGACCTTCACCGCGCCGCCAAGCACCAGGAACCGAAATACGTTTACGACGATCCGTATGCGCCGTGATGATAGATCAGCGCCGGGCCCGGCTCTCCGCTCACCACATGCCGGACGCTGCCGAGGATCAGCGCGTGGCTGTGGCGAATAATAGTATCCTCAACCGCGCAGTCGACCGCGGCAAGCGCCTCGTCGAGTGCCAGTGCGCCGCTTGCAAGGCTGGACCAGCGAGCGCCCTCGTAGCGCGCCGACCCCTTCAGGCCACCGCGCCCGGCAAAGCGGTCGGCAATCGCGATCTGGTCGGCACGCAGCACATTCACGCAGAAATGCCGATGCCGGCTGATGGCTGCCCAGGTAGACGAGTTCAGATTGATGCTGACAACCATCACCTCTGGTTCGACCGATAGGGAATGGGCGGTGGTAACGGTTGCGCCCGTCCGTTCGTCGCCAACACCGGCGGTGACCACGGAGACAGCTCCGGCCAGGTGTCGCATCGCAAATTTCAGGGGAACCCGGGTTTCCACTAAGGTTTCCAATAGGGGAACGCGTTCGGTCAGTGTCATCTGGATAGCCTCATCGTGTTTGCAGCTTCACGACGCCTTGCGACGCAACGCCGTTTGGTATCCCAACCATTGGTGAATTTCGGCGGCGATGCGCTCGGCATGTGCGGTGACTTCGGGAATTCCCATCAGTTCGCCGACGCTGCCTCGCGCCAGTGGCCCGCTGACGAAAATGCTGTCGGTCGGGCGCCCGGATGTGCCGACCGCACGGCCTTGGCTGTCGGTATCCAAACCAAGACCAATCGGATCGAGCCGGACCAATCCCATCCGCTCGAGCGCCGCAATCGCCGTGTTGGTCCGCAAGATATCGGCGTGCGCCGGTCCGGTCGTCACGACCACACTGTCGAAAGCCTCGACAACGACGCTGCGTTGGCCACGCAGCCGCTGCCTGACGCAAATGCGTCCGTCGACCTGTTCGGCGCCGACAATCGTTGCGGCGCGATAGGCAAGCTTGCCCTCGGCGACGCATCGATCGAGCACGTCCGCACCTTGCGGCGCGAGGCGGAAGCGATGCACGTCCCAGAGCGCACGAAGATGGCGTGCCACACGTCGCTGCTCGGCCAGCGGCAAGGCCTGCCAGATGGTTTGTCCCTGACGTCGGACGGCATCGAGCACCGGATGCCAGTCTTCGCCCCGACGCTTGGCATCAAGGATCGTTACCCGGATGCGCCTGAATAGTGCCGTTGCTCTGCGTGAAGGAAGGGTCGTGAAATCGCCAATTGGATCGGCCAGCATCGCGGCTTGGCCGCGCGAGCGATAGCCGTGGCGTGACTGCGCGACGATGCGGCCACGATGCCCCTTGCGGTCGAGCGTTGCAATCACGTCCGCCGACGTCAGTCCGGTGCCCACGACCAGGACACGGTCGTCGCGGCCGATCGCTTCCAGCCTCTCGAGATCATAGGGATTGGCCACCAGCCCGGCTGTGCCAGCCACGGACTTCAGGGGCATCGGCAAGGCCGGCGGCGGATGCGTCGTCGCAATCACCACGGCGTCGGCAGCGAGCGCCCCGCCATCAGCGAGGATCAGACGGTAGCCCTCGCCGGTGCGCTCGACCGATGCGACGGCGGACCTGACATGGCGGATCGTTTTGCTGAGAAGGAAGGGCCGGAGATGAGATTCCACATAGCGCCCGAAAACGCGACGCTGCGGGTAGAGTGCTCCGTAGGCGGCAATAGCCTCGGCATCGTCTACAATGGCTCTGGTCTGCTCCAGCCAGTCGGCAAAGTGGCTGTCCTGGCCGGAGATCAGCGTCATTCTCGACGCCGGCACATTGATACGATGCGCCGGATCTGCCGTGGAGTAAGCCAGACCATAGCCGAGCCCCTCGCGGGGCTCGACGACCACGATATCGGATGCACCGGCCGGGAGCAGTCGCGCCAGATGAAACGCAGTCGCCGCACCTGAAAAGCCGCCGCCGACAATCGCTACGATCGGTGCGCTGGCGCTCAAGACTGGCTCGCGCGCAGCGCCGACGGGCGATGGTCGCCGGCCACGGTTTCGCCGAAGGGGCCCATGTTGACGGCCGTCTGCCGCGTTGAGATCTCGTGATCGAGTGGCAACTGCGGCAACACAAGTTCGCCGAAGCGATAGGCTTCCTCCAGATGCGGGTAACCGGACAGGATGAATGTATCGATGCCTATGCGCCGGTATTCATCGATCCGTGCCGCCACCGTAGCCGCATCGCCGACCAGAGCGGTGCCGGCGCCGCCACGCACCAGGCCGACACCGGCCCACAGATTCGGACTGATTTCGAGTTTGTCGCGACGGCCGCCATGCAGCCGGCTCATGCGCGACTGGCCGACGGAATCCATGCGCGCGAAAACCTTCTGCGCCTCGGCGATCGTCTTGTCGTCCAGGCGGCTGATCAGGCGGTCGGCATCGGCCCAGGCTTCGTCATTTGTTTCGCGAACGATGACATGCAGCCTGATGCCGAAACTCACCTGGCGTGCGGCCTTCTCGGCAAGGCCGCGCACATGGTCGACCTTTGCGGCGACGTCAGCCGGCGGTTCGCCCCAGGTCAGATATTTATCGATCTGCTCGGCGGCGACCGCATTGGCCGCCTCCGACGAGCCGCCGAAATATAGCGGCGGATGCGGCGTCTGCACAGGCGGGAACAGCAGCCTTCCGTCCTCGATGCGGAAATGTCTGCCTTCGTAGG
>NZ_JAMYOE010000092.1:0-6960 GCF_040319695.1 Mesorhizobium sp. M0898 | reverse complement strand
TCGGGAGGGTCGGTTCTGGTGCTCAGTCCTTGGAATTGCTCGGCGTCTGAAACACGTCGCTCCGGCCATGTCACTGTCAACGCCCGCATGCCCAAGGCGTATCGACGCTACGTGCGCCGACGCATGCGCATCCCAACATCCGCGGCGACCGATTGATGTCGATAGACCGCCCACGCGCCCGACGAGGCCAGCGCCAGCTGCATCGATTGCGTCAGGTTCATAACGGCCATAATCCCGGCCCAGCGAACTCTCTCGTTAGGGCAGCTCTGGGAGTGCTACGGCTGGATGCTCTTGGGAACATCCCGAGCGCATGATCCGGCGGCGAGGATAAACAATCTGAACCACGCGCTGCCTCCACATGATGGCGCCGGCGAACTCAACAAAGCCGTGCTGCCATTCGTGGTGAACTGGATAACACGGCCTATCTTCTCGCTCGAAAATTCGGCGGCCTCGACAATCATTGCCGGGGTTACCTCGACGGATCCCTTCGCCGTCTATCCGCGTCTCATCGGCTGTCGCGCTGATCCGGATTGACAGCCACCCGCAATTAAAGGGCCGTTTGATGACACCTAGGCCTCCCCAGCAGTATTAGTTCACAAAGCAGGTCGGCACCCGCGATCCGCTGGATTCGGTCAGCGTGTGCTTCGGGTTCGGGGTGCAAGATCAGGCGGTGCCATTTGCACGGATGGCGGCGAACCAACCACCACGGCAGGGGCGCCAGATTGCTCACCACGTTGGCTCTCCACTTCGCGGCTCATACCTTGGTGAGCAGCTTGCATCTCCGGAACTGTGAAAACCGGCACCTCGCCCTTGAAACCCTGGAGCTCAAAGGCGCCCGCCTGGACGACCGGCATCGGCGCTCCTGCCGCAAAGCCGGGACCAAGCACCAGGGGGATGCCCAGCTTCTTGGTCGTCGACTCGAGCCGAGCCGTGCGGTTTACCGGAGAGCCGATCGCGGTGTAATCGAAACGCCGTTCGGAGCCGAAATTGCCTACCGAGCAAATGCCCGTCTCGATGGCGACGCCGATTGCGATGGAGGGGTGGCCGTCCGCGCTGAAGGCGGCGTCTTCACGCTTCACCCGTTCGATCAGGGCAAGGCCCGCGTCGAGCGCGCGCTCGCGATGGTCCGGCTGATCAAGCGGCGCGTTCCAGAAGGCCAGCACCGCGTCGCCCATGAACTTGTCGATGGTGCCGTCGCGCTTGAGGATCTCATCGGTCGCAATGCCGAGGAAGTGGTTGACCACCTTTGCGATTTCCTGGGTGTCGAGTTGTTCGCTCATCGTCGTGAAGCCGCGTATGTCGCTGAGCAGGATCGTGATCTCGCGCTTCTCGCCGGACAGGATCGCTTCGGTGTCCGAGCTTGCGAGGCGCTGCACCACGGAAGGCGACAGATACTGGGCGAACTGCCGTGCCAGGGTGGAGCGGCGCTGCTCGCTGCGCCTGTAGAGAACATAGCCTTCGAAGCCGGCTACCAGGATCGTCGCAAGCGCCGGCTGCAGCGGGTCATAGAGTGCACCCTGCAGGCTGTATTCGAGAGCGCCGAACACGAACGGCGTGACGGCAAGCAGCACGAGAGCCAGGGCACCAAGCACGACACGCCCGGCGAGCACTCCGGAAAGTCCGATGAAAATGACGGCACTGAGGACAAACCAGAGCCGCTCCACCGTGCGCGCATGCGTTGGCTCTGCCAGATAGCGCCCGGCAAGCAACTGGCCGATTGCATCGGCGTGGATGTCCGCGCCTGGTCGCGCTGGACGTGTCGGGGTGGGCAGGTACTGCGTCAGTCCCACGGCCGACAGATCGACAATGGCGATGGCGTCCCGCAGCCGCGGATCACTGCCGCCCGAAAGGATAGTGCTGGCAGATATACGCGGCGTATCCGTGGCGGTTTCCCACAGGCGGATGCTCCCCTCCGGCTCGAGCGGCACGATGGCGCCGGCCATCCTGAGTGCGTCGAACCCGGCGGCATTCATCCGGGCTATGTAGCCGTCCTGCCCGGCGTAAAGGCGCAGAAGCTCGAGCGCGAAGGACGGCCACAGCTGCACGCCTTGAGCGGTATTGCGAAGCCACAGCAGCGGCACATGGCGCAGTACGCCGTCGGGATCGGGCAAGGTGCGAATTACGCCGAGGCCCGCGGCGGCGTTGGAGAATTCGGCAAGCGAGCCGGTCAGGCCGCGGAAGCCGGGAAGTGTGTCTGGTACCTGCCCGACGATCGACCAGCCGGCTTTGGGCCCTGCTTCTGAAACCGTCGCCTCATTGCCCAGGCTGACAGCAAGCGCCGTTCGATTTTTGGCCAGCGCCGCTGCCAGGCGCTTGTCTCCGGCGATGCCCTCAGGCGAGGTGTCGGCCTCGGGCAGCACCAGCGCAAGCCCGATGACCGCGGCGCCGGACTTGGTGATGCCATCGACCAGATCGGCCAAGAGGCCCCGGTTCCAGGGCCATCGCCCATGTGCCTTGAGGCTGGCGTCGTCTATCGAGACAATCACGACAGGATTGCTCGTCGCCTGGCGCGGAGCGAGAAACTGGTAGAAGTCGTACGTCCGCTCACGCAGGCGCGACAGCGGCCCGTCGAAAGCCAAATGGCAAGCGAGCAGCAGGAGCACGACCAAAAGGCCGGATATTTTACTCCTGGCAGCTTGCCGCCAATTAGCCCAGCGCCAACCGACCAAGAGGCTCATGTCGTGCGGCCAAGCCTATTCGCAGTAGTAGCAGCAACCCTCACCCTGGCACTCGCCCTTATTCACGCCGCCGCCCACGGGTGGCGTTGGGGTGTCGGGGAACTCCATGACCACTCCTGGCAATGCGCCGTCGGTGGAGTCGCAGATTTTGAGCGAGCCGCCGAGTGCCGACGCACAAAGTGCGCTTACGTCCAATCCCGGACCCGGTGCGCCTGGCAAGCCGGTGCCGGCAATCCGGTCGATGCTGTCCAATATCGGGAAGGTGTCGATTCCGCCGTAGCCGGTCAGCAGCTTGCCATCTTCCGATGTGCAGGCGTAGCCCGGGTTTGTGATGACCAGCCGTTTGCCATTGATCGTGCAGGTCATGCGGCCGGCGCGCAGAATGCCCACGGTCTGGCCGGCTGCCACCAGCACTTCGATGATGCCGCCTCTCGCCCCGAGCACCATATGCGGCGTCGCAACCTGCATGACGCCGCCTTTCGAAACCTGGCCGCCATAGAAACGGGCCAGACCGCTGTTCATCCCGATGTCGATCTTTCCCGATCCGGAGCCCGGATTATAGACGAACTCGTCGATCGTCAGGCTGGTGTTCGGACCAATCTTGGCGCTCGATTCGTCCCGGAACACCAGCATTCCAAGACCAGTGGGATTGCTGCGTAGCTGGTCACCGAGTTCGACGCCGGCCCCCACGTTCATTGTCCCGCCGTTGTTGCGGACGATGTTGGTCTGGTAGGCCGTCATCGACCCGACCGTCTCAGCGGCGGATGGTGCCGCGAAGGCAAGGCAGGCGATAAAAATGGCGATCTGACGGTACGGGGTCCTCATCGCGGCCTCTTTCAATTGAGCGTCAACGTATAGCTCATGAGCATTTCGAACGATTTTCGGTCGCGGTTGGCGATGTCGAAGTTGGTTTCGCGATAGGCGAGATCGACGCTGACCTTCTGCGCCTCCGTCAGCTGAAAATCGCTTTCCGAGGCAATGCGCCAGAAGTCGCTCTTGATATTTGTGCCGATGCCGACGGACAGATCGGGAGTGTTGCTGTGGCCGGCCGAAAAGGCGATCTGGTGCGACCATGCGAAAAGATCCGGTACGTTCATCAACAGGCCGCCATAGCGGACCTCGCCCGTGTAGCTGTGGCCGATTTCGCCAGATCCGGAGGCGAAGTCATTCGAGCCGACAAAGCGCAGTCCGAGCGCCTGGCCATTGCGGAAGCGGTAGCTGCCGCCTGCCTCGTAGAAAACCCTGCTATCGGCGAAAATGCCTTGCGAGGCGCTTAGATCGACGTAGCCGCCGCCTGCGAAAAGCGTCGTCTCGACCGTCGGGCGCACCAGAAAGCGCCCACTGACGCCGATGCCGGTCTCGTGGATATTGCTGTCGAAACGATCCGTAACTGTGAACGCCGAAAGCAACAGGCGCAGCGAATCGATCCCACTGTTCGGCAGCCCCTTGTCCCAGGTGATCGCGGCGTTGCCGTGGATAAAAGTCTTCTCGCTGCCCGGAACCGACAGGTCTTCCGTGAAAAAGCGCTGTGTCGCCGTCAATGAGCCTGAAAGAACGAGAGCGTCGGCGCTTGGCGTGCCGAGGTCCCACCGGACAAAGCCTTCCGCCCGGCCATAGGGCGAGACGAAGCTGTCGTCGTTCTGCGCCCCGCCTGGCTCAAAATCGGTAAATGCGCTGAACACGCCGCCGGTCAGGGCGAGTTCCCAGGTGACGCCACGCAACGCGCGCTCGATGCGGGCGAGCAGGCGAACGGCTTCCTGTTGCTCACTTGCGGTCAGGCCGCCGACTTCGATGCCGTACTGCACCTGCCGCCGGGCCAATTCATAGGAGCCGACATGATAGTACAATCGGCTGGCGGCCAGTCGGGCGCGCGCATCGCGGGGATATTTGATCAGATACTGCTCGATTGAAGAGATCGCCTGATCGTATTGTCCCGCGTTGACGGCAACTGTGACGAACTGGGCGAGCGTTCCGTTGTCGGCCGGACTGGCGATGCGGGCCGAAAACGCATCGTCATATGCCGTAAAAAGACCTTGTGCGCCGGCCGGCAATACGCCGGTACCAAGCAGCGCTGCGGCGAAGCCGAAGATCGTTCGAAACGAAGATTGCATGCCGAGAACCCACCCCAAACCCGACTAGTGCGAAGGATTTAGCACGACTCCAAGAAAAAGGCGACTGAACTGTCACCAGACCATGCGAGTCTCAGCAGCTGTTGCAGCGGCGCAACAAACTATCGGGTTTATTCGTATTTCGGTTGCGCTGGTTGTCAAAACATCTTCTCAGCGTTGCTGTACATAATGAAGTATTCGGCACCAGTGGCAACTAACTCAAATCATCATCAGTGGCGGATCGCACAGCCGACAAGATTAATATTGTTCGCGCGATTCTGCGCGTATCTGGTCACCGAATGAGGCTTCAAGGTCACCCACGGCTCATCCAAAGGTCTTCCGTCGCGTTGCGCAAGGGGTCGGAGAGCTGCCGGAAGGTGCTTTTCACGACGCGTGCGCGATGCGGCCTGGCTCTTGCTGTTTCGTTGAACGCGACGAGGTCAGCTTATCGCCTCCCACTCCCAGGGACGCGTCACCGGACGCGTCTTGCTACAGCACGAGCATGGTGGCCAGCCCCAGCATCAGGCCCATGCCTACAATATCGGTCACGGTGGTGAGGAAGATCGCCGAAGCGACCGCCGGATCAGCGCCGACCCGGCGCAGGCCCAACGGGATCAGCACGCCGGAGATTCCGGACATGAGACACGATCCGGACATGGCAAGCAGGATCACAAGTGCCAGCATGGGCGCCTGGGCCGCCGACTCCGGTTGCCGCGAGGCGTAGAACCACATCGCCGCAGCCGCAACAAGACCGACGAGCACGCCGTTGGCGATCCCGAGCGCGCCCTCCCGCATCACCAGGTGCAGCTTCGGTCGTTTGTCCACATCCCCCAGGGCAAGGCCACGCAGCGTCATAGCCAGTGCCTGGCAGCCGGTGTTTCCGCTCTGCCCGGCCAAGACCGGGAGGAACGCCGCCAGGGCGACGATCTTCTCGATCGTGCCTGTGAATGAACTGACCACGAAAGCGGCCATGAAGGCCGTCAGCAGGTTCAGCTGCAGCCACGGATGACGCTTCAAGAAGGCTGAAAACAGCGGCGTAAAAGAACGCTCCTCCTTCTGGACACCCACCATCTGGCCAGACTGGGCGGAAATCTCGATGATTTGCTGCTCGAACAAGCGCCAGCCGCGAACCTGCCCGAGCAGCCGGTTCTCCGCATCCACCACCGGATAGACAGGGTACTGACGGCGTACTGCTGCCTTGCAGGCGTCGCTCAAAGACAGACCGACATTAAGGGCGAACGGCCTGGGCAGCATGATCTGATCCACCGTCGCGTCCGCTTCGCTCAGCATCAGATCGCGCAGGACCACCAGGCCAACCAGTTTATTGCCCTCGTCCGTGACGTAGAGATAAGTGAGCTCGGTCGGCACCTTGGCGCGTCTGACCGCCTCCACTGCGGCGGCAACCGTCGTCGCGACAGGAACGCTGGCGGGAATCGGGTCCATCAGCTCGACGAGCGAGTCGGGGACCGCGAAATCCTTGCCACCGCCATGAGACCTGATGGGCCGCATATGCGGTGGCAAATGCTCGGCCACCTTACGGGCGTGCCCGTCCGGCAACAGCTTTAGTGTGTCGCGGATGAACTCGGGAGATTCTCGGGCAAGCAATTCAGCCGCGTCATCAGGTGCTCGAGCTCGCAGCGTGCGCACCAACTTCTGAACGTCGTTCTCTTCTTTCATTTGCTGCGGCCCCCAAATTGCTAGTGTCTTGCCTGACAGTATGACACGGATCGGATCGCTCTGTCTGGCGCGCAGTGGCTCAAGCGCCTCGATCCCGAAATCTTCGCCTCTCGGGCGCCGAGTGGACCGAACCCAGACAGATCTGAGCCGTTGCGGCGTACATAAAGGCGAGCTGTAACCTCTGCGTGTCGCCGAGAATTCAACGTGTTGCGAACTTCACCGGTCTTTTCCTGGGATCTGCGAGCACGCCGCAGCAAGGAAACGCAAACCCGGAAACTCTGCAGCGGCAGGGCCTCCGGCGGTCGAATTGATTTGCCTCATGCCGCGCATCTTGCCAGTTCCTCCAGCTCTGGAGGCTGATGAATTCGCCACGATGACAAGGTGATTTGCGTGAACCTGTAATAGTTTAGCTGATAGTGTGCTGAAGGTTCTGCAAAAAGTTTTGGAGAGAGAACGGGGCTTGCTCTGAGGGGCGAGCGGCCATGGCACGGTGGTGA
>NZ_JAMYOE010000091.1:0-6983 GCF_040319695.1 Mesorhizobium sp. M0898 | reverse complement strand
TCTTGGGCTGGACTTTAGCGCCGCTGACCTCTTCCAAGCCCCTGTTCTGAAGGAACTTGCATCGAAGATTCATTTGGAGCCACAGCCCAGGAGTCGCGGAGTGATTTCCATTCGACCAACCGGATCGCAGCCACCGCTCTTCTTTGTCCCCACAGGTTTTGGAGATTGTTCCTATGTCGTCGGTCTGGTGGAGGAAATGGACGTAGACTGTCCCGTCTACGCTTTACCATGGCCGTCTTTCGATGAAGTTCGTCCACTGACCCTTGAAGCGATAGCTGATCAGGTCATCCTCGCGATCAAAGAAATTCAACCGCAGGGACCATATCGCTTCGCTGGATACTCGTCAGGGGGAATCTTGGCTTACGCAATCGCCCAGCGCTTGCTGAGTCTCGATGACGCTGTGTCGTTCATCGCTCTCATCGATGTTACGCTACCCGCAAACGTGACAAAGATATCACCCATCCAAATGGTACGAGACGTCGTGCTCGATTCTTTTGAATCCTTAGATGATGAGAGCTTCGAAGTGTTGGAGCAATTTGCTGGACAAAGTTCAATCGCTCAGCTGCTTGAAAAGGGGCAGCAGATTGGGGCAATACCTCTGGATCGTAATCTCCATAACGATGTTTTGATGTATGAAAGGACCGCCCGGTTCCACAAGGCGCTGCAGGCGTACCAAGTCCCAACCCTGCCAATTGAGATACATCAGTTTTATGCCACCGAGGCTCTCTTCAGTTCTCGGGCACGACAAGCTAAGAGTTCATTCTGCCCAGAGGCATGTTCGCCTATGCGCGGCTGGGACCGGGTCTTGAGTCCGGAGGCCATTACTGCCGTACCGATTGTAGGCGACCACGTGACGATGATGAGTGTTCTGGAAAACCGCAAGGCTCTGGCCCGAGCTATTTCTACGCCCTTAATCGGGGTTCTTGAAAAAGATCCCTAGCGAACTGCACCGAAGGTTCTGGCACCCAGACGAGGTTCGGTCTCGGATCGCGACAATCCCCAAATGTCGGAGGAGTTCTGGCTCGGTGATCCAAAGATGGGAAACATATGTGGTCCGCCGCCGCTGCTGATCGACGACCGAGTCGAGTCAATTCCAAGGCCAAGCTGCATTGGCTGAGCTTCTCACTTGAAATGCTCAAAGAAATAGATGGAGACTATCACCATTGATCAACAGAACATCCTCGTCGGCATTCGTCCAATAGAACCGGCCGACGAATCCACCTTGTACGCTTCCGAAGTTACCCCGATGGGACGCGCTGTTACCAAAGTCCGTCGCCAAAGCGGTGCTGCAAGAGTAATTGCCCGAACACTTCTTGGGAAACTGGGATTCCCACCACTGCCGATCCTAAAGACGCGCTCTGGTGTTCCGATCTGGCCGGCCGGCATCGTCGGATCTTTGGCTCACCACGATACAGTAGCAGCCGCCGCTATTGCAGGAACGAAGAGGATTGCAACTCTCGGCATCGACATTGAGCCTAATGAGCCACTGCCGGAGAACTTGATCGAATTGATTGCCACCCCTAACGAGCAACGCATGTACGATCTACGCCTGCTTGAGCGGCGGGACCTCTTTGTTTTGAAGGAGGCCGTATATAAGGCGTATTTTCCACTGTACAATGACGTTCTTGAATTCCAGGACGTGGACATTGATATCTCTGCGCGATTAGGGTACGTGTCGAAGGCAAATTGCACGTTTTCGCTCGAGTTACTTATTTCCAACAATGTAATCGGGTTGGCGTATTCACGGCCGACGTGCGGTGACCTTGCCCCGCTGATCTAATCCGGTTGACGTTCGTTCTGGCCCATCGAGAGGACCAGGACATGAAACGTAGCCGCTTTTCTGAAGAGCAGATCATCGGAATTTTTGAAGGAGCCGCAAGCACGGGGTCAGCGACGCCTCGATTACAACTGGAAGGGCCGCTTCGGCGGGATGGATGTCTCCGAGGCTCGGCGACTGAAGGCTCTGGAGGGAGCATGAGGAACTGTGGGGCGGTTATGCGGCGAGAGCTGTTTCGTCGGTTTTGTTGCAACGGCTGAATAGGGGCACAGAGAGGCCCTGATGCGAGGTCAATCAGGCGGCGAGGATTTCGAACTGCTCGGCCAAGGACGGATTCGGATTGAAGGCGTACCTCGCCTGTCGCTTGCGCATCATGTGAATCATTTCGATGCCGGTCAGGATGGTGGCTGCGGTGGCCGTCGATTTGAAGCCGAGCATCGGCCGGATACGGCGCTTGATGCGCCGATGGTCCTGTTCGATCCGGTTATTCAGGTATCTACTCTTGCGGATCCGGATCGGCTTCAGCCGGCGCCGGGAGCGGTCCTGCAAGCGATTTGTGGTGTCGCAGGAAACGATCGCCTCCCGATTGGTCTGGCTATCGTCGATGACGACGCGATCCGGTCGGCGATGACGCTCCAGCGCCTTTCTGGGGTCAGGACAAGAGCAGTTCAAAATCTTGCGCTAAGAGCGAACGGCTCCGACGCTGTGCTGATGGGAGGCTCCGCGCCTCCGCCGGTTGCTCAACCCGCGCCAAGAGGCGTAACAGAAACGGCCAAGGCTCTAATCGCCACTGGAGGACAGTTCAGTGGCATGTATGGACGGCCTCCGCGTGGCAAGGGCTTTCTGACATTGATGACAGGTCGGTCGGCTGCAGGCATGTATTCGGCCTTTGAGTGCGGCCTGTTGTGGCGTTGCGCCAGGATGGACATTCTGCTGAATTTTACATGCGGCGCCGTTTCATGGATGCGCGCTTGGGCTCCCCATTTTCTATTGCCCGCCCCGGCTCATGCCGGGCTGGCTTCTTGGCGTTTTGGGAGATTTGTTCACCATGGTTCATAGTGGCGGCGCAACCGTCCGGCGAGCGCCTCACCTGAGGCTACATGGCGGCCGTGGAGATTGCCTCAGAAGCGGCGCCCAATCGGAAACCTTAGCACCTCCGCGTTTTGGCGTGGCTGCTTGAACTCTTCGACGGCAACCGCCTCAATCAACAAGTCCAAGGCTTCGCGTCCCCTTCGACTCATCGGGTCATCGCCACAAAGGTAGTCATACGCTCGATCTAAATGCACTCGGGCGGCGGAAAAATTGCTTGTCATAGGACCCTCTCTACCCGCCCGCATTGCCGTCTACGAGGTGAAGGTCGCGCCATCGTCAATATCTACAGACAAATTTGAATTAAATCGGAGATGATCGGGGGAGTAGCCAGGATTTCCCCCCACGGTGACTGAACCGGTCGACTTCGACGCCGAGGTTTCGGCATTCCTCGCGCGCCTGGAGGACAAAGTCCCCTGACATGATGCCGCCGTCCAGCCCGCCGGCGATCACTCGCTGGCGCTCGGTCGGATCATAAATGCCGAGCACACCCCGTTCCGAGATCACCTCTGACCGGCGTCATTCGATGCGGACGCGGAACCGGCCCGATTTTGGCGGCGTAGAGCCAGAGGCGGCCGCCAGGTCCCAGGCCGGGTGGCTCCAAATCGCGCTAGGTCGTGTGGATCAGGTTTGTCCACACCACTTAGCTATACGGGGGGGCGATAATGCCATCGAAGAAGAAATGGCGCAGGTGTGGGGTATCGATCGTCAGAGCACCCAATCCCGCCCGCAACGCGGTTCGCAGCCATCTCGACCGATTGGTGGACTCCTGACTGCGGGATCTAAGGAGCTTTTCTTAGCCTATAGCTAAATGGAAATGCGCCGATCCCCTCGATTGAGCAAACCTCGGCCCAACCTATTGGACTCCAGAGCGAAAAGAGGCGTGCGGCTCGAGCGAATTGCGAGGAAAAGGAAATGGCGCCTCGGCATGACTGACTCCGACTGCCTGAGCGCCGGCATCGCCTTTCAGTACGCGCAAGGGGAGCGTTCCGGTGGCCAGTGCTGCCTTGCTGGAACGGAGCAGGTGGGCTGTTCTAGCAACACGGTTTAGTGCCCGGGGTGCCAACGATGAACAAATGCGCAGGAACGCTCGATCGGGCGCCTTCGGCAGGCCTGAGACCCTACAACCTGTGCAAGTGCACAGGTAGCGAAGGTGAGCGCATTCAAGCACGTTTGAGTGTCGGCGCAATTTCCATGCCGACCACCAACGGAGATTTCTGCGATGACCAACAACATTCGACTAATGAAAGCGAGCGAGATTCCCGCCTTCGTCGACAAGATGATCGAGGCTGGCTGCGACATCTGCGCGATCGGTCACTTAGGCTATTCGGCAGGTGATGTTGACCGGAAGGTACCCTGGCGCAAGGTAAGAAGAATCGTAGAAGAGTTTGGCGATCGTGATCACCTGCTACCGGAGATCGTTGCCTATCTTCGCTCGATTGGCCGGTACATAGAACTCTCGTCGTCGACAAACGAGGGCCGGAGACCGCACAAAACAGGCACTCGAAGTTGGAACGTATAAAGGACGGGTCGGATACGATTGTCGAATCCGGCTCCTTCACCGACAATGACGAGCTGGACTTCGGGACCGGTATTGACGCCAACGAGCTGTGGTTTGCCCAACAGGGCAATAACCTCATCTTCTCGTACTGGGCACCACGGACAAGGGTCGGTCAATGACTGTTCGCCGGGCAATGTCGTCGAAACTATCAAGTCCGGCGACGGCAAGGTGCTTAGCCATTCCGACGTAGCAACTCTGGGTCGCGGCCATGGCTGGTGTCGATCCGGCAACGTCGCACACGGAATTCGGCATCCAACCAAAGATGCGCGGTTTGGCGACGCCTAGCAGGTTGGAACCATCCCTGCCGCAATGCAGCAGTCCTGGTCGCTGATGAAAACAAGTCCAAGATGCCCGGTGGTGCGCTTCCACCGCACCACCGGGATCTTTGCCGCAGCCAAATGCAGAGAATCCAGGCGCGCGCTGAAAATCGTGAGAAATTCGATTTGGATTATGACAGCTGATAAAATGACCGGATTCAATTTCGATATCAATCAGCGCCCTCCGCCGGGGGCTGTCGGCCCGCATCGCGCCTGACGGCGGCGCTATGCTGGTGCTCCTACGGCCGCCCTGTTGGCGAGGGCCTTCGGGTCATCGCACTGAAACGCTTCGGCTATCCGCCTTCCCCCTCATGCTCAGTCCTAATCGATGCGATGGACGCCCCCCGAACGGCATCGCGATGTGCTGTCGTTTCCGACTCTGAACCATAGTTCAAAATCCGATAACCGCAGTTTACTGAAAGAATCCACAACTTCGTAAGCTGCGGCAGGAAGAAAAAAGCAACACAGGCGAAACCGCCCGGTAGTTCCATAATATGCGTTATGCAACTTTAAGTTGTAGCAGCTAAGTTAAAATGTCCGGATCTGGCAAAGTAGGAATGTCGCTCCTGCCTTGCCAATCTGCCCGCATTTGAGAGCGCGGGAGATTGCAGATTGGGACTGGTTCTGATGAGCAAACGCGAGCTGCGGCGTATCGAGGTTTTGTCGAAGATTGTTGAGCGGCGAATGACGAGCGTTGCGGCGGCAAGCTTGCTCGGCGTTTCAGTTCGTCAGATCCAGCGGCTGTTGAAGACGTTCCAGGCGGATGGCGCTGCGGCTCTCCGGCACAAGGCGCGTGGCCGGCGTTCCAACAATCGCATTGTCGATGGTGTTCGCGACTTCGTGCTGGAGCTGATCCGCGAACACTACATCGACTTCGGTCCAACGCTTGCCCGCGAGAAGCTGATCGAACGGCATCAGCTCGCGGTCAGCAAGGAGACGCTGCGCAAGTGGATGACGGAGGCTGGAATCTGGACGTCGCGCCGTGAACGCAAGCAGCGGCTGCATCAGCCCCGCGGGCGACGAGACTGCCTGGGCGAGATGGTGCAGATCGACGGCTCGCATCACTGGTGGTTCGAGAACCGCGGTCCCAAATGGGCCCTGCTCGTCTTCATCGACGATGCGACCGGCAAGCTCCTGCATCTGCGCTTTGCGGGGTCGGAGAACACGTTCGATTATTTCCATGCTGCCAAGGCGTATCTGCGGCACTGGGGCAAGCCGCTTGCGTTCTACAGCGACAAGCATGGCATTTTCCGAACGACCCATGGTTCCGAGAAGGATAGAAGCAGCGGCCTGACGCAGTTCGGCCGGGCTCTTTATGAGCTCAACATCGATATCATCTGCGCCAACACCCCACAGGCCAAGGGTCGCGTCGAGCGCGCCAACCAAACGCTCCAGGACCGGCTTGTGAAGGAGTTGCGCCTGCGCGACATCAGCACGATCGAGGCGGCCAACGCCTATGCGCCCGATCATGAGAATCTGGACGGCGCCATGTGTCGCAAGGAGATTCGCACGCTGTCTCAGGCTTTGACGCTGCGCTACGACAAGGTGCTTTTCATTCTCGATCCGACCGATACCGCAAAGCGACTTGCCCGTAAAAAGGTCATCGTCTGCGACTATCCCGCTCGCCTTGAGGTCACTCACGACGGCATTAGCCTGCCCTACAGAACCTTCGACAAGCTGCGTTCAGTTCACAGATCGGAGATCGTCGAGAACAAGCGGCTTGATGCCGCCCTGGAACTGGTCGCCCAGATGCAGGCTGGCCGGGAGCTTCATCGCAGCCAGCGCGGGCCGCGGCGCACCGGACAGACGAACCACATGTTCGGCATTCCCGATGGCAGCCAGAGCAATGGCTATGTGAAGCGTGGCCGCAAGCCCGGCAAGAAGGCGGATTTCACAAAGGACCCCGCAGTCGTCGTGCGGCGTGAGCAGGCGCTTGCCAGAATGCCGGCAGCCAAGGTCGAGAGCCAGGCCGTCAAAGTCGATCTGACGCTCACGGAGAGCGATAGGCATCGTATTGCGGATGTCCTCGCAGTGCTGGACGAGTTTCCAATCAACCGGAAGGCTCAACCGACAACGGAAGCCGGCTTTTAGCTCGACGAGGGCCACGCGGCTCTCAAAGCTCACATGAGGAGTGATGCGTCAAGGCAAGTTCATTTTGTCCATGGCGAAACCTTTCAGGGTGCTTCATCGGTATCCAAAGTCTGAGCCATTTCGCTCGACGCGGCACGTTTCCGTTGCC
>NZ_JAMYOE010000090.1:0-7705 GCF_040319695.1 Mesorhizobium sp. M0898 | reverse complement strand
TCCCGGATGGTCGCACCATACGCCGAAAATCGCTCATCTCCAGCGGGGATCGGATGGCACCGTCATGATCATACCGGTTACCAACGCCATCGAGGCGCTGAACTCAAAGCTTGGCGGGCCGTGCGAACGCGCGGTCACTTTCCCAATGACGACGCGGCGATGAAACTGCTATATCTGGTGCTGAACCACGCCGCCGAGGAATGGAAACGCGCCCCGCGCGAGTGGTTCGAGGCCAGAACACAATTCGCCGTCGTCTTCGGCGAAAGGTTCGTCAGCCAATGACGACAACCGGCCTCACGCACAAGATTCCTGAGAGTCCCTGCCGGCGGTCACCTGATCGCGTTTCAGAAGCAGGACGAAGGGACGTCGAGGCCTTTCGATGTCTTCGTCAAGACCAAGCTCTACACCAACCCGAACGTCCGCAAATTTAAGAGCATCATCACCCTGGACCGCGTGAAGTTCGAGCCTTGGTTTAAGCGTGTTTCGACTGAACCGTTTCCATCACCCCGCGCCAGTTTTTGAAGCGCTCGTTGCGCCTGCAACGCCACTTTGATTGCAATCCGTGCGCCGATTCTACGATCACATTCATGCGGCCAGACTGAGCTGGCTGCTCGGACGAAGGGGCCCGCGCCTGCGGCCGGCACACAGTTGCGTAGACGTCGCGGGACACGTGTTCGCGGTCGGGAGCCGCATCAGCATTCGAGCTGCCGTGATGCCAGGCCTCCGGGCGCTTCCAGCGCGGCCTTCAAGACGACCGGGTGCGCGGACTGCACGGTTCGGAGGAATTGAGGAATGACACTTGCCGCAACTGAGACCGCAACGGCTCTGCCAGCCGTCGAGCAGCACCACCGGGACCATCGGCGCTACCCTCATGGCGTGGCTTTCACGGACGGGCAGTACCTACCCATGTCCGAAGCCAAGGTTTCGGTCCTGGACTGGGGTTTCCTCCATTCTGACGCCACCTACGACACGGTTCACGTATGGAACGGCCGGTTTTTCAGGCTGGATCTGCACCTCGACCGATTCTTCCGCAGCATGGAACGGCTGCGCATGAAGCTACGGTACAGCCGAGTTGAAATCGAGGCCATCCTCGCCAACTGCGTCGCGCTATCCGGGCATAGGTCGGCCTACGTCGAGATGATCTGCACACGTGGCACGTCGCCGACCTTCAGCCGCGACCCGCGCCAGGCCGAGAATCGATTCATCGCCTTCGCGGTGCCATTCGGCTCGGTCGCCGACAAGCAACAGCTCAAGCGCGGCCTGCATGTCGCCATTAGCGACACGGTACGTATCCCGCCGAAATCGATCGACCCATCCATCAAGAATTATCATTGGCTTGACCTCGTGAGGGGCCTGTTCGATGCGTATGACTATGGCGCGGAGACGGCACTGGTCGTCGATACCAACGACAACTGTCTGAAATCGAGTTGGCGGGCGGCAACAAGGTGCTGAACTTCTGCGCCAACAATTATCTTGGCCTCGCCGACAACACGGACCTGCGCGATGCCGCAAAGAATGCGCTCGACCGCTATGGCTACGGTATGGCCTCGGTGCGCTTCATCTGCGGCACACAGGCCGCTATTGGCGTCAAAACTGAGCCGTAGAGGATCGTGTCCTCGAAGCCGAGGAAGGACGAGATCCGCGCCTCGAGCTGTTTGTGCTCCTCTTGCGACTGCATCGACGTGATAACGCGCTCGGGCTTGTAGATCCCGGCGGATTTCAACCCCGCGAGTTCGGACGACAAATGGGCAAGGAAGAGACTGGTCATCGGCGGCGTGGTCCAAGCATGGGTGCGCCATCCTCCGCTTTGGCGAGGCCTAAACAGCGCACCGTGGCGACAGGTTCAGATTACGGGGAGGATACCAGAGTCGACCAGGCGGGATCGCCGTGCTTCTTCCAGTAGAGATCCATCAGCTGGCGGGTGACGGCGCCGACCTTCCGTCGCCGACAGCCATCGCCGAAGGTCCCGGTTTCAACGTCTTCGCCGTCAAGGACGGTCGTCTTCGGACGCCGGCCTACAGCGTCCTCCCAGGCATCACTCGCCAGACGGTGTTCGACCTCTGCGGGGAGCTCGGCCTCTCCGCCATCGCCCGCGACATCGGGCGCGGCGAGCTCAAGGCCGCGGACGAGGTGTTTATCACCTCCACCGCTGGCGGCATCATGCCGGTAACCAAGATCGACGACGTGTCGAAACGCTACTCGGCGAAGAGGACGCCGTGATCTCTGACGAGTTGAATCACGCGTCGAT
Organism: Mesorhizobium sp. M0898; assembly: GCF_040319695.1. Classification (NCBI taxonomy): domain Bacteria; kingdom Pseudomonadati; phylum Pseudomonadota; class Alphaproteobacteria; order Hyphomicrobiales; family Phyllobacteriaceae; genus Mesorhizobium; species Mesorhizobium sp. M0898. The sequence goes on along the minus strand of NZ_JAMYOE010000090.1, from coordinate 5,457 downwards.
CATTGACGGGGTGCGGCTGTCAAAGGCAAAGCGTTTCCGCTATCCAACAACAACATGTCGGCCCTGGAGGAGGAGCTAAAGAAAGCCGAACGCTGCCGCTTTTTTTTCCATGGACGGCATTATCGCAAACCTGCGTTGCGTCTGCGACCTGGCGGAGAAGTATGGCGCCATCGTCATGGTCGACGACAGTCACGCGGTCGGCTTCGTAGGCAAGAGCGGGCGCGGCTCGCCGGAGCATTGCGGCGTCGACGGCAGGGTGGACATCGTCACCGGCACGCTCGGCAAGGCGCTTGGGGGCGCCTCCGGAGGCTATACCTCGGGCAAGCGTGAGGTCGTGGACTGGCTGCGCCAGCGTTCGCGGCCTTATCTCTTCTCCAATACGCTGATGCCAGCGATCGCCGCCGCCTCCCTCAGGGTTTTCGACGTGATCGAGAAAGGCGACGCATTGCGCGAAAAGCTCGCCGCCAACGCGGCTCGCTACCGCCGCGAGATGACGAAGGCCGGCTTCACGCTCGCCGGCGCCGACCACCCGATCATCCCGGTGATGCTAGGCGACGCCGCATTGGCGCAGGAAATGGCGTCGCGCATGCTGGAGCGGGGCGTCTACGTTTTCGGTTTTTCTTTTCCAGTCGTGCCGCGCGGCCAGGCGCGCATCAGGACGCAGATGTCGGCCGCGCATTCAAGTGAGGACATCGACCGCGCGGTCGCGGCATTCCGCTACGCCGGCAGGGAGCTCGGCGTCGTCTAAATGATATGGATATGTTAATTCCGTAACATGTATCAAAACGCCGAGCGTCACTCGATTGCCATCGGCTTTACCCTTACCGACTATTGTCACACTTTCGCACGACAAACGCCTCGGCCGTATGGACTCCGCGGACTCGAAGTGTTCCCTTCGGTAGCCCTGCCCTTCCGACGGGTAGAACAACCCTCGTAACTCCCGCGCTGAATATACGCCGGGTTTGTGCAGGGCTCGCCTCACCATCCCGAGAATTTCAAGTCGCGATCGGAAACGCCGGCATGTCGCGATTGACAAGGGTCAGGCTCGCGGGTTGCCGTTCCGGCAGTGCTTCAGGCTGGTTTCCCCATTGATGACCGCCACCACGACGCAGCCGCTGAATGGCTTGACGCTGCGGGCGATCTAGCGGATGGGCGGAAGCTGCTTCGGCGCGCGAGGGGTGAGTAGCTGGGCCCCGTCCTCCGTGATCACCACCGTTTCCTCGTGCAGCACGATCTTGCCGGGCTCGTATTCCAGGGCCGGCTCGATGCACATCACCATGCCGGGCTCGAGCACGGTCTGGTCCTCCAGGCGGACCGATGGGGGCTCGGTAACACGAAGCCCAAGCCCGTGTCCCATGCGCCCGTTGCTGTTGAGGTCTACCACGCCCGATGACAGGGCCTTGGCCATCTGCTCGAACACGTACCCGGCTGTGACCCCTGGCTTCGCGGCTTTTATTCCAACTTCATTCGCGTCCCACACACGCTCATGCGCGAAAAGGAGCGCATCGGTGGCGCTCCCGACCTGAAAGTTCCGGTCGTAATCGCAGAAATACCCATCGAAGGTCGTGCCCGTGTCGATGAAGAGCAAGTCGCCGTCGGCGATCGGCCGTTCGCGTGGTCCGCCGGTAATCTCGAACGGCCCGCCAACATCGGATCTGCAGATGAGCGTCGGGACAGCGCCCGCCCCCCCCGCATTGAGGCGCGCGCGGAACTCCCGAAGTATCTTGCGCTCGCTGTCACCGATCCTGACGAACTCAGGTACCTCGTCGTAAACGGCACCAGCGATATCGATTGCCCTTTTGATCTTCTTTACCTCAGCCGGGCTCTTGATCATTCGAAGGAGCCAAATCAGGAGAGCCCCGTCAACGATTTCCACGCCGATCAACTCGCCTATGATCGCGTTCAACTGAGAGACTGGGATCCCCAGCCTCAGTTCCATCCCGAGCTCCGCCCCGACGCGTCCGTGGCGACGGGGAAGGTCGGAAATCGCGCTCACCACCAGGGAAGTGCCCTCGTCCTCGGGCCGAGGGGACGGCCAAGACCTGATTTCCTTCATCCACGTCTGCTCGATGATCGCCCTCCCAATTTCCGGGATGATCGCGATTGGGTCGCCCGCGGCTGGCACCAAAACAAACCATGGCCGCGTGTAACTTTCCCAGAACGTCGAATCCACGCCGACAAAATATCGGATGTTGTCCATAGAGGTGAGCAGGAGGCCGTCCATGCAGTGCTTGGCCATGAGCTCCTGGGCGCGTGCAACCCGCGCTTGGAACTCAGTGGCGGGAAAGCCGTGGTCAGTCTCTTGATACATCCTATTCGCCCTTTGTTGTGGCACCGTTCAGCGCTGCGAACGGCAGCCGCCTCGCCTATGAGATCGCATCGAGCGTAGATGTGCTGATTGCGCAAAACTAGACAAAATGCGCCGAGCATGGCTGCCTCTGTTTCATAATCCTCGAATAGCCGCAATGTCTACGGCATCCACCGCGTCAAACGGCTGCACATTTAGAACAGATGCCAGCGATGGGAACCACCGGCAGTTCACGCGGGCTGGGCGCTCAGGCCGCTCTTCTCGATCGCGCACACCGCCGCTGCCTCATCGTTATCGGAGGTATCGCCCGTAATACCTACAGCGCCAAGAAGGTCACCGGCTTTGTCGCGTACCAGAACTCCACCAGGAACGGGAACGATCCTCCCGCCTGACACAGCGTAGGGCCCAGCTACGAAATGGGGCCGGTCGGCCGAAGCCTTGTCGAGCCAGCGCGAGCCGAAGCCCGGGGCCAGGGCACCGTAAGCTTTGCCGGTCCGCGATCTCGAAGCGAAGCGTCGACGCTCTGTCCTGCTTCTGGAAGGCGATCAGGTGGCCGCCGGCGTCGAGGACCGCAACGCTCTGGCTTGAGGTCCCTCCTGCGCCGCGGACAGCGCATTCGCGATGATCACGTTGGCGGCTGCCAGAGTCAGTGCGGTCATGTCAGTTCCCTTCAGAATGCTCGAAAGTAGCCTTCGCCTTCAGCTCCAGCCTCCGCGCATGCAGCACTGGCTCCGTGTAGCCGCTCGGCTGTTTCCTCCCCTTGAGGATCAGATCCCTGGCCGCCATGAAGGCGCTCGAACTGTCGAAGTCCGGCGTCATCGGCCGGTAGAGCTTGTCGCCGGCGTTCTGCTGATCGACAACCGCTGCCATGCGCTTCACCGTCTGCATCACCTGGTCGTGCGTGCAGACACCATGGTGCAGCCAGTTGGCGATGTGCTGCGAGGAGATTCGCAGCGTCGCGCGGTCCTCCATGAGCCCGACATCGTTGATGTCGGGCTCCTTAGCAGCCGACGCCCTGGTCGACCCAGCGCACGACGTAACCCAGGATGCTTTGCGCGTTGTTGTCGAGTTCGCGCTGGATCTCGTCGGGCGTCCAGTTCGGCCCCCTTGCTACCGGCGACAATATGTCGTCGAGCTTAAGTCGAAGGCATCGAGGGTTTTCCCCGGAGGAAGACGCGCTTCAGTGAGGTGGCGCTGCATACGCCCCGTTTCGCGTTCGGCGACCTCGAACTCAGCAAGCGCCGCCAGCAGCCGGGAAGCCGGCCAGCCTTCGGTGTCAGCCCGCTCGGCGAAGGTGTGCCAGGCCCTGGAGATGCCCGGCAGCCGCAGATCGGTGAGCATCAGGGACAAGCGCGCGGTATCGACAGGATCGTTGAGTCTCATGCCGTGACCTCCACGCGGGTGCCGATAAGCCTGTCGTAATCGACCAGTTTACCCAGATTGACGCTGACCTGCGGGACACAGGCCGGGTTCGGCGCGAACCGGGCGCGCATGCCGTCAAGCGTCGGCAAGGTTCCCGCATCGAGCTCGCCCTGGATGGCGTGGGCGAGTGCGGCCTCGACATTGCGCTCATGGGCGAGGCTCAGCAGTTCCACCGTCAGGCGGCAGGCATCGCGTTCCGGCAGCCTCTCCATGGCGGCATTGTAGAGATTGCGATAGGTGAAGAGCTGATCGCGATAGCGAGTCTGGGCAAAGCCCCCGGTTTCTGGCGCAGGGAATGAATGACGTGATGATAGTTCACGACATGCTGGGTGGGGCCGAGCTGGCCTCTGACGCGCGGCAGCTTCATCAGGGACGTGCCGCCGAGGAACAGTTCGATATGCTCCTTGAAGAGCCGTGCGCGCAGCCGATGTCCGATCAGCCGTGAAGGAACGGTGTAGAAGACCCGGCGAAGGGTAAACCCTCCACTGCTGGTGACGTAGACGATCTCGTCTTCGCCTTCGGGCTGGTTGCGCGGCAGCGCCAGCAGGCTTCGCGCTCAATGGCGATCTCCTTGGCCCGACGGGCATTGCGCTGGCCGACAACCTCGTCGACGAAGGCGGCAAAACTGGTGACGTCCGCAAAGTCACGCGTTCCGCGCAGGAGAAGAGCATCCTCCAATTCCCGCTTCAGATCGCCATGGAATCCTTCGACCGCGCCGTTCTCGTGGGCGACGCCGCGATTGTTGCGGCTGGCCTTCATGCCGTAATGGGCGCAAAGCGCTTCATACCGATCTGTCATGTCCTGTGCGGTATCGGCATTGAGATTGCGGAATGCAGCCGAAAGACTGTCCGTGCGGTGATCGCGCGGCGCGCCGCCGAGAGACCAAAGGGCGTTCTGCAAACCACTTGTCAGCGCGGCAAAAATCTCGCCGCCTTCGACAATCTCGGCATGCTCGAATCCACTGTATGCAAGTCGGAAGTGATAGAGCAGGTAATCGAAGGTCGCGCCGGCGATCGTGACCTTGAGGCCCGGCGCATGGGTAAAATCCGACAGCCCCATGCGCCCCGACTCGTGAACCTGCCGGAATACGACCTCCTGATCTGCTCCATGGATCGCGCGCCATGCGCGGATCCGGCGCTCAAGTATGCGGCGAATACCAGAACCAAGCTCGGGATGACGCTTGCAAAGCTCACGAAGAATGCCGACAGGGCGCAAGCCGGGAGCGCTTTGCAGCATCGGAACCACCTCTTCGGTGAATATCCCTTCCAATGGATCAGGCCGACGTCGTTCGTGTTTGGACTTCTTCTCGCTTGGTGGACGCGGGTCTGATTCGGTCCGATAACCAGTGGATGGGCTGAAACCTGATTTGGCGGCCGCGACAGGGACACTGTGCTTCTGGCGATTTTGCATATAGAGCCTCGATTGTTGATCCGTGATGTGACTGCCGGACATTCATTCTTCCTTTGAGCGGGAAGAAGAAATGCACCCGACACATCGCGATCACCAGACGGCGTGAACCCCTATGTGGGTTCGCGCCGTCGCCAGGAACGTCCCTCCAGTCGGGCTACGCCCTCCCTCCGTGACGTCCCTGGCGACGCTCCCATCCTGATTGACGCTGTTCCCAGGTTGATTGCCGCGCCGTAGACTGTTCCCCAGCCCCCGCAGTTTCCGTTCGCCGTCCGGTTGGCCAAAGATGACGCTATTGAAGGTGTCAACTCCGACCAGGC
>NZ_JAMYOE010000089.1:0-8218 GCF_040319695.1 Mesorhizobium sp. M0898 | reverse complement strand
ATGTCCACATGATCGTGCCGGGCGGCGGCATCGCGCCGGACGGAAGCCGGTGGATATCGTCGCGCCCGGCCTTCCTGCTCCCGGTGAGGGTTCTCGGCAAGCTGTTCCGCCGCCTGTTTCTCACCCGGCTGGTCGCGCTGCACGAGGCGGGCCGGCTCAGCTTCTTCGGGTCGATCGCGCACCTGATCGAGCGGCGGGCATTCCTGCGCCATCTTGCTCCCATCCGGAAGAAGCGCTGGGTGGTCTATGCCAAAGCGCCGTTCGCCGGGCCTGAAGCGGTGCTCGCCTACCTGTCGCGCTACACGCACCGGGTCGCGATCTCGAACAGCCGCCTCATCCGCTTCGATGATGACGGGGTCACCTTCCGCTACAAGGACTACCGCCGCGACGGCGCCGACCGGCAGCAGCTCATGACGCTCGCGACCGACGAGTTCATCCGCCGCTTCCTGCTCCACGTGTTGCCAAAGGGATTCCACCGCATCCGGCATTGCGGCCTGCTTGCCGGCTCTGCTCGCAGGGCCAGCCTCGCGCTTGTTCGTGAACTCCTGAACGTCACCGCACCGTCCGACGATGACACCACGGACGAACCGGACAACTTCCGCCCGCCATGCCCCTGCTGTGGCGGCCGCATGATCGTGATCGAGGTGTTCGAACGACGGAGGCAGCCGCGCGGACCGCCAAACGGTTCCCCGTCGACCGGGAGCAGCACGCCATGACCCGGCATGGAATGGTTCAGCCTTCAGCTGCAGGCACTCAGCCTCCGGCAACGGATCGACGCACGCCTATGGTGATTATCGACGCCGACAGAGCCGCGCCCAGCCGTCCACCGTCCCGACAACACCGCGCGGAGGCGCAACGAAGCGGTCTGTCCGCATTCACCTCAGCGCTTCCCAGCGGCGGTCGCGCCATCGCCGACACCAGCCGCAAATCGAAATCCCCATAACCATCGCCTGTGGCCCGCGGGTTCCTTCCTCGGGGATTTTCGTACGCCTGCCGGCGCCCGAAACTCTTCACGGGAGCCGTCGGTCTGCTTCGGATCAGCGGCTGGCCAAAGCCGACGTAGCTTGTCGGAAGCTCGCGAGCAAATGCCGGCTTCCTGATTTCCACGCCCGGAAGCGAACCGTCACACAAATCCGCCATCCCAGGCATCACCTTGCAGACGGCCGGTTCGCCTTTTCGACGGCATAGGGTGTATGGAGCACCCGACGCTTCCGCCCCTACCTCTGAAAATGCCCCAACCCGTTCTCATTGAGATAGTCCACCGTCATCACTCGCGCGCGAATGCCGCCGGGGGAACCAACGAACTTCACCGATGACAGCGAGCCGGTCGGCGCGTTCTCTCCGCGGGGCGTGAGGGCGTAGGTGTCGCCGTCCCAGTGCTCGAGCGTGAACTGCATGGGCTTCGGGCCGAGTTCGAGCATCAGCTTGTCGCCATCGGCCCGCACGGTGGCGGTGTCGAAATAGTTGCTCGTATATTGGCCCTCGTAGAAGGATGGACTGCGCGCCTTGGCGGGGTTCGTCGGCTTGACCTTGCCGGCGAGGTCGCCCACCAGCTTGTAGTAGGCCATGAACCGCGGCTTGATGTAGGGATACCAGTCGCGGGTGACCTGGCCATATTGCACGATATCCATGAAGCTGGCGGCGACCGCCTCGGCGGCGCCGACGGGGGAGCCGTTGGTGAGCACGACGATGCCGACATCGGCCGAGGGCAAGATCTGGAAGGTGGTGCCGGCGCCGAGCAGGAAGGCGCCGGAATGGCCCATGGTGGTGCGCCCATTGGCGTTCACCCCCACATTGAAGCCATAGCCATAGGAGCTGGCCCGCGTATCGGGCGTCTCGCCGCGGTAGGTCACGCTCTGCGGTGTGATGGCGGGCTGCAGGATCTTCGGGTCGATCATGGGCTGGCCCCCATAGGTGCCGTCGCCAAGCAGCAGGATCATCCACTTGGCAAGATCCTGGGCGCTGGAGGAGACGCCGCCCGCCGGCGCCTGCTGGTCGGGGTCGCGGTCATAGAGCGGCTCGAACACATTCTCCGCCACGCGCGCATGCAGCAGGGCGCGGTTCTTGCCGGCGGCAATGAAGTCCTCGTGCCGATAGCTGCTCGAGCGCATGCCGAGCGGATCGAACAACAGGCTCTTGGCCAGCGGCTCCCAAGGCTGTTTCTCGGCGTGGGCCACTGCCTCGGCGCCGATCGTCGTGCCGAAATTGGCGTAGTGATAGGAGATGCGGAAGGGATCGAGCGGCACCATCCACAGGCTCCCGACGATCTGCTTGCGCTGGAAGCCGAGATCCTCGAGTTCGTCGCCCGCCGCCATCGGCAGGCCCGAGCGATGGGCGAAGAAATCGCCGATGGTGGCGTTGCCCGAGACATAGTCGAGATTGAGGCGAAAGCCGTCCCAGACCTTGCCGACCGGGGTATCCCAGTCGAAGCTGTGGTCCTTCGTCATGGCGATCGCGGCCACCGTGGCCGAGATCGACTTCGACACCGAGGCGACCTGGAAAATGGTGGTGCTGCTGACCTTAGAAGTGTCGTCCCGGTTGTCGCGAAGGCCATAGCCCTCGTCAAAGATCATTTTGCCGCCATGCACCACCGCCACGGCGAAGCCGGGAACGTCGGATGCTTCCTTGACTTTCTTGACGATGTCCGGCAGCGCGGCCAGCGCCTTCTCGACACCGCCGGGATACAGCTCCACAGCATCCTGCGGCGGCGATGGCCCAAGCTCCGGCACGTAGGACTGCGCGGCTGCCACGGCGGGTAGCATGGCTACGAGGGAAAGCACCAGGAGAGCAGCGGCCTTCTTCATTGCATGTCCTCAAACCTGCACGGCAGATGATCGGATCATACGCGGCAAGATGAAAGATGGTTACAGCTATTTTCTACTGATATGTTCCAAAGATCAGGCAGAGACGGCGGCTGCGCGCATGTGATTTCGGGACCTGGTGAAGTAGCCGCGTTACACACGCGGGCGGCAATTGGATGGGACTGCGCGGGAGAACGTCAAGTTCCAAGCCCGGGCGGCAAATGGCGTCTACTCAGGAGTTGTTCGCCAACGGGCGGGCGGCCAACCAGAAAGTCATCGAAGCCAATTATATGGCCCATCGCGAGGCCCTATGGCCTGCTGCACGGGGTCCGATGGCCGAGAGGCCCGGACGCTTCCTTCCAAGGCCAGACGGCCTACTGGCGGCCGTATTTCTTGAACGTCGCGTTCCAGTCGGCTGCCAGCGCGTCAAGCGTTTCCTTGGCCGTGCCGGATTCACCGGTCACATAAGGATAGACGCGCTGGTTGAATTGTAGCAGCAGTTCGGCATTCTCGGGAACCGCCCAGAAATCCTTCACCTTGAACATGGTCTCGTGGAAGGCCTTGTTGTAGGGCGTGGCGTTCTGGAACTCATCCGATTTCAGTACGGCTGCGCTGCAGGTGTAGCCGCCGAGCGCTGCCCATTTCTTCTGGGTCTCATCCTTGATGAACCATTCCAGGAACTTCAGGGATTCTGCCTGCTTCGCTGAGTAGGAGACGATCGAGATGCCCTGCCCGCCAAGCGCGGCGAACTGGTCGCCGTTCGGCCCTGCCGGGTTGGCGAAGAAGCCGGTGTTCTTGGCGTTGGGATTGCTCGCTTCGTTGATCAGTGATGGGAAGAACGCGAAAAAGTTCATGCTCATCGCGGCCAGGTTTTCGGTGATCGCCTGGTTGTCGTCGATGAAATTGGCGTTGGCCCAGCCCGGAGGCGTGAACTTGTAGAGTTCCTTGTAGGCTTCGAGCGCGGCGATCGCCTTATCGGAGTTGATGATGCCGTCGACCTTGTACGTCGAATAGTCGCCAAGCTCGCCGCCATAGGAGAAGAGCAAGCTTTCGAAGCCGCCTGCCAGCCCGTCGTGGACATTGTCGGTGTAGATGGCGACGCCGTATTTCTTCTGATCGGGACGGTAGAAGAACTCGGCGATGTCACGCAGCGCCTTGAAATCCTTCGGCACGCCGAGGTCGTAGCCGTACTTGGCCTTGAACGCTTCCATTTCCTTCGGGTCTTCGAACCAGTCTTTGCGGTAGGACCAGCCCATGGCGTCGCCTTCGAGCGGGATCGCCCAATACTTGCCGCTGTTGCCGGGATATTCCGCGTAGACTTTCACCGTCGCGGGGGCCATCAGTTTGGCTATATCGTGCTTGGCGAAGAAGTCGGTGAGGTCGACATAGTGGCCGCCGGTCGAGCCGGCGCCGAGCCACTGCGAGTCGCCGACGACCATGTCATAGGCGTCGCCCCTGGCGTTGAACTCGGCAAAGGCCTTGGTTTCGAATCCCGGCCAGGCCGTCGTTTCAATAGTTACCTTGACGCCGGTTTCCTTCTCATACTCGTTGACGAGTTCCTGAAGGTAATTCGCCGGGTCCCATTCCGCCCAAAAGATAGTGAGCTCTTCTGCCGAAACCGATCCACTCGCAAATGTCATGGCGGCGCCCACCAACAGACCAGCCCACGTTTGCATATCGCTTCTCCTTCCACGGCGACGTCGTCCAACTAGGAATTTGCGTATCGGATGCAATGCTTCACCCGCGTTCCGTCGAATGCGAAAGCATTCGGAGCAGGCCTTTGGACTCTACGAGATCAGGCGTGTCAAACCCCTCGGTGAAGCTGGCGTGGACTGGCGCAAGAATATGCCGCGCCTTGTCATTGCGGCCTTGGCCGGCATAGAGGCGGGTGAGCCGAAGCGCGGCCCTCAGTTCAGAGGATTTCGCGCCTTGATCGCGGGCCGCCGTGAGAGATTGCTGGAACCAGCTTTCGGCGGCTTCATCGGTTGGGTCCAGCACTGAAACCAACTCACCCCTTGTGCGCAATAACTCTGGTAGCTGATACTTCGAGGTCGATTTGCCCAGAGTGTCGAAGGCCTGCGCCAGGAGGGCAAGGCCTTCGCTTGCATCGCCGCGCTCGCCGCAGTTACGCGCAAGAATGCAAAGGTAGTAGGCCATGCCCATATCCGCGCCAGTCGCGGCGATACCCGCAATTCCCAGGCGCATTTGGCGAATGCCTTCCTCCAACTGCCCCAGACCGGCGAGCGCCCAGCCGAAATACACACGAGCCTGGCCAAGCAGCAATGGCATGACGAATTCATCACACAGAGTGATAGCTTTCTTCGCCCATTGAAGGGCTTCGGCGGGCTCGCGCCGCATCAGGTGGACCAAGCAGAAACTTAGCTGCGCTTGTGCTGTGGTGACCGGATGCGAGTCTCGCTCGGCTAGCGCCATTGCATCGCGTGAGCGTAGGATCGCCTGGACCGAATGGCCGCGCATGAAGAGCATCTGTGCGGAAAACGCCCTACAGCATACGCCGGGGTCGTGTCCGGCGTAGCCCCAGGCAAGGTGACGATGTCGCTCGTAATCATAAGTGGCCAGGCCATGGCTTGCATGACGTTCGCTCGCGTCGTAGTCACCGAGGTAATAGTAGATTCCCCAGAGTTGGTGATGTGCTTCGAGGATGTACCCCGAATCATCGGACACTTGCGCGAGTTCCAATCCGAGCGATTGGCATTGGTGGCCCAGCATCTCGGCAGCGCGCAGGTTGCCTGAAATGGTCTGGTAGGAGCTCTCGCCGCGCATCGCAGCGAATATTTGCGGCTTGTCGCGTAGCGTATCGGCAAGCCTCCGCGCGCTCGAAAAGGCCTGAAGGACCTCTGGTGCTCCCCAGCCCTTGGCTGCAATCATTGCCGTTCCCGTTGCGCTTTCAAGCGAAAGCTCCAGTCGCAGGCGGTCCTCAGATCCGGGCAATGATCCGACCAGCTCGAGCCCCTTGCGGAGGTGGGAGGCCGCCTCGAGATTGGCAGATCGCTTGAGCGCGAGCTGCCCTGCCTTGAGCCAATAAACGGCAGCCTGATAATTCACGCCGGCGACGGTATAGTGATGCGCAAGCGTTTCAGGTTCTGTCGCGACAACTTCCTGGAATTGCGCCTCCAGCGTCGCGGCGATCTTGGCATGAATCTGTTGCCGACGGCTTTTCAGCAGGCTCTGATAGGCTGCATCCCGTACGAGCGCATGCTTGAACGTATAGGTCGCCTCTGGAGGAACGCCTCGCCGAAAAACGAGCTCGGATTCTTCCAACTGCGGCATGACGTCTTGCAGACGGGTTTCGGCGGGGTCCGTTACGGCAGCCAGCAGCCGGTGATGGAAGCCGCGGCCAATGCAGGCGCCGATTTGAGCGACTTCTTTGACCGCCCCCAGCCGGTCCAGGCGAGACATCAAAGAATCCTGAAGGGTCGACGGAATCGCAAGAGGAGGCAGAGGACCTGAGAGCACGTAGTGGTCGCCCGCGTCGACAAGCAGACCGGAGTCGAGCACGGTCTTGGTCAGCTCCTCAACGAACAACGGAACGCCTTCGGTTTTGGCCAGAATCTCGCTGGCTACCTCCGGCGGCATGGTCTTTCCACCCGCTACGCGATCCATGATCGCTGCTCCTTGACCGAGTCCGAGGCGATCAAGCGAGAGCGCGGTTACATGCGATAACTGAATCCAACGCGGCTGAAACTCAGGTCGAAAGGTTACAATCAGGAGTGCCCGCATGTTCCGCAGGCGATCAATCAGCATATCCAGCCACTCGCCGGTCGTCGGATCGATCCAGTGCGCATCCTCGACAAGGACGATAGTGGGCTCACGCACGGCCAGCGCCTCGATTTGTTGGACGAGGGCGGCCAAAGTACGGGCCTTTTGGGCTAGCGGTGGCAGCCTGGTCGACGAGTATCGACCGGTCGTGTCGATCGACAGCAGTGTCGCCAACAGCGGAATTGCTTCCGCCACGTCCGGAACGATCCCGCGAAGCAGGGCCTCCAGCTTGTCGAGCTTGGTGTCCGTGGTGTCGTTGCGATCCAGTCCAGCCGCCCGTTCGACCTGCGCGGTCACGGGATGGAGCGCGCTGTTGATATGATAGGGCGAGCAAAAATAGCGTAGCCGCGGAGGGGGCTCGGCGCTCAATCGATCGACCATCGCCGCGATAATCCGGGACTTGCCAATACCCGGCTCTCCAGACAGCAGCACCACTCGGCCATCCCCGGCGCAGGCCCGGTGCCACTGGTCAACCAGAAACTCGAGTTCCTGGTCCCGCCCAACAATCGGCGTCACAATGTCCTGCCTCGCCTCGAAACGACTCTCTGCCGCTGTCTCGCCGACAATGCGCCAGGTGCGGACCGGCTTTGCAAAGCCCTTTAGCTCCCCGCGACCGAGATTGACCATATCGAATAGACCGGCCACCAGTCGTTGCGTGCCGTCAGCTACAACAACGCTGCCCGGCTCGGCGAGCGCTTGCAGCCTCGCAGCCAGGTTAGGCGTGTCGCCCACAACGGCCTCCTCCTTTGCCGATCCTTCGCCAACGAGATCGCCGACAACGACCAGTCCCGTCGCGATGCCAATGCGGGCAGCCAGCGGTTCGCCTCCCGGCGCTGTAAGTCGGGCCGTTGCTGCGGCGGCGGCCATGCCCGAGCGAACCGCTCGTTCGGCATCGTCCTCGTGCGCCTGCGGCCAACCGAAATAGGCCAGCACCCCATCGCCCATGAGCTTGGCTACTCGCCCTTCGTAACGGGAGATCTCTTCCGACACTGCGATCTGATAAGCGCGAATAACCTCCCGCATGTCCTCCGGGTCGAGACGCTGCGACAACTCGGTCGAGCTGACGAGGTCCACGAACATGACTGTTAATTGGCGCCGTTCGGCGTGCGGTGGCCGCGCGTCACCATGCTCGGGCGACCTTGCCGGCGCACTCCCGCGGTCGCGCGAGGATGCTTTGATCAGTAACGGGCCGGATGTGTCTCCGAATGAAGCCACAGCGGCAAGCAGCCGGCGCCGGTGACCGACCGATGTGATCCCGAGTGCTATCAGATCCTCCGCCGTTAGCTGAGGAAGCATCTCGGATTCAATGTCATTGTCGCGGAAGACCGGAGCGTATCGCTCCAGTCCCAGGCTACTCAGCCATGCCGCGATGTCCACGTCCTTCTCCCAACCAAGCACTAAGGGTGCTGTGTGGAACCATATCCCAAATTGGAAGGGGAGTCGTCACACCCTCGGGAACCAGGCGAATGTCAGTTACGGGTCCCCGGACATCATGCCGTCTGAGCTGTCTGTCTGTTTTCGGGAAACGACCCAGGAGGCCTCAATGTCGGATATTGCTGAAGGGTTTCGGGTGCCGTCAGGCGTACGAAAGTCTCTGATGCAGGAACCCGCGGGCCGCAGGCGGTGAGCTATGGGGA
>NZ_JAMYOE010000088.1:0-8237 GCF_040319695.1 Mesorhizobium sp. M0898 | reverse complement strand
GGTTGCTGCTGGCGACCATTCGCCAGCAGCTTCTCCCGCAGGTCTTGGGTCAGGATCTGCATGTCGGCCTCCTACTCGTCGGCCTCGCGGGCGCGGAATGGCTCCTTCTCCGGATCGATAGCCAGTATGTCCAACGCCATCTCATAAATCGGCTAAAAAGCAAAAAAATCAGCCCGTTGCAGAACAGCAACACATTTTTGCCCAAAAATCCTTTAGTAACGACTCGAAATACTTTCGAACCTGCCCTGGATTATTTTTTTGGGAATTGTTTCCTATGCATGTTAACATAGCTGCATCGAAAGAACCACCTGGAGCGTTTCAATGACAGAAAATGACTCGATGCAAGGCATCTATACAGATCAAGACATTCATTCTCGTGTTTATGAGAGTCGAATGAAGGGCAGAGTTCGCGTGGATCACAACTACCAAAAAAACGGATTGCCTTCGATCAATGTTTCCAACTGGGAACTTAGCAAGGTCGACGAGCTTATTTCAAAGCAAGTTGATTAATTAATCCATTCGCAGTATTCGAAGAGAGGGCACTCCACCCTCTCTTCTTTTTTATGGAACCGACAATGAGCCGCTTCACGCTGGATGGAGACGTTTTTCTTAGGATGGAGACACTGGGCGGCTTTAAGGAAGTCGTTCAAGGAATCTATAACGACTCAGCCCAACGGGTCGGGATTACCCTCCAGTTCGATCCCAATCGGCAAGAATGGGCTCATACGTTTTGGAAGGAAGATATTGCGAGGCTGGAGCCCCAAGTAAAGGGCCCCGCTGACCACCTTAAGCGCGCAGCTTTCTTGGCCTTCTGGCTACGGCGAGAGCCGCCAGTAGCAATATGGGATGATTGTAACGCGGATCCTGAAAACTACGACGTCGAGTATATAATGCAGTACGGACGCGAGTGGTGTGCATTTCGAACCGGCTACGAAATTGCTCTCTTTTTTGAGTGCAATCTTGCGGCAGGCGGTCCATTCGAGCGTAACCGCTACAGCTTGAGCCCGAAGTATCCCCAGGAAGTTTGTACGATGCTCAAGCGCAAGAACGTCTCACCTCATGCCATGTATCTGATCTTCTTGTCTTTGTTTAACCGCCCTTCAGCCAACCGCCTGGGGTCAATGTACTAAGATTTTGTCTTTGACGGCGGCATAGGGTTCGAGTGCATTGACTTAATGAGTGATTTAAACACCCTTTGATATTTAATAGCCGTATAGTCTATCGCGCCATTCTGACGGCTTTTCTGATCCCGGTTCAAACTGAGGCCTACGTGGCGATGACGGTTAGGATGTGGAAGCATCGTGCAGGGGGGCGCAGCGTTCATGGAAGAGCAACGCATGGTGCGCTGCCGTCAGTGCAGCCTTTCCATCCCCGAGTCAGCTCACATTTGCACCCACTGCCAATCCTTTCAGGACTGGCGACGCTGGTTTGCGGTGTCCAACACCGTGTTAGCTCTACTCACTGCCCTAATCTCGGTTCTCAGCTTTGCGGTGCCAAGTTTCATAGGTCTGCTCCATTCCCCGCGCTCGGATATGGCCGCGCCCATGATCACCTTGGAGGGCACCACTATCCGCTTGCTTGTGAACAACAATGGTGATGCGCCGGGAGTGTTCGTTCGGGCAGTCACTAAAAGCGACTATCTCGCTGGAGCCACGAAGATCCGCTTGCGCGATGATCAAAAAGCTATCGTTGCGCCCGGCAGCAATCTTCTGATGTTCGACATCGTACCCCTTCTTAATCAGGATCAGTCGTATCGTAACTCGTTGGAGATGATACAACTTGTCATCCAGAAAAGAGAGGCGCCGACGACGGACATTCTGTTCGAATTTGGCGACTCCAACGGCGACATGCGCGTGACGCGGTTGTCTCTCGACGCGGAACAGCTCTTCGAGCTGTTCCGGGCAAACTCCGATCGATGTTCGGCGATCAAAGTCCCCGATTTTTATAACGGATGCATCGGGCCAGGTGAACTCCAGACTGGGCATTGAAAATGCGGTCGTCTAGCTGAGCGACAATAGATGCCGAAAACGACCCAGCTCTGCTGAGTCGTTGTTTTTTCGTCGCTCCATATTGTTCGCCCAAAACACGAGGCTTCCTTTCTTCGCCTTCAAGCTCGTTCAGATAAAGGGTATCGGAATGGCCCTCTGAGCTTTGAAAATTTGTTGACAGCGCTTTCTGGGCGAAAATCTCGTTTGTCTTTTGCCTATGCAGGATGCACCAGTTGTGATGCTGCAAGGGGGGGCAAATGATTAAAATTTTCATAAGGGGATCATTCGGAATTTGCTTGGCCGTTTCAGGGTGCGGAAGTGTCCCCAAGCTTCAGACCGACGTCGGATTGCTGCGTATTTCTGACATCGTCGACAATATTCGGTGCGAGCTAAAGGAGGGGCGCGACGGCAACACAAAGACAGGCGTGGGGCCGGCATCCTTCCTGACTGACAAAGAAAAGTGGAACGCCGGAGTCGACCTCTCCTTGAACGTGATTGCCGAAGGTGGTGGGAACGGGAGCGCCGGCAACGATGTGCCTTACGTTCCGCAAACTGCCACATTGGCTCTTTCCACGGACGTGACGGGCACAGCCGACCGGCAGGTCGGTTACAAATTCACGATCGGCTTGGGCGTTGAGGATAAAATTGACTGTGACCACGAAGCGGTTGAAGCACGCAGGACGCATGGCATCCGTTTGATGGGAGACTTGGGTATCGCCAGTTGGCTGGCCCAGTTGCAGGATGCCTATGCGGAGACCCGAACGAAGCCGGAATCCGTGGCCTATACCCTGAGTTTTAAACTCGTGCAGAAGGGGGAAGCCAGCGTAAAAATCGTCAAGATCCCCTTCAATACCGCACAGGCTGGCCTTGGTTGGGGTTGGAAAAGCGCGTGGACTGATACCAACAAGATCATCATCACCTTTGCCCCCAAGCCCGCCGAGGCACCGAAGAAACCCGCCGAAGCACCAAAGAAAAAGGTCGAGCCGCCGAAGCGCGCGACCAAGCTACCGGAAGGTCAGAAACCCAAGGCGGTCATCCCGCCAGCGCCACCACCCGTCGACGAGGGTTCAAAGGAGAGACTTCTTAGAGACCTAGACTTCCTGATTTTGCAGCAAAAACTCCAACAATAAAACAACGCGACCGGCAGCGCGTTTTGGAGTCTCAGAGCCGTGGCGATGGGGTCAAGCTTCAGTTTCAGATCGGTCTGGAAGGCCGAACACCGTTTGTTGCATGGCAACCACGCAGCATTCCCCTTTAATGCTGGCGGCGGCAAATAACTCAGTCGAAACAAATCGTGATTTTCCAAGATAACCGTTTGATTGGATAGCGTTTTCGCCTAACAATTCCTTATAGGATGTTTCTGTAGAATAAGCCGAATTTTTGACCTTGAAATGTGCTTGGCAAAGCGATACCGCTCAAAAGCTCCTTGTTGAGATTTTCTTTTTAGGAAGATCCGTCGAAAGGAGCCTCCAAATGACAGGTAGCATCTACAGCGATTTTCTCGCCGACGGCGCGAACATCGTCACCATCATCAGCGCTATCGCCGGCGCTGGACTTATTCTGTGGCGCTGGTGGCGTCCTCGGCCGCCGGAACCCGGCGAATAATGTGGATTGAGTATTCCAGTTGAACTCTCTGCCGGAGTAAGCATGTCGGACCAAGCTACTGACGGACCTGGCGAGCGACCGCATGTGCGAATTGATTTTGCTCGCTTGCGTCGACCTGCCGACCTAGGGGTTCGGAGAGCTTCGGTCTTTCTGGCGTTGGGCTCCAATGCCGCAAATCACATTCCTTCTTTGCCCCACCAGCTCGATGACCGCATGAGCTATCATTTTGTTCCCAGTGAAATTTCCGACGAGACGCGAAGGCAATTCAACGAGAACTTCGAAGCTTGGATCATCGGCAACGCGCTTCGCGATCTGGTAGATGCGTTCACCATCTTTCTGAAGCACTGCTTTCCGATTCAGCACATGATGGCGACGCACAGCTACATTCCAACGGATTTGCGCGCGCTCGCCGCCGAAGTTGAGATGCTTAGCATCAGTGCTCAATACAGCCGTTTGCGGGAGCTTATCGGTCTCGATCAGCGGTATTGGGAGATGTTTGAGAGCTTTCGAAAAGCTCGCAATTGCCTTTCCCACCGAATGGGCCTCGTCTCACGGAAGGATGTGAGCCCCGAAAACAATCGACTTCTGATCCGTTGGTCTTTTTTGGGCGTCTTCATGAGGCACCCCGATGGCACGGAACAACCGATAGATCACGAGGCCATTGAAGCCGGACACGTTACTACCGGCCACGAGGGCGCGATGATCATCATGCGTCTGACATGGAAGGAAAGAAGCTTTGCGGTGGGCACTAATATTCGCCTGACCCGTCATGAATTATCGGAAATCTGCTTTGCCGTTCACATGGCCACAGACCATGTCATTGCAAAGCTCAATGAGTTTTCGATTGCTCAGGGAATTCAAGCAGAACATCCGGTGGCTGATCCCGGAACCTAGTCTAGCGCGTTTCAGGGTGTGTCGATCACAATGAGAAGTAGTGCGGAGCCATTTTGCACGCCATAAGTGCCATCTCCTGCACAGGCATGAGTTGCCCCAAACCCAAAGGTGAAATCTCACCGGCAGAAAATTCCGTCGCCAACTGAAATTGAAACATAGTGCCTTTGAATCTTTCTTCGATGGCCTCAGTGATGTTGGAAATAGGTCCGCCCACCGGGAAGAATACCGGGAACCCTAGCGGTCGGGTTTGCCTCAAACCCCGTCCCGGCAAGATTGGTTGCCTGAGTTCGATACCACCTGAAGAATACGGAATCTGGAACTCGTGTTCATACTCGAACCTGAGGCGATGGCGGTCGAAGAAGCCATCGGTGGGGTGCTCCACGTTTCGCAACGAGATCGCCCATTCATGAGCTGCTATTCGCCCCACGTTCCTCACAACGAACGTCAAATTCACAATGAAGTAAATTCCGCCATTGAGCTCCTGCGCGGCATGGGTTTGGATGCCATGCATCCCCAACGTCAAAACCGGATGTGTCAGTCTTTGCCGCAGCAGGTCCAAATAGAAGTGTTTGGCGGGAACCGACCGGCCGCCCTGGCGATGATAATACAGGTGATCACGTGCACTTTGATGAGGCGCAGCGGCACTGTCGCCAACGTCGATCACAATGATCTCTCTGCCGATTGGGATTTGCGACTGTTCCCTGCGAAGGACCGTGTGGACCCTGAAATCAGCCAACGGGTAATCTAACAGGTGCGGAACCTTCTGCTCCAACCAGTCGCGAATTGTTGCCCTACCTTTCATCGCCGGAATGCCGTCGATGGAACGGTCGTCCTTCACGCCGAGCACAAGTGATCCGCCTCCGGAGTTAGCGAAGGCTGATAGCGCCTTGGCTATGGTCGTCAGTACCTTGTCTTCCACTTCATCAAAAAGACGCCCGCCTTTGCGATCAAAATCGTCCGACTCTTCTGGCGGCAAATCCAGAATGTCCTGTTCGGACCAACTCTCGTGTTTGACCAAAACATCACCCCTATCCTGACGCCTTAGGACGATCTCATCGACTCGCCTCAGCTGTCGTACACGCCTTCGCCGGGAACGTTGTTGATTGAGGAATAACAGGTCCATGTGGATGTTGCCTGAACCGTCTTCTGCTTATTAACGGCATACATCACTACGATGCCGCCCCGGGAACTGCCATGGACCGCCCCCCTTTGGAGGCGGTCTGCCGGGGGGCTTCCTGCGGCAGTCGATGCCTATTGCAGCAAATCGCTCCGAAGCTCCCCGTACCCGCTCGTCGCCAGCCACCGCGCCCGCGCCAGATGCGATGCCCAGGCCCGGCGTGCCCGTTCTGGCTGGCGCTCTGGGTCGATGTTCAAGAGGGCTCGTGCCACCTTGCGCCAGTCGACGCCCTTGGCCTCCGCGAATAGCAGGACTGCGTAGGTAGGGAAGTGCGCCTCGTCGTAAGGCGTGACCTCGGCCAAGTCGGGCGCCTCACTATCGATCCACATTTCCTCGTCCGGTGGAGGCGCGTCGATGTAGCGGCCAATCGAGGCCAGGTGCGCCACGATCTGGTAACGCAGATGGTCGCGGCTGCCATAGCGCGCGTCGATGTCGGCGAGCTTCTTGTATAGCCCCCTGCGCTTGCCGCGCGGAACATCGGAATCGCCCATGGTGTAGTAAGCCGGCCCAACGGCGCAGATGTCGCAGCCGGTTGCGGCCACCTCCTGCACGAACGCCGGAATGTCCTCTTCTCGCATCCGCTTCATTTCAAAAGCCTCTTTGCATCACATGCCCTATGACGCCGCAACCCAGCCTTCCGCTTTATGTCGTGAACCCCTGGCCGCCTCGACGTTCCCAGTGTATCGGCAAGTGGCGCACTTTCAATAGGGTGCCAAAGGCTGCCCGCGGGCCTCGCCCGCAAAAAGCTGCATGCGGTGGGAAGTTACAGGAAATTGCTACCTACACGGCTTATCAAGCTGTTCCACTTACCATCGAGGACACCCGGGGTACCCAAGCTTGCGCAGCCACTATTTTGAGCCATATAACAGGGACAGATTCAGATTGAGGATTCTCGTTTGAAAACGAAAACGATCCATACCAGCCCCAAAAAGAAGTCCCGACTGGGCATCGATGAGAGCTTGGTCATAGAAGCCGTGGTCGATGGAAATAAGCTTGTGGATCAGTCAGGCAAGGTTGTCGGATGGCTTGACGAACGTAGAGGCAATTTCGTGAAAGGCTTTGGCGGCCAAAATGTTAGTCGAAAAGGCTCCGTTATTGTCACTGACGCTCGTGGAAAGAAGTTATCTGGAGCAGCAATCGAATCAACTGAATTATTTTTCCAGCCTTATGAATTGAGTTACAGTAAAGTTGTTACTCCTAAGAAGGGCCGACGCAGCCCTTCAAAAGGTTACATCGTCGCGCCCGACAAACCTGAAAGGGCAACGACTGTGCAACCCGATACCGTTTCACAACTTTCGCCAACCGACGCTATGCCTACGCATAACGTTGATATGAAAGCTCTTTTCTCCGAGATCGATAAGGTCAACTCGCCCAAAAAGCTCAAACAGCTCGCCGCCAAGACGGTAGAGAAATTTGATAAGGAGTGGGGCCTAAAGCCCCATCCAGAGGAAGAGTTCGTCACGTTTCGTAAATCTAAGTAGCCCTTCGGGGCTACTTTCGTGTTTGGGGGGGACTTTTGGAGGGTCGTTACATTACGGCCTATCACGGCACGACGTCGGATAGGGCAAGCGCCATTATGGCCGGTGATTTCCAGTTAATTCCTAGAGAAGGATCTTGGTTGGGAACCGGGTTCTACCTGTTTTATCGCGCTCCCGGACGCGCAGCGGAGTGGGCTCGATCAGTGGCCGACCGTCGCCGCAAAAACAATCCTGGCATCGGTCCGGCCGTCATCGAATGTGAAGTCGACCTCGCCGACACCATCAATTTGCTAGACAGTACGGACCGTCACTGGGAAGCGCTGAAACGGCTGGCGACCGCCACCATCAGGACACCTCGTCAAGTGGGGCCATGGTCAATGGTTTCGGATCCGTCCAACCCCCAGCTTTACCGGAATTACGACGATAATGATCTCGTCAACGCCTATGTCGAGCTCCTGCGCCGGCAGAGACCGGTTTCCAGCATCATGGCTGCGTTTATGGAAGGCGCTCCAGTCTTTGATACGTCGTGGCTCTACGATCATTCCCACCTTTGCATCTCGATACTCACCAAAAACGCAATCCGAAGCCGCAAACTCGTTGAGCTTTGAGTTTTCGTAGATCATCGGCGCCCAGCCACCTTGCCGCTAGCGGGATTGGCGGTAGCCACGGTGGTGCGCCACAGCTTTCGACATTCAACGCCACCCCAAAGGACGGCGTTGAAAACGGTGTCGATCGCTACACTCGGAGGCGGCCGAGTCGTCGTGCCTCCTCGGCATAAGCCGACAGAGGCTTATCCGCGCGGAAATGCCGGTCACGCTCGACCGGCAGGCCCAGGCGTCCGCGCACCGACGCAAGTTCGGTGAGGCTGACGCTGCCAAGCTCGGGACAACCAAGCCCGAGGTCACAAAGGCCGAAGGCGATATCCGGGTCATCCGGATCGATCTCGGTGAGGAGCCAGGTCGCGCCGGCATCCGGCGTGAACAGTTTGACGACGGGCATGAAGTCGATTTCGCCGCCGGTGCCGCGAAGGGGTTGCTGCTGGCGACCATTCGCCAGCAGCTTCTCCCGCAGGTCTTGGGTCAGGATCTGCATGTC
>NZ_JAMYOE010000087.1:0-8307 GCF_040319695.1 Mesorhizobium sp. M0898 | reverse complement strand
TACCGCGCCCATTGCGAAGGTAGTCGATGAAGATGCGGCCCTTTCGGGCTGCCGGCGCAGCGGAGAGCAGATAGCGATCGGGATGAGCTTCAGCGAGGCGCTTGGCGAACGATCGGGCAAGGAGCCGGGCATTGTCGTGCGTAATCTTCGTCTCAAGTGGGGCCATCAAGTGAATGCCCTTGCCGCCCGTCACCTTCGGCCAGCTCTGCAGACCTTCCGCTTCCATGATGTCGCGGAGCGTTAGCGCGGTCTCGATCACTTCATCCCACTCGACCCCCTCGTGAGGCCGTCATCGAAAGCCGGGCTATCTCGGCAACGACAGCGCCAAAACCTCCGCGAAGACTCTCTTCGAAACAGGCGAGAACGGATTTTTCGTCGCCGGCTTCGACATAGATCACCCTTCCCGGAGGCAGGCCGGCCTTTCGATTGCCGGTGCGAACAGATTGGGCCGGGTAACGCACCACAGCACCTTGCCAACCGTGCGCGCGGCACGGCCGGCAGCAAACAGTGCCGCGGCCGCGCTGTCGACGGCGCCATTCCCTCCGCCCGCCACCTCGTGCAGACCGCCAAAGGCCAGTCCGCCTCCCGGCAGCGCCCTGTCGATGGCGGCCACTCCAAACGTCAAAACCGTGCGGGCGCGCGCTTCCGCCTTTGAGACGCGCGATGCGTTCTCGAAGCTCGGAAATGGAAACGGGAAAGCCCGTGATAGGTTCTACATTTGTTCTCGTCTCGACTAAGAGTCAACCGGGATGACGTCGTGCCCCTGCGGAAGAGGCATTCGAAACCTTGGCGGTCCAGAGCGCGGCCATGCGAGTTCCATTTTTGGGCGCCACGCAGTGTCCGAAAATTGTAGCATATTTCGGACTGATCTCTTGCCTTTGTCCGAAACTTGTAGCATATTTCGGACATGCCCAAAGTTAAGCCCGATGCCGATCTTCGCTCGCGCCTGCTTGCCCGCATTGAGTCCAAACCCGACGAGGTCTGGACCCCCGGCGACTTCGCCGATCTCGGCGCACGCGCCGCCGTCGACAAAACCCTGCAGCGCCTGGCAGCCGCCGGGGAGCTGCGCCGGATCGACCGAGGCCTCTATGACCGGCCGCGCACGAACAACCTGACTGGCCGCGCCACCGTGCCGGATTATCGCGCTGTGATCCGCGCCGTCACGCGCCGCGATCGGGCGCGCGCCGTCATCGATGGAATGACGGCCGCCAACGACCTCGGCCTGACGACCGCCGTCCCCGCCCGGATAGAAGTGCTGGTCGATGCGCGGTTGAAGCCAATCAAGCTCGGCACGCAGGAAATCCACTTCAAATACGCTGCCCCTAGCCGCCTCTATTGGGCGGATCGGCCGGGGATGCGGGTCGTCCAGGCCTTGCATTGGATGCAGGACATGCTGACCCAGAAGGGCGAACGGAAGCGTGTCCAGGCGACGTTGCGCCGCCTGCTTGCCGACCCCAGGCACGGCGAGGCCATTCGCGAGGATCTGCGCGCCGGTCTCTCCGCCGTGCCGATCTGGATGCAGGAATTCCTCCGCGAAATCCTGAGGGCGGACCCGCACGAGGCGAAGCCATGAGTACCGATGCTTACCGCCAGATCATCGCGGCATCCCCACGTGACCGGCTCGACCTGTTCCTCGCCACCGCCAATCGGATCGGAGCTCCGGTGGGCAATGTCGAAAAGGATTTCTGGGTCTGCTGGACCCTCAATTCGCTCTACCACGAACGGCCTGCGGGGGAGCCACGGCTGCTTTTCAAGGGCGGGACGTCGCTGTCAAAAGGCTATGGCCTCATCCAGCGTTTTTCCGAAGATATCGACGTTACCGTGTTTCGCGACGATCTCGACGAGGCTGCCTCCGTCGAAGAGCTTGAGGGACTGTCGAACAAGAAGCGCCGCGCCAAGCTCGACGCCATCCGGGACGCCTGCCGTGCGTATATCACAGGGCCACTGCGAGACTTCCTCACCGCTCAACTTGCCGACATCACCAACGGTGCCGGCCGGGTGGAGGTCGACCAAGCCGATGCCGATGGTCAGACCCTGCTGCTCTGGTATCCCGAGGTCGAACCGCGTGATGGCGCCTATGTGCGACCGGTCATACGCCTTGAATCCGGGGCGAAATCGGCGCTCGATCCGAACCGCCCGATCGCGATCACGCCCTATGTCGCCGAGGAAGCGGCAGGCATTGATCTCATCGTCGCCGACGTGACCACGATCGAGGCGACCCGCACCTTTTGGGACAAGGTGGTGATCACCCAGGGATTGCGCCGTTGGTATGAGCGGCGCGGCGAATTGCGGCAGGAAGGCCAGCGGGTCTCCCGGCACTACTATGACTTGCATTGTCTTCTTGGATCCGAGACCGGGAAGGCAGCCCTCGGCGACCTCGCTCTTGGCGCCGATTGTGTGCGGCACGCACGAATGTTTTTCGACCGTCCCGACTATGACCTCGCCTCAGCAGTCCCGGGCAGCTTCGCGATCGCGCCCGCTCCAAAGATGGTGGACGCGCTCGCGCGCGACTACGCCAATACGACGGCCATGATCTTCGGCACTCCGCCGAGCTTCAACGACATCTTGGCATCGGCGCACCAGATCGAGCAGGACCTGAACAGCCGGGCCTAGCCACCTGCACTGGACCATCTCCGCTCTATTTTGGCAGCCGTCTTTCTGCCACACGCAATTCCTCGAGTGTTGACTGCCACCAGATTTCGCGGCCCAGTTTCGATCCGGATCGCGCGGGCCAAGTTTTTACCGGTTCGTCCAGCTTGGCCGGGCGCCATTGCCCCCAAGACATAGACAGCCGCCGACGGAACCGCGGCGTAAGAGACATGCAGGGTTTCTGGTTCAACCGGCTCACCGCCGCACCCGACAAAGACGACGATGCCGTATCCAGAAGTCATCACAGGCCGCCGAGGGGCGGGAGGTCCTCCGGATCTGAAGGATAGCGCCTGCGTCGATGTCCAGCCCGAAACCGGGGCCCGACTTTCGGCAAAGGGTGGCAGGCGGCAGACCAGCGTGAACGTGCTGAGTAGCGGCGTTGTGGCTTTCGTGTTTCGGATTCAGCGCTCCGCGAAACCTATGACTTTCGGGCCATTCTCTTGGCCGCGAAGGTCGCCTCCAAGCCGAGAACCGGGCCGACCCGTCCTAGCCTCCAACCTTCTGCCAGACGGAGATGTGCTTGTCGCTGGTCTGCGTGAACGGCTCCCTTTTCCAGCCACTCCAGCGCTCTTTGAGCGTCAGGCCGGCTAGTCGCGCCATGAGGTCGAGCTCAGCCGGCCAAGCATAGCGGAACGGAACCGAAAAGCGCTGACAGATGCCGTCCCTGAGCCATATGTGATGGGACGAGAAAGTCTGGTTCACCACGTCGAACTCGTCGATGCCCCAATGCGTCTTGCTGCGGTCGAACGCCAGCATCGTCTCCCCGACCGGGAGCCGCCGAAGCGGCGGTACACCGACCTCTATCAGGAAGCGCCCAGACGGCTCTGGCGATTATCCGCACACCGCCGTCGCTCAGGGCGGAGTCGAGCAGGCAGGGGCAGGCCTACGCGTTCCATGCGCATCACCGCGCGCAGCTTTTTCAGATCGTGCGAGGTTCGCTGAGGCTGGAAACGCAGCGAGGCTACTTCATCGTGCCGCCCGAACGCGCCGTGTTCGTGCCGTCCGGGGTCCTTCATGAAGTGACCTACCTGCAGGACACCGATCGCAGCTATCTCTTCTTCCGGCCCGATGCGGTCATAAATCTGCCCTCGGATGTCTCCGTGATCGGGACGACGCCGCTGCTGCGCGAACTCATCCTGGCGTTTCTCGAAGTACCCCGTGCGGAGGCCGGCAGCGCTCGCGCCGAAAGACTGGTCGCAGTCATTCTCGACCAGCTTCGGGCGAGTCCGGTCGCGCCGTTGTCTCTTCCCTCGCCGATATCCGAACGCCTTCGGGCCCTCGCCGAAGACATCCGGAACCACCCGGGTGCAGACTGGCCGCTCGATGAGATTGCGTCATGCGCCGCCATGTCCCCGCGCAGCCTCCAGCGTCACTTCCAGTCGGAGACTGGCATGAGTTTTCGCGCCTGGCGGCAGCAGGCGAAACTTCTCAAAGCGGTGGAGTGGCTCGCCGCCGGCCGAAGCGTCGGCGACATCGCCTTCTCGCTCGGCTACTCTGGCCCGAGCGCCTTCATCGCGGTGTTTCGCGCGGCCTTCGGCGCCTCTCCTGGAAAGTATTTTCAAGAGCCATCTCCGGAAGCCTAACGCGGTGTCGCTCCGCTGACGCTTCAAAGCCAAGCCCGCGCGCCTCACCGATAAGAGCTTTCGGCGCGGGTATCCCTTGTCTCATCGCCCTGTCAACGCCTTAATGAGCGAAACCAAGCTGTCGCGCGCTCGCTCGTCGAGTGCGCCTTTCGGCCGCCATGCAGGAGATCATCAAGCTCATCCAATCAGCCGGGTTTTGTGTCGGGGTCTGGCTGGCTGAATTCCACATAAGATGCAGGTCGTCCGGCACGAAGACGACCCTCCACGATCCTTTGATACCGTTGGCAAGGTTGTAGGCGAGGACGGTCATGGCGGGGCACTCCTTTCGCCGTGGAGCGTGCCTATCTCACGGGGAAATTCCATCACCAGAGTAGTATTGACGCTCGCGCTTTCTCAGAAATCCAACGTCCACGTGATGCCGGAAGGTGCAGCTACCTTTTTTGCATCTCGATGGAACACGGGACCGCCGCGAAAGTTCGGTGCACGCAGCGAATCCTCCCCCTCCAGGTATTGCTGCAGATCGCTATCCCGATCGGCCCGCGCTCCCAGCAAGGCGCGGGCCTCGGCCTGTGGTGCTCATGCCATCTACTTCGATCCGCAAGATGGAATATGATCTGGATAGAAGGACCCTCTCTGTGTGGTTCGTCGCCAGCGGCAAGCGGTACGAGTTTGAGGGGGTACCGCCAGAAACGTTTGCCGCGTTCCGGGCCGCGTTCGCCAAGGGCCGCTATTTCAACGACCACATCCGCAACAATTTCCGCTACCGTCTGGTTGCGAGCGATAGCGACCCGGGATGACCTGACCTGCCGGCGGCTCAGTCGTCCTATCGCTCCAACCGACGGTTGCTGGACGCGTTGCCGCTGTGGCGCTTAGGGTTGGTTACGGTCCGCGCTCACCTGGCAAGCCCAACCCCCCGGCATCCCCCCGCCTGGTGCAAAGCGTTTGATCGGTCCCGCCGTTCTGGCAGTGCGGCGGGACTTTTTGCGGTCCAGGTGGAGCATCGGCGCGCGGGGAAGGCGCGGTGCACGCAGCACCTTTTCTCATCCAACGTAGCCGGTGGCGCGCTGAAGGTCTCAACGTCGGTCTGCCGCCGGAGCTCAACTAGCTGGACTATTGCTCGACCGGAAGCGGCTCGTGCTGGGACTCAGCGTGGTGGAAGACCTGTCCAAGATCGCGCGCGTCGAACGTTTGGCCGCAGACTGGGCAGTAGACCAAGTGCTTCGACTCGTCCTCTACCGGCCCGTCATGCGGCCTGCCCTCATAGCCCGTCGCGATGTTGTCGGTTCTAATCCGGGGCAACGACAAGTGCCTTTCGTCGGTTTGGCGGCCTATATTTCTCCACCAACCGGACCTTGTCACGGTCGACCGTGACCAGCGGCCCGAGTTCGATCGTCACGGTGTCCTCGTCGATGCGCGTGACCTCGCCTTTCAGGTCGATTTGCTGGCCTCGGTTCACCTTGGTGTGGTCGATCATGGAATGTGGGAAGTCGAAACCTGGGAAAGAGACGCTTACGCGGTCCTCTGTTATCCGCCTTCGAACCGTGGCAGTAATCGCCACCTGGTCACCAATGCCTATTCCCCGAGCCATGCCATGGATTCTGGTGCGGGCAGCGTCTTCTTCAAGAGGCTTCTAATATACGCCCGGCATCCTAAGGCTGACCTATGACCAGAGTTACAAAAGTTGAACTTCATCGGGGAACACTCCTTCTGTCTGCCTGTTCGATTTGCCAGGCGCATCCCGCGCATTCAGACAGGAGAAAGAAGATGAAACGCATCCTTTTGGCTTCGGCCGTGCTGGCAGTGTCGGCAGGGCTTTCCTTTGCCCAGACGACCAGCGGAACTTCGAGCGGAACCTCGACGAGCGGAACCTCGACCACGACAACCATGCCCAGTACGACGGATCAGGGCACCGGCACGACGAGCAGCGGGACCAACATGTCCGGCGATCAGGGCACCGACACGACCACCACCAGCGGCACCACAAATCCGAACTCGGCCAGAGACTGCGCGCCCGGCCAGCAGACTGGCAGCGCCCAGCAGGCTGCGCCAGGTCAGCAGGACACGACAGCCAACACCGCCGCGCCAGGCCAGGTGAAAAAGACCGACGAAGGTTGCTGATTGTCGGCGCAGGGAAGATGCAAGCGCCTTTGAACAGCCCAAGGGTGCGGCCCTGTCCGGCCGGATATGGAGCGGACGAACCGATAGATGGGAGCTCGACGGCTAGGGCACGCGTCCAGCGCAGCGCGTCCCTGGCGTCTTCCGGGTTACTGGAGAAGCAAGCCAGATTCGGGCCATCGCAAGCGTGCTTCACCTGCCGCGGCCCGCCCGTCCAAGACGCGTAGCATGTGCCGTCGCGTGAAGGCACCCGGGCATCGCGATCGATCGTACCCTTTCACTGCAATGAGCGCGGCTCATCGCCGATCATGTGACCTGATATCCACTCCCACTGGTCGTCGCGGAGGATCAGACGATCCATAATTCCCATGGCTGCCTGCAAAAGACAGCCTTGAATCTGATTTGCTCAGAAGTGGAAGTCGGGTGTGCTCGAAGCCTGCTGGCGGATCGGCGGCTGCAGCACCGCCGAACTTGCGGCCATGAATGTCATGCGACAAGGCCCCGATGTCCAGTTCGTATGCGCTTCGCCGGTCAAAGCTTTCGGCATAAATTGTCGGCCGCCGGCCAACGCTACCGTGCATTTCCAGGAGAGGATCCCGACGAGCGTGCCATCACGCGCTACACGGCGGTTACGCGGATATCACGGAGGTCCGCTTAGCGACAATCACGGGAGTGATCGACGAACTCGAAAGACAGGCGGCCGAAAACCTCGGAGCTCAATGTTCGAAGAAAGGGCGGCAAGACGATCGTCGATGGCGAAGTCGAGTTGGATGCGCTCGTGATGGTGGTCGTCGGTTCGACGGCAGGCGGCCCTAAGAGCCGGCCCGTCTTATTCGGCTTGCCTGGAATCAAGGAACATGGGGAGGAGTCTTTTGTTCGGAAGTTACAGGAACCGGATCTATGGGAGCGACTGAGAATGAGACAAGACATTGTGGCTGGCGCGAAGTTCCCCGACTACGTTCTTCCCGACCACACCAAGACGCCACGGCGGCTGTCGGACCTGCAGGGCGACCAGCTGATGATCGTGATGCTGACGCGTGGGTTCTTCTGCCCAAAGGACCGGCAGCAAATGCTCGAACTGGTGCGGTTTCACCCGCAATTGGTCGTCGGCTACACCCAGCTCGTCACGATCATCACGGATGATTGGCATACGACCAACAATTACCGCCAGCAGACCTCGGCACCTTGGCCCTTTCTGTGTGACGAGGAACGGCTCGTGCAGAAGGACCTGGACATCAAGGAATACACCGACACCACGCACGACGTGATGATCCCGCACACGATCGTGCTCGGGCGGGACCTCGAAGTCTTCAAGGTCCACAACGGTTATTATTACTGGGGCCGCCCGTCCACCGCCGAATTGCACGCAGAACTGCGCGAACTGGCGCGAAGAACCTATCGCGACTGGGACATCACCGAACCCGAGCTGCGGGAGAAATGGAAGAAAGGCGATAAATCCGACTTCTACCCCTATGGCGGGAATTCCATCTCCATGGAGACACTCATGCTCCAGATGGCCGGAGCGGTCGACCAATATGCCGGCCCGGCAAAGAGAAGCTGAACGGATGAAGGCAGCATCGCTCGCGGCGGTCTTCTCGCGGTGACGCTTTTCGTCCAGCCACGCTTGGTAATCGAACCTTTTTCCGATCTGGGCCTGCTACTGGATTTCCGCTTCGGCAACAGGGCCATGCTGTTCGATCTCGGAGATCTTTCGACGCTTTCGCCGCTTGAAATCTGGGGATCTCGCGCGTCTTCGTGACGCATATGCATATCGATCACTTCAGCGGTTTCGATCGCCTGCTCAGGCTGTGTTTCATGTCCTGGTCCTCTGGATGGGCCAGAACGAACCTCAAACCGGATTAGATCACAGGGGTCTCAGACCGACTATGACATCGTGTGCCTTCAGGAATTGAAGACTTCGGATGAGAAATTTCCCGCGGAAGCCGTCAGGAACGCCGGT
>NZ_JAMYOE010000086.1:0-8917 GCF_040319695.1 Mesorhizobium sp. M0898 | reverse complement strand
AGTGGATGAAGCATCGAGACTTGTGGCGCCGTTGTACAGTCAGTATCAGATTGCACTCCCCGGATCGCCAGGGCACTACCTGCTCAGCGTTTTCTTTGCTCTGGGGCGCGAGCGCCAGCGCCTCCATTCCCTGCTGGAAGACATCAGGAACTGCCCTATGGGCGCTGGTGCCGGCGGAGGCACCAGTATGCCGATAGATCCTTTGAAAACCGCAAATCTTCTAGGATTTGAACTGCCGTCGTTCAACTCACTTGATGCGGTCGCGAGCCGAGACCATCACCTGCACGGGCTTTCAATCTTTGCTAGCATCTCAACCTTGCTCAGTCGTGTGGCCCAGGATCTGCAAGTCTGGACGACTCGTGAGTTCGCTCTTGTCGATATTCCTCACTATCTTGCCGGCGGCTCTTCCATGCTTCCGCAAAAGAAGAACCCATTTCTACTTGAACACATCAAGGGGTCGGCAAGCACCGTAATTGGCGCATACGTTTCTGCTGCAACAGCTATCTGCAAAGCGCCTTTCAGTAACTCGATTGAGGCAAGCAACTACGGCTGCTCTCCTCTCAGGCTTTCAGAGGAGGCCGTGAAGAGGGCCATCATCCTCACATCGCTTATCGTGAAATACATGTCGTTCAACGGGAAGTCTATGCGCGAACATCTGGAAGACGGGTCATCAATGACGGCCGTCGCCGCCGAACGGATGACGTCGCGAGGCGTTCCTTTCAGGAAGGCCCACACAATAATTGGCCAGATCGCCAGCCGCCTGTCTCAGATATAGCAGTTTCATCGCCGCGTCGTCATTGGGAAAGTGACCGCGCGTTCAAGGAAGAGGGAGCCGATGGACCTGTGATTGGGATGGCGTTTCGATAGCGCGTGTCACAGCTCTAACATGATCCGGTGCGGGCCGGCATCAACGACGTGCAGAAACTGTCGAAGACACATGAAGCGATCCCAGGGCCAAAGACCGAGATCCAGCGCGGTATCCCTGAGGCACTACCTGCCGCTGTATTTTCCGAGATCGATCGCTTCCGGGGAACAGCCGCAGCGTCGCCTGGATCCCGAGCTTGGGATCACCTGTGCTTGGATCTCGTGTTCGGGCCAGCGCCAGCGACGACACCAGCCGCACCTCAAACCCGCTTGAGCAAGGCGCCATGCTGTCGGTCGTTGATAGTTCCCGCCTCAAAAGGCGCAAACCACAGGGCGGCCGCACGCCTGCAGCACTTCGATCAGACGATCATGCTCAGCACGGGTGTTAGGATCAAAAGGCGACACCGGCGCTAGTGGCCTGATGCTTCGATCAGAACTTCATTGCGCACCTCGGCAATGTCCATCGCTACCAGCACCGCGGCGGTGGTTGTAGAATCTGAAGTGGTCATGGTCGGGCTCTCCGGAATAGGTTATGAACATCCACATTCTAGAGAAACTTTGACTGGCCATGTGCGGTGCGCGCCTGCAGCGAATTATATGGGCGTCGGTGCATCGCAAGACCCTAAGGTGGCTATGATAGGTGTGATAGCCAATTTCTGGGCAAACTGTATATGTCAAAAGCCGAGAAACCTGCCATCGTCCCCCGAGAACAACTCACTTGGGTGCGCAGAGGATTGGGTGCCAGAGGATCCCGAAAATGGCAAGACATCCGTTCGCTGAAACGATCAGGTCGAGAAAACCGCAAATTGGCGCCTGGATGCACATTCCGCATCTGATAGTCGCAGAGACATTGGCGCAGACAAACCTAGATTTTCTTCTGGTTGATGGCGAGCATTCGCCCATTCCGCCCAACGCGCTCCTGCAGATTCTTCCTGCGACTGAACGGTACGGCATGCCTGTACTCTACAGAGTAGCTTGGAACAGGATTGAACTCATTAAAGCGGCGCTAGATCATGGTGCGAACGGCATCATGGTGCCAATGGTAAACTCCGGTGCCGAAGCCATCGAAGCTGTGTCGTCCGCAAAATATCCGCCTACGGGAAAGCGTGGATCTGGAGCGTGGAGAGCATCGAACTATTACCAAAACAATGCGGAGTATCGCAAGGCTGCGGACTCTAGTTTGGCCGTCGTACTCCAGGTTGAAACGCGAGAGGCTCTCAATAATCTGGACGACATAGCTTCAACGCCTGGTGTGGACGCGCTCTTCGTCGGACCGGCAGACCTTGCCCTTTCCTTGGGCATGGAACCGGGAGAGCTCACACCCGAGTTAGTGGATGCATGTCAAGCCGTCGCGAATGCAGCTAAGAAGTACGGTATAGCATCTGGCATCGATGTGGCGTCCATAGAATATATGATGCGACTTAAAGTACTTGGCCTCAGCCTGTTCACCTATGGATCTGACCCCGATTTTGTTTTGCAGGGCGGCCGCGCTGTGGCGAAAGATTTCCACAACGCGTTTCTCGCTAACCATTGTCGCCGGTTCGGTCCACAGTCTGCAATCACTCATCTCTAAGTCTGCGCAAATTCGGAGTGAAAACGCTACCAAGTATTTCGGCAGGGTTAGTGTCCTTGATCATGCTCAACGGCGGCGGTCAAAAACAAGTACGCCTGCCTCGGCGTGTTAGGGGTCTTCGAAATCGGCTATTCGTGGGCGGCTGTGAGAGCCTGGCCATGCGCTCTTCCTCGTCGACCGCACCATCGCCAAGGGGATTACGGCGGCCCCCTGATCCGCCTGCAGATCGGGCTGGAGGATATCGAGAATCTCCATATATCGAGCGTGGGCTCAAAGCGGAGGCCAAAGCCGCCGAATGACAGCTGATAGATTTTTATGGCTATAGCGGTCCCGAGATTCACAACGGTCGCTCAGATCACGATGACCAAGGGGAGACGATGCGTTACATACGTCCGCTTTCAATTGAAGACGCCGCCGGCCTGTTGGCCGGCTCAGCCGGCACGGCCGCCATCCTTGCCGGAGGCAGCGACCTCTTGGTGAGAATGAAAGGCGGCTTTATCGAACCCGACCTGATCGTCGA
The DNA here is from genome assembly GCF_040319695.1 of Mesorhizobium sp. M0898. Classification (NCBI taxonomy): domain Bacteria; kingdom Pseudomonadati; phylum Pseudomonadota; class Alphaproteobacteria; order Hyphomicrobiales; family Phyllobacteriaceae; genus Mesorhizobium; species Mesorhizobium sp. M0898. Next base: position 5,960 of record NZ_JAMYOE010000086.1, on the reverse strand, counting down.
CATCAAGGCGATCGACGGGCTTGGCGAGATCAGGGAAACAGCCGAGGGCTTCAGCATCGGCGCGGCGGTCCCCTGCGCGGTGCTGGGCGAGAGCAAGGCCCTGAAGAACGCATGGCCCGGCGTCGTCGAAGCTGCGAACCTGATCGGCTCCAAGCAGGTGCAGGGACGCTGCACCATCGTCGGCAATCTCTGCAACGCCTCGCCGGCCGCCGACAGCGTGCCGGCACTGGTGGCCGCTGGCGCCAAGGCGGTGGTCGTCGGCCCGGGAACCAGGCGCACGATTGCCGTGGAAGCGGTGCCGACTGGGCCGGGCAAGACGTCGCTGGCAAAGGGCGAGATCATCGAGGCAATCCTGCTCGACAGCCGTCTGCCGCGTTCGGGCGATGCCTATCTGCGTTTCATCCCGCGCACCGAGATGGACATCGCGGTGGTCAGCGCCGGTGTGAACCTGACGCTCGATGAGCAAGGTCGCGTCAAATCCGCCCGCCTGGCGCTGGGCGCCGTGGCGCCGACGGTGGTTCTGGTCGAGGAGGCCGCCGAGGTTCTCATCGGCTCCAAGCTGGACGAAGCCACGCTGGAGAGGCTCGCCAAGGTCTGCTCGGGCGCCTGCCGTCCGATCGACGACAAGCGAGGCACTATCGAATTCAGACGGAAAGTTGCGGGTGTGCTGGCCAAGCGGGCCGCCACGTCCGCCTATGCACGTGCAGGAGGCAAATGATGGCTGGTGTGGCAGTATCAACGACAATCAACGGCGACAATGTCGAGTTCCTTTGCCAGCCGGACGAGACGCTGCTTGATGTCCTGCGCGATCGCCTGGGACTGACGGGCGCCAAGGAAGGCTGCGGCACCGGCGACTGCGGGGCCTGCAGCATCATCCTTGACGATCGGCTGGTGTGCTCATGTCTGGTGCTTGGCGCTGAGGCCGAGGGCCGGCACCTCGAGACCATCGAGGGCATGGCGCATGGCGACAGGCTGCATCCGCTGCAGCAGAAATTCCTGGAGCACGCCGCACTTCAATGCGGCGTCTGCACGCCGGGCTTCCTCATGGCGGCCAAGGACCTTTTGGCCAAGAACCCCGATCCGACCGAGGAGGAGATCCGCTTCGGCCTCGCCGGGAACCTCTGCCGCTGCACCGGCTATGACAAGATCGTGCGTGCCGTTCAGGACGCCGCCATCGTAATGAAACAAGCGTGATGAAGGGAGCATAACGATGAATTTCGATCCGCGTTACTCCGGACGCAATTTCACCTCTGTCGGTACGCGTCCCATTCGTCCCGACGGCGTCGACAAGGTGACGGGCCGCGCACGCTATGGCGCCGACTTCAACATGGCCGGGCAACTGGTCGGGCGCGTTCTCAGAAGCCCTCATGCGCATGCCACGATCAGGAAGATCGACACGTCGAAGGCGGAGAAGCTTGCCGGCGTCAAGGCGGTGATCACCGCGGCCGACCTGCCCGACCTGACCGACGGCGATGCGGCCATGTACGACATCCTCGACAACTGCATGGCGCGCAAGAAAGCGCTCTATGACGGCCATGCCGTGGCCGCGGTCGCTGCGGTCGATGCCCGCACGGCGAGGCAGGCACTGAAGCTGATCGAGGTCGACTACGAGGTGCTGCCGCATGTCACCGACGTCGACGAGGCGATGAAGCACTCCGCACCCCTGATCAACGACGCCATCTTCACCGAGGGCCTCGAGGAAAAGCCTGTCAAGCCTTCAAACGTCACCAAGCGGACCCAGTACGGCCATGGCGACATCCATGAAGGCTTCGGCCAGGCCGATTTCGTCGTCGAACGCTCCTTCAAGACCGAGCAGACGCACCAGGGCTACATCGAGCCGCATGCCTGCGTCGCCAATGTCAGCTCCGACGGCACCGCCGACCTCTGGGTCTGTACGCAAGGCCATTTTGTCTACCGCCAGCACTGTGCACAGCTGCTTGGCATGGAAGCCTCGAAGCTGCGCGTCACCTCGTCGGAGATCGGCGGCGGTTTCGGTGGCAAGACCCATGTCTGGGCCGAGCCGGTGGCGCTGGCGCTGTCACGCAAGGCCGGGCGGCCGGTCAAGCTGGTCATGACGCGCGACGAGGTGTTCCGCGCCTCCGGCCCGACCAGCGCCACCTCGATCGACGTCAGGATCGGCGCCCGTAAGGACGGCACGATCACGGCGGCCGAGGCGACGCTGCGCTATTCCTGCGGCCCCTATGCCGGCATGTGGGCTGAGATCGGCGCCATGACCGCCTTTGCCTGCTACAAGCTCGAGAACGTCAGGACGGTCGGCTACGAAGTGCTGGTCAACCGGCCCAAGACTGCGGCCTATCGCGCGCCGTCGGCGCCGATGGCAGCGTTTGCGGTGGAAAGCGCGGTCGACGAGCTGGCCAAGGAGATCGGCATGGACCCGGTCGAGTTCCGGATCAGGAACGCGGCGCAGGAAGGCACCAGATCGTCCTACGGCCCGGTATACGGCCCGATCGGCATCGGCCCGACGCTGGAAGCGGCGAAGAACCATCCGCACATGAAGGCGCCGCTCGGCAAGAACCAGGGCCGCGGCATGGCCTGCGGCTTCTGGTTCAACTTCGGTGGCCAGACCTGCACCGACCTCAACATCGGCATGGACGGTTCGGTCTCGCTTGCCGTCGGAACCGTTGACGTGGGTGGCTCGCGCGCCTCGCTTTCGCTGGTGGCGGCAGAGGAGCTCGGTATCCCCTATGAGCAGGTCAAGGCGGTGGTCGCCGATACCTCCAGCCTCGGCTACAACGATATGACGGACGGCAGCCGCGGCACCTTCTCGTCTTCGATGGCGACGATCTCCGCCGCTCGCAACGCCATCAAGATCCTGCGGGATCGCGCCGCGCAGACGTGGGACATCCCGGTCGACGACGTGGTCTGGGAAAAGGGCCACGCGATCGCTAGGGGCGAGAAGTACGGCAACCTTGCTGCGCTGTCGCTGAAGGAGATCGCGGCCGCTTCCGGAAAGACGGGCGGACCGATCGCCGGCCACAGCGAGCTCGTCGCCGACGGCGCCGGCGTCTCCTTCGCCACCCATATCTGCGATATCGAGGTGGATCCGGAAACCGGCTTCACCAGGGTGCTGCGCTACACCGTCGTTCAGGACGCCGGCAAGGCGGTGCATCCGACCTATGTCGAGGGGCAGTACCAGGGGGGTGCCGCGCAAGGCATCGGCTGGGCGCTCAACGAAGAGTACATCTACGGCAAGGACGGGCGGCTGCAGAACCCTGGCTTCCTGGACTACCGCATCCCGGTCTGCTCGGACCTGCCGATGATCGACACACAGATCCTCGAGATCCCCAACCCTAACCATCCCTACGGGGTGCGCGGCGTCGGCGAGACCTCGATCGTGCCGCCGCTGGCGGCGATCGCCAATGCAGTCTCGAACGCGGTCGGTGTGCGCATGGCGCATATACCGATGTCGCCGCCGCGCATCCTGGCGGCGATCGAGGCGGAACGGGAGGGCTGATGGTCGAAGTGACGCTCTGGGGATCGCTCGGCGCGATCGCCGGAGGCAAGAGCAAGGTCGAGATCGAGGCGAAGGATATTCGGGAGCTGTTCAGGAAACTGGCTGAGCAGTATCCCGGCCTCGAGCCCTACATCGATCGCGGCATCGCCGTCGCCATCGACGGGACGATCTATCGCGACACCTGGTCGAAGGAACTGCCGAAACGGCGGAAATCTTCCTGCTGCCGAGGCTGGCGGGGGGATGAGTTGCAACGGCGTTGTCACGTTGTTTGAAAATGCGGCCGCGTGAGGCCGACACCGCGCTTTTCAGGCCGTGCACTCACGGCTTCCCACGCGGCCATTGTATTCGGCCCACATCTCATCAGTCACGTTCCCGCTGCTCACCACCCAATAGCCCCTCGCCCATAGGTGCTGGCCCCTTGCGCAATATCCCGAACTCGCTCAGCAGTTTGTGCGAACTGCGCCCCTTCAAGTATTTTAAGAAAGCGAATTTTCGATTGGGTCTTGATACTTGGGGTCTGAATCGAAATTTCGCGCAAGTCAGCCGTACGCAGGCAGGCGTTGCGGCACGAAGGTTTCGTTCAAGTGCTCCTTGAGGTTGGGCTGGCTGATCCTTCCGCTTGACTGCGCAGCCTCAACCCCTTCAATCTGAATGGTCATCACCGCCCGACCGACCTGTGCATCATCTCACCCAGTTTCGCCAGATAAGTTTCGTTTTGAGCTGTCCATGGGAACGAGAAGTTAAGTGCAACGAAGTTTCGGAATGAGGCCTCGATCGAGAAAATAGGACCAGGGAGAAAACTGAAGTCAGATTCTATCGCCTGAAGCAAAGCGCCAGTGGCATCGAAGGCGAGTGGCCCTCGCACCCAGCACATAAACCCGCCGGCGGGAGACGATACAACACACTCACTGGGAAAATGTTCTGCGATTAGCTCGAGGCCCCTTTGCATCCTCGCGGCAAGTGTGCCGCGCAATTGCCTCAAATGTCGGTCCTGACTACGGATCGCCAGAAACGTGGCGATCGCGCGCTGGACAATACCGTCACCGCTGTTCAGTCCGTGTGTATACTGGTGGGTCATCAAACGCCGTGTGTGGGTGCCGGCAATGATCCAACCCAATCCATACGCTGGCGGGAGCGAGGCCATAAAACTCCCGAATTGCACCACGATATCGGACGGATCGTGTTGTTTGAACGAAGGCTGTCTGTTGCCACGGTAATTCAGGTCGCTGAACATGTCATTTTCGAGGATAAGCACTTGGTGTTGGCGAGCAATTTCCACAACACGGCGCATAGTTTGCTCGGAATAGGTCACGCCTGTGGGATAGTGATGGGAGCCCATAAGCAATGCCACGCGAACGGAATTCGAGCGGACAAGATGCAGGAATTGTTCGGGATTGATGCCAGAGCGCGGGTGGGAATAAATTTCCACCACGGAGAGGCTCTTGCGGTTCAATCCAGCCAGCATTGGAAAATAAGATGGACTTTCGACAAGGATTACGTCTCCTGGCTTGGTAAATGCATTGAGGCACATGTCGAAGCACGACATGCCGGTGTTGCCGACGATTATTTCCCCTTGTGCGACGACGCATCCTCGCTTTGAGACGCGGCGCGAAATTTCATGTCGCAACTGCATGTCGCCTTGTGGTGAATCGCACCCAACAAGCCTGGTCTCGCCTTGCCGCAAGAGCTGGCGCAACAGCCGATCTATGTCGCTGCGGTCGAATAAGTCCGGACTTGGGTAGAAGCTGCCGAATGGGCCAAGCTCATTTGAATAGCAAATGTGCAGCAAAGCCTCAGGCAGATTTTTGACAGTCTCTCCATCGCGATCGTGACTCCGTGAGCCTGTCGCTGGCGCCGGCAAACCGATGACATAGAAGCCCGACCGGGGCCGGGCCTCGCAAACACCCTCAGCCTCCAAGAGCTCGTATGCATGATGAACTGTCATCGGGCTGTACCCCGTATCCTCGCTTAACTGCCGCACAGACGGCAGGCGATCACCGACCCTCAGCGTCCCGGTGCGAATACGGCGCTTGATGAGGTCAACGACAAATTCGTAGCGGCGCATCGCCGACGTCTGGGGACCATCGGTCATAGGATTGGAGTTCCGATCGCAACTGGTATCTGCTTTGTCTGCACAAGAAAGCCGTTCACCTTTAGACAAATAATGGGTCTTGGCGGCCAGATCGTTGCATAACCTAAGCCTCCTGCAACACGTGAACCCATCCATATTTATCCTTTCTGGTCGTTAAAATGCACAAAAGCCACCAATTCCGCGGAGCACAGTTTCTGGCGAGGGCGCGCTTCGGGGTTTCAAAACTGCGCCATCTGTGCTGAACAAATTCGCAGGAATTTGACACTGGCGCGTCTCCATATTTTGTTTCTCTTTGTCATGTTGGTAACGTCAGAGTCGCCAGGCGCTGAGGAAGGTTTATGGAAACAGTCGTTATCATCGGAGGAGGACTAGCAGGGCATCGTGCTGCCACCA
>NZ_JAMYOE010000085.1:0-9629 GCF_040319695.1 Mesorhizobium sp. M0898 | reverse complement strand
AAATCCCCATAACCATCGCCTGTGGCCCGCGGGTTCCTTCCTCGGGGACTTTCGTACGCCTGCCGGCGCCCGAAACTCTTCACGACAGGGGAATGGCGGCTTTTGGCGTCCGAAGAACGATAGCGGACGTTCAGCGGGTGGGTCCGGCCGCAGCAAACTTGAACTGGCCATTCGCAACCCCGTAAACAGTCTCCATGACAGCGAGGCGCTGGCGGGACGTTCGGCGTAGCAAGTTTTGCGCTCGCTACCTACGCAAATTGGGCGTATCGTGGCATATCGTCTGTTGCTAATAAATGAGCCGGCGACTGAGAGCGCAAGACTCTCGCATCGGACTAGGCGCGCTAGGTTCCACAACTACTCGTCGCGCTCACCAGACCATCTGCCTCTGCTGAAACCTCTTTTCCTCGGTTCCGGCCAGTATTGCTTTTGCCAATCGGAAGAGGAGCGTTCTGATGCAGATCATCCAAACCCGCCGCCGGTTCCTAGCCGGCGCTGCAATGGCAGGCGCTGCCGGTATCGTCGGTGTTCCAGGGTCACTCCACGCGGAACCGCCGTTGGAAACGACCACGGTTCGTCTGCCGCTGTGGGTCGGTAGTTCCTACTGTTGGGCAGGTGCGTACATCGCCGGAGAACTGATGCGCGCCGAGGGTCTTACCGATGTCCGCTACATAGAAGGCGACAGAAGCGTCAACCAATCGGTATGGATCGCACGCGGTGAGACCGATTTCTCCGTGAACTTTGCGCCGAACCAGGTCGCGTCGATCGCCGCCGGCGTGCCGATCAAGGTGCTGACCGGCTTGCACTCGGGATGCCTCGAACTGATCGCCAAGGAGAGCATTCGCAGCGTCACGGATCTGCGGGGCAAGAGAGTGGGCGTGAACGGTTTCAACAACTCGCGGCACGTGTGGCTGTCCCTCATGTCCGCCTATGTCGGACTCGATCCAGTGAACGATATCCAATGGGTCTTGACTAACGACGTCAAGCCGACGGAACTCTTCGTCGAAGGGAAGATCGACGCATTCCTCGGGACGCCGCCCCAGCCGCAGGAGCTGCGCGCCAAGAAGATCGGCCACACGATCCTCAACAATGCCGTCGACCGCCCGTGGTCGCAGTATTTCTGCTGCATGATCTCGGCCACGACGGACTATGTGACAAGATACCCGGTGGCGACCAAGCGGGTCTTGCGATCCATCCTCAAGGCCGCCGACCTCTGCGTGTCAGATCCCGAAAGTGTGGCCCAGCAGATGGTCGATCGCGATTTCGAGACCAGCTATGACTACGCGCTCCAAACTCTGAAGGACATTCGGTACGACCGCTGGCGGGAATTCGATCCCGAAGACTCCTTGCGGTTCTACGCACTGCGCATGCAGGAGACCGGCATGATCAGGTCCAGCCCACAACAGATCATCGCCAACGGAACGGACTGGCGCTTCCTCGACGAGTTGAAGCGTGAGCTGAAAACCTGATCCCATCTGGTCTCGAGGGGAGACGTAGACATGCAAATCATTCAGAGCCGCAGGCGCTTCCTGGCCGGCCTGACGGCTGCCGGCACCGCAAGCCTCGTCGGCGCTCCAACTCGAGTTCTTGCCGAGCCAGGGCCGGAGACCACACGCATTCGCTTGGCCAAGATCCCTAGCATCTGCGTGGCGCCACAGTATGTTGTAGAGGACCTGCTGCGCACTGAGGGCTTCACCGAGATTGCCTATGTCGCGGCAGGCCCCGGTGCGGCCGCGGCCTCCGCGGTGGCGAATGGCGAGATCGACTTTAGCCTCAACTTCGTGACAAATTCGATCGTCGCCCTGGACTCCGGTGCGCGGCTCACTCTGCTCGGCGGCGTCCATCCCGGTTGCTTCGAGCTGTTTGCCAAGCACGGGATCGACAGCGTCGTCGATCTGAAAGGCCGGAACGTCGGCGTCCAGGGGCTCGGTTCGGGGCCGCATCTGTTCCTCGCCAGCATCGCCGCCTATGTCGGGCTCGATCCGGCGCGCGACATCAACTGGGTGGTGGACCCGGCGGTCAAGCCCAAGGAGCTGTTCGCGCGGGGCGAAATCGATGCATTCCTGGGCTTTCCGCCGGACCCGCAGGAATTGCGGCGCAGCAAGGTCGGGCACGTGATCGTCAACAGCACAGTGGACCGACCTTGGTCGCAATATTTTTGCTGCATGCTGTCCGGCAACAGCGATTTTGTGGCCGCGCATCCGGTTGCTACCAAGCGGGTGCTGCGCGCCATCCTCAAGGCCGCGGATCTATGCACCGCCGCGCCGGCCTTGGTTGCCGAGCGCTTGGTCGCGGGCGGATTCGCCAGCCGCTACGATGACGCGTTCGCAGCGATCAGCGAGTTGCCCTACCGGAAATGGCGGGACTACGATTCAACTGACACCGTCCGCTTCTATGCGCTGCGGCTGAAGGAAATCGGTTTGATCGGGTCCACACCCGACAGGATCATCGCCAACGGAACAGACTGGCGCTTCCTCAACGAGCTAAAGCGAGAGCTGAAGACGTAGACCTATCGCCAATACGCGTTGCCTTTTCAAGGGAAGGAGAGACTCGTGCAGATTGTCCAGAACCGTCGCCGTTTCCTTACAGGCCTGTCTGCGCTCGCAGCCGCGGGTCTTGCAAAGGGCCGCAACGCGGCCGCCGCCGAAGCGGCACCTGAAACCACGACCGCCCGCTTTGCGGCGGCGCCTGGTATCTGCATCGCTCCGCAGTACGTCGCCGAGGATCTGATCCGCGCAGAGGGGTTCTCAGATTTCGGCTTCGTGGCCGCCGAGGCCGGTTTGGCCCAGACCGAGATGCTGGCGCGCGGGGACATCGACTTCGGCATTGACTTTGCCACGGCCCTAATCATTCCGGTCGACACTGGCGCCCCGATCAAGGTGATCTCCGGAGTCCATGTCGGCTGCTACGAGTTGTTCGGACGCGAGAACATCAAGAGCATCACAGATCTCAAGGGCCGCAAAGTCGGCGTCGGCGGCAATCTATCGTCGGATCCGCATATCTTCGTCAGTGCCATGGCGACCTATGTCGGCCTCGATCCGCAACGCGACATCGAATGGATCGTCGGCGAGGCAAAGCCGGCGGAGCTCTTCGCCGATGGCAAGGTCGACGCCTTCCTGGCTTTTCCGCCTGAGGCTCAAGACCTCCGCGCCCGCAAAGTCGGCCACGTCATCCTCGACAGTTCCAAGGACCGGCCGTGGTCGCAATATTACTGCTGCATGCTGGCGGTCAACGCCGCGTATGCCGAGAAAAATCCAGTTGCCACCAAGCGCGTCATCCGGGCCATCATCAAATCGGCCGATATCTGCGCGGCCGAACCGGAACGGGTGGCACGCCTCTTGGTGGATGGCGGACACACCGAACAATACGACTACGCCGTGCAGTCGCTCCGCGAGCTCCCATACTCCGATTGGCGCGACTTCGATCCCGAGGATACGGTCCGATTCTTCTCGTTACGGTTGCATGAAGCCGGCATCGTCAAGTCGAACCCGAACGAGATCATCGCGAATGGCACCGATTGGCGCTTTTTCAACGAGGTAAAGCGCGAGATGAAAGGCTGAGTCTGCTCGTGCCGAGGGAGAGGAGACGTGACATGGAGATTGTCCAGAGCCGCCGCCACTTCATGATGGGCCTGTCGGCGGTCGGCGCCGCGGGTCTCGTCAACGTGCCGACATCGGCTCATGCCGAGCCGGCGCCAGAGACCACGACAGTGCGTTTGCCAAGGACGTTCCGCGCCCTTTGCGAAGCACCCAAGAATATCGCCGGGGAGTTATTGCGGGCCGAAGGGTTCACCGATGTACGCTACATAGACTTGGCCGCCGACTCCGATCCGTTCGCGATGCTCGCAAACGGCGAACTGGATTTCGCCACCGACTTTCCGCCACCGCACATCATGGCGATCGAGGCCGGCATGCCGATAAAGGTGGTCACCGGCCTGCACTCCGGCTGCCTCGAACTGATCGTCAACGAAAGCATTAACAGCATCTCCGACCTCAAGGGCAAGAGGGTGGGCGTGTTCGCGCTGACCTCAGCTCCGCACATGCTCGTAACCCTCATGGCCGCCTATGTCGGTCTCGATCCCGCCACCGATCTCAAGTGGGTCGCGAACCCGGATGTCAGCTCGATGCAACTATTTAACGAAGGAAAGGTCGATGCCTTTCTGGCGGTGCCACCCGAGCCGCAGGAGCAGCGCGCCCGGAACGTCGGCCACACAATCCTTAATACGACCGTCGACCGGCCATGGTCGCAACACTACTGCTGCATGCTTGCCGGCCGCGCGGACTATGTCGACAGACACCCGGTGGCGACCAAACGCGTGCTGCGAGCCATCCTCAAGGGCGCCGACATCTGCGTGTCGGATCCGCAACTGGCTGCGCAACTATCGGTCGACGGCAAGTTCACCGATCAATACGACTATGCATTGGAGGGCTTGCGCGAAGCGCGCTACGACGTGTGGCGGGAGTTCGACCCCGAAGACACGATGCGCTTCTACGCACTGCGGATGAACGAAGTCGGCTTCATTGAGGCCGGCCCTAACAAGATTATCGCCAACGGCACGGATTGGCGCCTCCTCAACGAGATCAAGCGCGAGATGAAAACGTGAGCGAGTGGCCGGCGCGCATCTTGGTGCTGGCGCTGATGGCCGGGCCGGCACACGCGCACGACGCGCGGCACGACGAGCGCCTGCCGACGATCGGACAGGCGCCGGACTTTACCTTGGTATCGCAGGATAGTGTGCGCGTGTCGCTGCACGACTTTCGCGGCAAGGTGGTCGCCGTCTCATTCATCTATACGCACTGTACCGACGTCTGCCCCATGCTGACCGCCCATATGGCCAGCGTGCAGGAGGAGTTGGGTAATGCGTTCGGACCCCAAATCGCCTTCGTTTCGATCACCGTCGACCCGGAGCGCGACACGCCCGATGTTTTGAAGGAATATGCGCAGAATTTTGGCGCCGATCTGAAGGGCTGGTCGTTTCTTACCGGTGATCCGGCGATTGTCCATGAGGTTGGACGGAAATACGGCGTCATCGCGAAGAAAACGGTGAACGGAGATGTCGACCATACCTTGCTGACGTCGCTCGTAGACCCCAATGGCATCTTGCGAGTACAGTATCTTGGCGTCCGGTTCGACTTGGAGGAGTTCCGGGATGACCTTGTCAGCCTCTTGGACGAATCCAAATAGCATAACGAACCGGCTCGTTGGCTGGGTTGCCCGGCTGCCGGCGCGCGTCCAGACCAAGCTCTTGATCGCGTTCCTGTCGATCGTCGGCCTGCTGATCGTGCTCGGGGCCGTCGGGTTGCAGGTGCTGAGTGGGGTCAACGATCAGACCAACGAGCTGATCAAGCTGCAGCGCAGGATCGCGGCCTATCGCCAGGTACAGCACGATACGACCACCCAGCTCTACGGCATCTCCACCGCCCTGTTGCTTCAGGACAACCGGATGCTGGATGGGGCGCTGCGCCAGCTCAACCAGTTTGGCTACGACCTCGACCGCATGGAGTTCGTCGCTGAAACTGAAGCGGAGGTGCTGGGCCAGGTCCGACAGGAATACGAACGGCTCGCGGCCGGCGTGACGCGTGTCGCGGAGCTCTTCCGCGCCGGTCGCACGGACGAAGCGCGCAAGGTTCAGCTGGACGAGATCATGCCGTCGGCCGACCGCCTCGAGCGGCTGACGAACCAGTTGGTCAACATGGCCGAAGCCGACATGGTCGTGGCCATCGAAGCGAGCGAGGGGGCCTACGGCACCTCTCAACTGGTCGTGGTTGCTTTCGCTGTGGGCAGCATCCTGCTCGCGCTTGCGCTTGGCTACATAATCTCATGGTCGTTGATCGAACCGGTCAAGAAGATCGAGACGCGTCTCAGTGAGATAGCGGCCGGCGACTTCGCCCAACACGTTGCCGTCGCCAATCGCGACGAACTTGGAGTGCTCGCCGCTAACGTCAACCAGACCTCCGACCAGCTGGGGCGCCTATATCAGGAGATTGAGACGCGCACCCAGCAGCTCGACGAGGCCCTTCAGCAGCAGACAGCCACTGCAGATGTTCTGAAGGTCATCAGCCGCTCTACCTTCGATCTACAGGTCGTGCTCGATACGTTGGTGGAATCGGCTGTCAGGCTCTGCCGTGCCGACAAGGGTGGTATCGTGCAGTTGTTGGATGGCGTATTCCGCTATGTGTCGACGCATGGCTACCCGCCCAGTTTCCGCGCTTATGTCGACGCCAATCCACTTCCAGCGCTTGCCGCAGGCCGAGGCTCCGCCGTAGGGCGCGTAATCGAAGAACGTCGGATCGTGCAAATCGAAGACGTGACCGCTGATCCGGACTACCGCGTGGCCCTGATCGCTGAGGCAGGCGGGTTCCGCACCGTCCTCGCTGCCCCGCTGTTGCGGGAAGGTGATCTCGTTGGCGTATTCGTCATGACGAGGGTTGAGCCGCGATCTTTCAATCCCAAGGAGATCGCGCTCGTCGAGACATTCGCCGACCAGGCGGTGATCGCCATCGAAAATGCGCGGCTGTTCGAGGCGGTGCAGTCACGAACGCGCGAGCTTGCCGCGTCTGTTGGTGAGCTCGAGGCGCTTGGTGAGGTGAGCAAGGCGGTCAATTCGACGCTGGATCTCGACACGGTGCTGAAAACAATCGTCGCCAAAGCGGTCCAGTTGTCGGAGACGGATGCTGGCACCATCTACGTGTTCAGCAGCACGCGGCAGCAATTCCGTCCGCGCGCAAACTTCGGTATGAGCGATGAGCTTATCGCCGCAGTCTCACACCAGACGATCGGGCTGGCCGACATGGGGATCGGCGACGCACCCGGGCGCTGCATGCCGGTGCAGTTTCCCGACCTCGGCCAGGAGACCTCATCCTTCCTTGTAAGAAAGACGATCGTCGATGCCGGATATCGCGGTATCCTGATCGTTCCGCTGCTGAGGCCCAACAAGATCGTAGGTGCACTGGTCGTCAGGCGCCACAAGCCAGGTGCCTTCCATGAGCAAGTCGTCCACCTGCTGGAGACCTTCGCAGCCCAATCGGTGCTCGCGATCCAGAATGCCATGCTGTTCCGCGAGATCGAGGAGAAAGGCCGGGAGCTGGAGACCGCCAGCCGCCACAAGTCCCAGTTCCTCGCGAATATGAGCCACGAGCTCAGAACACCGCTCAATTCGGTCTTGGGCTTCACAGAACTGCTGGTCGACGGCATCTACGGCGAACTCCCGGACAAGGCGAAGACGACCGTCGCGCGCGTGCAGGCAAACGGCCGCCACCTCCTCGGGCTCATCAACGACGTACTCGACCTTTCCAAGATCGAAGCCGGCCAGCTCACGCTGGCGATCGAGGACTACTCCGTCGCGCAGATTGTTCGATTGACCGTTACGGCTGTCGAGCCGCTGGCACGAGCGAAGGGTCTTGAGCTTTCAACGACTGTTGCCGAAAACCTTCCAATCGGCCGCGGGGACGAACGCCGTTTGATGCAGGTCCTGCTCAATCTTGCAGGCAATGCCGTCAAGTTCACCGAAACGGGTGCGGTCGACATTCTTGCCGGCGCGGTAGACGGACATTTCGAGATCACCGTCCGGGATACAGGTCCCGGCATCGCGTCCAAGGACCAGGGTCTCATCTTCGAAGAATTCCAGCAGGTCGACAACAGCAGCACCAGGCAGAAGGGTGGCACAGGTCTCGGCCTGGCGATCACAAAGCGCATCGTCGAAATGCATGGTGGGACCATAGACGTCGAGTCCGTGCTCGGGTCAGGATCGACATTCCGGCTGAAGATACCAATCCGGGTGAATGAGGAAGTGAGGGCGGCATGAGCAAACGAATTCCTGATGGTGGAAGACACCGAGGACAACCGGCAGATCATCCGCGATCTCATCGCCACCACCGAATACGAGTTGATCGAGGCGGCGGACGGTGCCGCCGGCGTCGCTGCTGCTGCGGCCGAGAAGCCAGACCTGATCCTCATGGACATTCAGCTGCCGGTAATCGACGGGTATGAAGCGGCCCGCCGTATAAAGGCCGATCCGGCGCTGCGGCACATCCCGATCATTGCCGTCACATCCTATGCATTGTCGGGCGACGAGGCGAAGGCCCTTGCTGCAGGGTGCGATGGCTACATTGCCAAGCCATTCAGTCCGCGCCAGCTGCTCGCCGAGATTCGTCAGTTCCTTTCCTGAGGGGAGACGGTACCTTGCACGATCCGCCTCGCATTCTCGCGGTCGACGATACCCCGGAGAACCTTGAGATCCTTCGCATGCGGCTCGAGGCGAATGGCTACGAAGTGGTGACTGCCGCGAATGGTGAAGAGGGGCTTGGTAAGGCCCGCGATCTCACGCCGGATCTGATCCTGCTCGACATCATGATGCCGAAGCTCGACGGCATCAGCGTGGTGCGTATGCTGAAGCAGGATCTCTCGCTGCGATCGATCCCGGTCATTCTTGTCACCGCAAAAGCCGACACGCGCGATGTGGTCGAGGGGCTGGACGCCGGGGGCGATGACTATTTGACAAAGCCCTTCGAGCACCAGGCGCTGTTGGCGCGGGTGCGCTCGATGCTGCGCCAGAAGGCGCTTCACGATACCGTCGCAAGCCAAGCCGTGCAGCTTTCCGATTGGAACCGCTCGCTCGAGCAGACCCTGGCGGAGCAGGTGATCGAGATCGAGCGAATGGGCCGGCTCCGGCGTTTCCTGCCCGAGCAAGTCGCCGACCTCATCCTTGCGGCGGGAAATGGCGACACGCTTCTGCAAAGTCACCGCCGCGAGGTGACCGTCGTTTTCTGCGATCTACGCGGCTTTACAGCCTTCGCCGAGACTGCCGAACCTGAGGAGGTGATGGCGGTTCTTGGCGAATACCACGCCTGTCTTGGTGAACAAATCGTCCGCTACGAGGGAACTCTTGAGCGATTCGTGGGCGACGGTATCGTCGTCGTTTTCAACGATCCACTGCCCTGCGCCGACCATACGGAGAGAGCCGTCCGCATGGCTGCGGCGATGCGTGATGCGATTGACGAGCATTCAGAGCAATGGCGCAAGCGCGATCACTTGCTCGGCTTCGGAATCGGCATCGCCCGAGGGCATGCAACCATCGGGCGGATCGGTTTCGATCAGCGCGCCGATTATGCAGTGATAGGCACAGTGTCGAACCACGCCGCCCGATTATGCGAGGAAGCCAGGCCACGCCAGATTCTCGTCAGCCAGCGGGTCGTTGGTGCCGTCGAATCCCTGGTTGAGTCCGTCGCCGTTGGCGAACTGACGCTGAAGGGCTTTCGCCGACCGATGCCTGCCTATGAAATTGTGCGGTGGATCGGTCGGCCAAGCTAGGGATCACTGTGCCTAATGAGATAGATCGGCTCCTGCGCTGAATGGGCCATACAATGATGCGGGCAGCTAGACCGATCAGCGATCGGACGGCCTTGAGCTCCATGGCCGTTGCTCCCTATTCGCCTCGCTCGGGGAAACTTCCCAAGGTCAGCTCGCAAGGCACGTTACAGATACCTGGTTGGCTTCTTTCAAGCCCGGTCGCCACAAGGCGCGACAGGAGTGTCCGGAAGTCCAGCCCGATAGTGATGGGGTGGACGCCCCCTCGACGGCATCGATGTGCCAGAATGGTGGTGTTTGACAGCCACCGTAAGAGAGGGAGCGTC
>NZ_JAMYOE010000084.1:0-10568 GCF_040319695.1 Mesorhizobium sp. M0898 | reverse complement strand
GCGCAAAGCGCGCCAAACTGTTCGCGATGTCCTCGCACACCTGTTCGCGATGTCTCCGGTCCAAACAGGGGGGAGATCGGATGTCGCTTCGGTTTTCGCCAATCTCCAACGTTGCAAGATGGGCTGCAAGGCCGAAGCTGCCAATCTCCCCACTTGAGGGGGAGATGGCCGGCAGGCCAGAGGGGGGTGCTCAGGCGCTGTCGTCAGAACACTTTCAGCGCCCATGACCGACTACAAAACCCTCATCGACGCCGAGACCTGGGCCTTCATCGAGCGGACCAATTCTTATTATCCGCCCGATACGATCGACTACACCGTCGCCGAGCAGCGCCAGATCTATAACCGGATGTGCCGCGAGTTCTTTGCCGGCTATCCCCAAGGCGTCACGGCGGAAACCACCGCCATTGCCACACCCTGGCACATTCCGATCCGCATCTACCGCGCCCCGGCGCCGGAAGCTTCGGCAATGGTGCTTTATTTCCATGGCGGCGGTTTTATCCTCGGCGGGCTCGACAGCCATGACGACCTCTGCGCCGAGCTTTGCAGCCGCACCGGCTACGAAGTGGTTTCGGTCGACTACCGGCTGGCACCTGAACACCTTCATCCGGCCGCCTTCGACGATGCCATCAGCGCCTTTGAATGGGCGGCGGCGACTTACGAGCGTCCTGTCCTGCTCTGCGGCGACAGTGCCGGCGGCAATCTCGCCGCCGCTGTCAGTCACGCAACGCGCGGCCATGCGCGCAAGCCGATCGGCCAGATTCTGGTCTATCCCGGTCTTGGCGGCGACAGCTCCGCCGGTTCCTACGTCACCCACGCGGAAGCGCCGATGCTTACCGCGCGCGACCTCGTTTTCTACAGGGACATCAGGACCGGTGGCGAGGATCGCACCGGCGATCTCACTCTGTGGCCGCTCGCCGACGCCGAGTTCGCCAATCTGCCGCCCACCGTCGTGATCACTGCTGAATGCGACCCGCTGTCGTCGGACGGCGAAGCCTATCGCGACCGCATCGTTGCCGCGGGCGGGCGCGCCTGGTGGCTCGAGGAGCCGGGGCTGGTGCATGGCTATTTGCGCGCCAGGCACACGGCCGGCCGCGCCCGCTCGAGCTTTACCCGGATTGTCGATGCAGTAGCGGTTTTGGGAAGGGGCGAGTGGATCTGGTGAGGGATGTCTTCCCGACCAGAACGGGCCTTTGTCGGCCGGTATAGCTCTATTTGCGGCGGCGTCGCCGGCCGGAAACCTGCTTCAGCCAAGGTCCTAAATGAAAGCCGCTCATCAGCAGGTACATCGGGACCATGCCGCCCAGCGGTGACGCCTCTTGCCCGGTCGAGCACATCATGTCCGGCGCTCCGCCGAGAAGCGTCAGCAGCGCCATGGTTGCGAAGGTCGGCGCGGCCGCTAAGGACAGCCAGTCGGCTGCGCCAAGGGCGGCCGGGCTTGCGTTCTCGTCCTGGATCGCGTTGCCGGCGGATCCGTCTGCATGAATCTCGCTCATGTTTTTGTCCTGGGTAGTGAGCGGGATGCATTCGAATTGAACCGTGCATCCCGCTCCATCCATTTGCCCTAGCCGCATTTCCGCGACGCCAAAGACGTTCTATTCGGTGCGGTTCCGGAACGCGGCCTCTCCGGCGTCCGACACCTCGACCCACTTTTTGTCGGGAACGGCTTCGGCGCCGTAATTGTCGTGCCAGTTCCACCACTTGTACGTCGGCGTCTGCGGATAGCCCTCGGGCGAATCCTCCCAAACCTCCTGGCGGCCGAGCGGCGACAGGTCGAGATAGCTCCATACGGTCCCCATCGCCTCGTCGCCGCGGTTGTTGATGAAGTAGGTGCGGAACACGCGATCACCGTCGCGGATGAACACGTTATGGCCGTGCCACTCGTCAACGCCGAAATCGGCATCGAAGCTGTCGGTGATGGTGTACCAGGGCATCTTCCAGTCCATCCGCGCCTTCAGCCGCGCAATGTCGGCCTGCGGTGCGCGCGAGGCGTAGGCAAGCGTGGTGTCGCGGGCGTTCAGATGGGCGAGGTTGCCGACCTGGTCCGCCCCCAGCGAGCAGCCGCGGCAAGCGTGGTCGGGCCAGCCGAATACGCCGGGCTCGAAGAAGGCGCGGTAGACGATCAGTTGACGGCGGCCCTCGAACAGGTCGAGCAGGCTCACCTTTCCGTCAGGCCCTTCGAACGTATATGTCTTCTCCACCGCCATCCACGGCATCCGCCGACGCTCGGCGGCCAGTGCGTCGCGAGCCCGGGTCACGGTCTTCTCCTTCACGAGCAACTGCTGGCGCGCGGCCTCCCACGCGTCAGGCGAAACGACCGGTGGTGTCTTCATCGCGAGCCGCGTCGTCTGCTCGCCTGTGCCATTCTGATGTGCCGTCATTGTGCATCTCCCTTGCTGGTTTGTCGCCGCACCGGCGCGACGGGTCGGGTCGTGAGCCAGGATAGGGGCGATAGCGGATTGGCGAGAGTGACAAGTGTGACGCGATTCCGACGGGTTCGCTGATCACGGCCAATTTCGCCGCCCGCGACGCCTCTGCTCATTCGTGCCCAGACTGCTGAATTGGCCGTGCGCCGGCCAGGTAGCGATCATTGTCAAACGCTTCGGCCTGGTTGCTGTCCGGACTCCACAGCTGCCGGTGGGTTCGTGTGAGATCGCCGAGGTAGACATGCAGCGCACCCGATCGCGCACCGCCCGTATTCGCAACCGCATGAACGGTATTTGACGCCATGTGCACCACGGCAGGCGCTGCGATGTCCTGCCTTTCGGGAACATCGAGTTCGCTGCCGGCAACGGGATAGATGAAGTTCGTCTCGCTGCCCTTGTAGATGCCGATCAAGGCATCCATCAGGTGGTTGTGAGGCGGGTACTGCAGGCCGGGCGACAGAGTGATGTGATAGATCGTCAGGTTCGGACTCGCATGCAGAAGCACCTCGTCGTCGTCTTCTTCGTGAGCGAGTGTTCCCGATGCGTGAAAGCGGTTGGTATAGTCGCCCAGGACCGTCCTTACCGCTTCGAGGGGATCTGGCCCCTTCGCGGCATTGACGATATCATCGGCAACGGCGTAGAGAGGCGACTTGGCGGGTAAAGGCATATCAGTTATCCTCCCTGAGATGCTCAGACCATCAATCTGAGATGCTCACGCTAGCGAATGCTGATGCCAGCGTCAATCGGACAGCCAGACGGACGGAATATGAAAACGACGAAGTTGACCGCCGAACCGGCAAGGCCGGCCACGGTCGAGGCGACAGCACTGTCGGCCGCCGACGTCCTTCGCAGGGAACAGGCATATGAGCAGCTGAGGAACGACATCATTGCCTGCGTGCTGCGCCCCGGTGAAGCGCTGACAGAGAAGCAGATCGGTGACCGGTACCAGATCAAAAAGGCGACCATCCGCGCGGCGCTGGCCCGACTGATGCAGGAAGGGCTGGTCAGGAGCGAACCGCGCCGCGGCTACGTCGTTGCGACGCTCAGCCTGCGGGACGTCAACGAGATCTTCGATGTCCGCAGCTTGATCGAACCGGAAGTGTTCAGGGTGGCGGCATCGAACATGACCGAGCGCGGGCTCGAGGATGTCAGGCTGGCGGCGAAAAAGGTGCTGAAGCCGGAGACGCTACGCAGCCACGTCGCCTTCCTTGCGGCCGACTGTGCCTTTCGTCTGGCCCTTGCGGAGCTCTCGGGAAATTTACGACTGGCGCATCTGCTGGACCAGATACTCGACCAGTCGGCGCGGGTTCTCCACCTCGGCTTCAAATCCCGCGACTTCACCCAGTTGATCATCGCCCAGCAAAAGGAGCTGGTCCTTGCCTGCGAGGCAGGCGAGGTTTCCGCCATCGTCAAACTTGCCCGTTCGCAGTGCCTGTCTCTCAAGAAGCAGGTGCTCGAGGCGTTGCTTGCCGGTTCCAAGCTTCAAGACGTCAATTTGCAGCCCTTCGCCTAGAGCCGGTTCCGGTTCTCCTGGAACCGGTAACCCGCTCTAACTATCTGTTTTGCCGCATTTATGCGGACGCCAAATGATTCCATTCGGCTGCAAAATGCTCTAAGGGAAGTTGGCCATTCGGTGCGACCCGCCACCTTGGCGCAACGGCCGCCGGCGGGCCTTGTTTCACCCCACCGCGTGTGCCGCCGCCCGTCCGGCACTGCGGCCGGAAAAGATGCAGCCGCCGAGAAACGTGCCTTCGAGCGCTGCATAGCCGTGCATGCCGCCGCCGCCGAAACCGGCGGCCTCGCCCGCCGCGTACAGCCCCTCGACTGGTTGGCCGCCGGCGCCCAGCACGCGGCTGTCGAGGTCAGTCTCCAGCCCACCGAGCGTCTTGCGGGTCAGGATGCTGAGCCTGACGGCAATCAGCGGGCCATTGGCGGGATCGAGCAGCTTGTGCGGTCTTGCGGTGCGGATCAGCCGGTCGCCGAGATAGGCTCGCGCGCCGCGCAACGCAGTAATCTGCATGTCCTTGGAGAACGGATTGTCGAGCTGCCGGTCGCGGGCGCGGATTTCGCGCTCAACCTGCGCCAGTTCGAGCAGCGGCTCGCCGCCGGCCACCGCGTTCATGCGGGCGACCAGCGCCGGCAAATCAGGCTCGACGATGAAATCCTCGCCCTTCTCCATGAACGCCTTGACCGGCGCGGGCACGCCGCTGGTGGCGCGGCCGAGCACCTGGCGCCAGCTCTTGCCCGTCAGATCGGGGTTCTGCTCGGAGCCCGACAGCGCGAACTCCTTCTGGATGATCTTTTTGGTCAGGATGAACCAGGAATGATCGAAGCCGGTGCTCATGATGTGGCTGAGCGTGGCCAACGTGTCGAAGCCGGGATAGAGCGGGACCGGCAGGCGCTTGCCGCGCGCATCGAGCCACAGCGATGACGGGCCGGGCAGGATGCGGATCGCATGATCGGTCCAGATCGGTGCCCAGTTCCTGACGCCCTCGACATAGTGCCACATGCGGTCGCGGTTGATCAGCCGGCCGCCGGCGGCTTCGGCGATCGCCAGCATGCGGCCGTCGACATGATCGGGAACGCCAGTGATCATGCGTTTCGGCGGCGCGCCCATCCGCTTCGGCCAATTCTCCCGGACCAGCTGGTGATTGGCACCGATGCCGCCGGAGGCGACGATGACGGCCTGCGCCTTCAGCTCGAAATCGCCGGTGATCTCGCGCGAGCTCTTGCGGCCGCGCTCGGCATCGCTCGCCGCCAATAGGTCGCCGCGCACGCCGTTGACGACGCTGCCTGTCCGCGTCAATTCGTTGACCCGGTGACGGAATTTGAAGCGGATCAGCCCGCGTTTCTCGGCCTCGCGTACGCGCTGCACGAACGGTTCGAGCACGCCAGGGTCGGTGCCCCAGGTGATGTGGAAGCGCGGCACCGAATTGCCGTGGCCGACGGCATTGCCGCCGCCGCGCTCGGCCCAGCCGACCACCGGAAAGAATTTCAGGCCGCGCTGCATGAGCCAGGAGCGCTTCTCGCCGGCGGCGAAGCCGACATAGGCCTCGGCCCAGCGGCGCGGCCAGAGATCTTCCGTTCGGTCGAAGGCTGCGGCGCCCAGCCAGTCCTCGACCGCCAGCTCATACGAATCGCGGATGCGCATGCGCCGCTGTTCGGGCGAATCGACGAGGAAGATGCCGCCGAGCGACCAGAACGCCTGGCCGCCAAGCGACTGTTCCGGCTCCTGCTCGACAATGATGGTCTTCTTGCCGGCCTCGGCCAGTTCGGCCGCCGCGACAAGACCGGCAAGGCCGGCGCCGACAATGATCACATCCGCGTCGTCGGGCATCTATTTGGCCATGATCTCGTCCAGAAACCGGTCCCCATTTTTTGGGATCATCGCCGGCCTAGACTGCCTCCCAGCCTTCCTTCTCGCCGGCGCGGAAGATGGCATCGATGACCTTCTGGTTGAGCACCGATTCTTCCAGGGTGAAGACGCGGTCCTTGCCGCCCTGCGCCGCCCGCGCGAAGGCCTCGACCTCGAGCCGGTACTGTTGCGTGCCGGGAAAGCGGAACACCTGCGCCTCGCTGTGGTTCTGGTTGTGCAGCTCGACGCGGTGATGGTCGTAGAGTCCGGCGTTGAACGGTGAGAACACCTCGATGAAGCCCTTCTCGCCGTGAAAGACCATCACCTGGCGTGCCGCCATCTGCGTCGACAGGTAAAACGACAGCTCGAAGTCGCCGAAATCGGCGCGGATCGAGGAATAGATGTCGGTGCCGAATGTCTTGTCGCGCTCGATCGTCGCCTGGACGCGCAGCGGCTCCTTGCCGGTCGAAAAGCGTGTCGACACTGTCGGGTAGACACCGATGTCGGGCAGCGCGCCGCCGCCGAGATCGAGCTTGTTGCGCATGTTGTTGGGGTCGACATTGTAATAGGAGAACGCGCCCTGGACATGGCGCAGCCGGCCGATGGCGCCGTTGGCGATCAGCTCGCGCACCTTGATCCATTGCGGATGGTAGACGACCATGAAGGCTTCGCAGACCAGCACCTTCCTGGCATCGCGCAGCTTGATCAGCGGCGGAATGTCCTTGGCATCGAGCGCCAGCGGTTTTTCGACCAGAACATGCTTGCCGGCCTCGATCGCCTTGGCCGTCCATTCGAGATGCTGCGAGGTCGGCAGCGGAATGTAGACGCCGTCGATGTCGCTGGAGGCGAGCAGCTCCTCATAGGAGCCGAACGCGTGGCGCGCACCGAAGCGTTCGCCCAGCGCCTGCGCTTTCGACAGATCGCGGCTGGCAATCGCGGACAGCACGCCGTTCTCCGCTTCGACGATTGCCGGCAAAAGCTGCTCGCGGCCGATCTTGGCCGTCGACAAAACTCCCCATCGGAACATCAGATTTCTCCTCTCGATTGCAGGCCTGGAGGTTTGCCCCAATTCAGGAGAAAAGCCAATGCGGGAGCATGGCGGCGAACAGGGCGATCATCTGCGGCTTGTCCGGATGCCGGCGCTGCCCTTGCGGAACCTGGGTTCCTCGCCCCACGAAGTGGGGAGAGGAACCCCAGTCCTGCAAAGACTATCCCCGCTTGCCGGTCAGCGTCATGTCGAAATCGACGACGTTGGAGTAAATCGGCGTGCCGACATCCATGCCGTAGCGCGACCGCAGCACCTTGCCGGTGACGTGGAATTTTATCGTGCCCGCCTTGAGGCCACCGAGATCGGCCGTGAACTTTTCCTGAAAGGTCTTGCCGCGCGCCGTCAGCCGGCCGGTGACAAGGGCTGACGTGTCGCCGGTGCGTTTGACGCTGGTCGAACGGAACTGGATCTCCGGATTGTTGGCCGCGTCGAAGACTGCGTCCGAGCGGAGAAAGGCATCGATGCGGCTTTGGCCGGTACCGACGCTTTCGGGGAAGATGGTGAAATTGACCCGGGACCGGCCGACATCGCTGTTGTCGATAAGGATACTGCCCTTGAAGCGGGAGAAAGCACCGTCGAGCCCGCCGCCGCCGAGCTTGCCGATGGAGAAATGGATGCTGGAACTCCCCGGGCTGATCGTGTAGCTGCCGGCCGCCTCGCCAAGGGCAACGGCGGCGAAAACAGGCATGGCAAAACAAGCGGCGGCTGCCGCAAATCCGAAGATGCGCGCGTACATGGAAATGGCCCTCTTTGCAGGCAACGCTTTCTTGCGTCCTCGCCCCATCAACGAATGAGCCGTCCGCTCTATTCCCTGTCGTGATGTGACGAAGCCGTGATCATGCGCGTCAGCACGGTATCCCTCAGCCAGAAATGATGGCGCAGCGCTGCGGCGAGATGCAAAGCGACAAGTCCGATGCCCGCATAGGCGAGATACCAGTGCGTCGCTGCCCAGAAGCTTTCTGCCGTGTCCGATTCACCGAGCGGCAGATTGGGCATGACGAACAGATTGAACGGCACGCTCGGGATCTCCAGCACCGAGACCGAGACCAGCGCCCAGCCGGACAACGGCAGAGCGAGCTGAAACGCATAAAGCGCGAGATGGACCAGCGGCGCCATCCGGCGCTCGAACGGGCCGACCGAGCGCGGCAGCGGCGGGGCCGGTCTGCCTAGGCGCCAGGCGATGCGCAGGATGACCAGTCCAAGCAGCAGGAAGCCGAAGGATTTATGCAGCTGGATCAGCTCGAAGGTGGTGCGCTGGCTGGACAGCCGCACCATGACGAAGCCGAGCACGAACTGGCCGATAAAGAGCGCCACGATCAGCCAGTGAAGGATGATCGCCGTCCAGCCGTAGCCGGCAGTCTGGTTTTTGGGCAGTGCTGACATGGTCGGTGAACGAATGCCAGGTCGGCTTTCTTCCACCTCTCCCTTGTGGGGAGGGTTGGCTTACTCGCCGACCTTGAAAAAATCGACAAAGGCTCTGAGCGCCGGCCGCATCTGGCGGCGGCTGGGGTAATAGACGAAGAAGCCGTCGAAGCGCGGGCACCAGTCCTCCAGCACGCGAACGAGCTTGCCGGCGGCGAGCGCGTCGCGGACATAATCCTCGAACACGAAGGCGAGCCCGGCGCCGTCGACCGCGGCGTTGGCAATCAGATGGTCCTCGTCGAGGATCAGCGGCCCCTGCACCGCTATCTCGATCTCCTCGCCGTTTTGCTCGAATTCCCAGCGGTAGAGAATGCCGCTGGAGAAGCGGAAGCGGATGCAGCGGTGAGCGGCGAGATCGCGCGGATGCTGCGGTTTTGGCATGGTCTCGAAGTAGGCTGGCGCGCCGACCACGGCGCCCCGAAGGTCTGGTCCGATGCGCACCGCGATCATGTCGCGCTGCAGGCTCTCGCCCAGTCGCACACCGGCATCGAAGCCGCCCTCGACGACGTCGGTGAAGCGGTCCTCGATGACGATCTCCAGCACGATGTCGGGATAGGCAGCCGCAAAGGCGCTGAGCCTCGGCGTCAGCGCCAGATGGGCCGCGGTGCGCGGCACGGTCAGCCTGAGATTGCCCGCCGGCCGGTGGCGCGCCTCGATCGCCGATTCCAGCGCCAGCTCGATTTCCGACAGCGCCGGCCTGAGGCGCTCGAGCAGTTGCGCGCCCTCCTCGGTCGGAGCGACGCTGCGCGTGCTGCGCGCCAGAAGCCGCACGCCGAGGCGCGCTTCGAGGCTGGACACCGCGTGGCTGACCGCCGATGGCGCGATTGCCAGTTCCTTGGCGGCGCCGCGAAAACTGCCGCATTGGGCGACCATTGCCAGTACCGCGAGCTGTGAAAGATGGGTTCGCTTCATTGATCTATTTCTTGGAACAGCCCGTGCAAATGAGAGCCGATTATCGAATTCGGCGCAAGACGCTATCTCTGCGGCATCACAACCATCACAACAAGGAGACACGCGTGATGCAAACCCGCAAGCTTGGCAATGAACTTGACGTCTACCCGGTCGGCCTCGGCTGCATGGGGATGAGCTTTGCCTATGGTGGCCAGCCGGAGGCGGAGGCGATTGCCACGCTGCGCCATGCCGTCGAGATCGGGGTCAATTTCTTCGACACGGCCGAGGTCTATGGCCCTTACGAGAACGAGATCCTGGTCGGCAAGGCGCTGAAGCCGGTGCGTGACAAGGTGACGATCGCAACCAAATTCGGCTTCAAGATCCTCGAAGAAGGCAGCGGCATGGAGCGCATGGCCGGTGTCGATAGCCGCCCGGAGCATGTCAAGGCCGTGGCCGAAGCGTCATTGAAGCGGTTGGATACGGAGGTGATCGATCTCTATTACCAGCACCGCGTCGACCCCAACGTGCCGATCGAGGATACGGTCGGCGCCATGGCCGAGCTGGTGCGCGAGGGCAAGGTGCGGGCGCTCGGCCTGTCGGAGGCGAGTGCGGCGACCATCCGCCGGGCGCATGCCGTGCATCCGATCGCCGCGGTGCAGAGCGAGTATTCACTGTGGAGCCGCGATCCGGAGGAGGAGGTGTTTGCTGTCTGCCGTGAGCTCGGCATCGGCTTTGTCCCCTATAGCCCGCTCGGCCGCGGCCTGCTCACCGGCACGATCGCCAAGCCCGATGTTCTCGGCGCCGACGACTGGCGCCGTGGGTTGCCGCGCTTCCAGGCCGACGCCATGGCGGCCAATGCGGCGGTCGTCGCCGTGCTGGAAAAGATGGCCGCCGGGAAGGGCGTGACGCCGGCGCAGCTGGCGCTCGCCTGGGTGCTGCATCAGGGCGACTTCATTGTGCCGATCCCTGGTGCCCGCAAGATACGACATCTCGAACAGAATACGGCGGCAGCCGATATCGTGCTGAGCCAGGCCGAGGTGGCATCCATCGGCGACGCCCTGTCGCCGGAAAAGGTGGTCGGCAAGCGCTATACCGAGGAGCTGCTGGCGCTGGTTAACCGGTGAACGGCAATCGACGGCGTAATCGAAACGGGGCGTTTGGGCACCCCTTTTTGACTAGTACGGTGCGATGCAAAGCGTTGTGAGACCTCGGCGCGAGGCACCCCCCTCTGTCCTGCCGGACATCTCCCCCTCAAGGGGGGAGATTGGCAGTTCCCGCGCCCTGCCCGCCCTTCCGGCGCCGGTGATTGGCGAAAGCCGAGGCGACATCCGATCTCCCCCCTTGAGGGCAGGGCTATCGCATATGAGTGATGGCATTGATGAGATAGTCGTCGTTCCAGGCGCATTTCTTGATGCGATGGCTGATGGGA
>NZ_JAMYOE010000083.1:0-11449 GCF_040319695.1 Mesorhizobium sp. M0898 | reverse complement strand
GGGGTGCCCCGGGGGGTTCGGGGGGGGGTGCTATTCAACCTTTAACTTGCTCTTTTGTTTTGGGGGGCTATATTTTTGTCATTCTAGACCCCCCCTTCACCCTTTTGTCGGGCGCCCCCCCCCAACCGGGGGGGGCCAGGCCATCGACACAGGCATCGAGGCGATCACAAACCTCATCGATACCGTGCCGTTCACCGAAAAATTTGCGTGGCCTTATTACATTGGAGAGGAGCCGGACAGCGCTCCGACCCAATTCTCGCAGAGTACGACGTCGATGATCGCCGCTGCGATGCAGGGCGCCCACGGCCGGCCGCGCCAACGGGCTGCTCACGGATATCATTGGCACGCCTCGAGTAAGTTGCCCGAGCTGGACTCCAAATCAGAAAGGCACAAGCGGCTGAGGGCCGCCAAGAAGCTGCTCTTGGCCGATTGGCGGAGCCGCAAAGGATGCAACTCCTCGACCTACGGCAAGGACGATATTCTGACGCTCAGCTGGCATGCGGACCTGTTCGCGCATGACCGCAGCACCGAAGACCTCATCGCGGTACTGACAGCTCTCATCCTCAAGCGCTGCGAAAGCATTCTGGGGTCAGACGGCCACGCCGAGCCGAGCCGAGCTCTCAATGATGGCTTTAAGACGGGCGAGCGAATGAGTGGCTCAACCTTCTACATCCTGTTGCGCTTCGTACGCTGTTTGCGAACATTGCCCGCGCAAAGCGACGAGGGCAGTCAGGCGGTTCGCAAGAAATTGCTCAAAAAGGCCTTCGAGAGATTTCAGGAAGGCATCCGAGAGCATCTGTCCTATGGAGACGTCGGAGACAGTCGTTTTGACGCGTGTGAACTGGCATTCTGCCTTGAGGGTATGCTGCACACTCGACCTGAGACAGTCGACGAAGCCACCGCCGAGCGGGTTTTTAAGATTATCCACGCGGCGCAAGAGCGAACCGGCAGTTGGCGGCCGCAGACGCCTCTAACAACATCCCATCGCGGCGAAGTTCTCTATGCCATTGGGATTGAGACTGCGACCTCCCTTTTATGCAGCCTTTCCATTCTGGACGCTCGGTCACCGGGACGCCGGTCCAACGCCCTGGGAAACACGCATCTCGCAGTGATCCTCAAATACTGGGATTGGCTGAAAGGCCGGCGGCTGCCGTTGTCGCTGGCGATTGGAGAGGTCATGGGCTGGCGATCGGAGCGGCTCGGCGGATCCTACCTCCACATCTGGGAGAATAGCCAGATCCTGGAATTTTTGGTGATTTTCCGGGATTACCTTGACCAACACATATCGGGTGAGCTTCTGGAGCTATCCGAACTGGACGTGACGCTTCCGGTGGGCACCCCGCCTGCCTGGAATGACATCGTTACGAAATTCGAGCCCGCAGGCACTAATCCTGACTATCGGTTCTATGAGGACATCGGCAGGTGTTTCGTCGAGCCTCGGCTTACCCGCTCGGGTGAGCCCAACTGGTCGATGCTGCTCTACGGGCCTCCTGGAACCGGGAAAAGCACGACGGCGAAAAACCTCGCCGCAGCGTTGAACGTGCCCATGATCCGGGTGACGGTGAGCGACTTTCTCACCACCGGCGACGCCCACATGGAGCGGCGGGCAAAGCTGATCTTCGAGGTGCTCAGGCATCAAATGATGGCCGTGGTCCTGTTCGACGAGCTCGATCAATTCCTATTGGATCGGGACAGTGAGCTGTTTCGCGCCCAGCAGAGCGCTTTTCAGTTGCTGACGCCTGGGATGCTCACAAAGCTGGCTGACCTTCGGGAGGAAGAATCCGTCATCTTCATTCTGGCGACCAATTATGATGATCGCATCGACAGCGCAATAAAAAGGCCCGGCCGGGTGGACGTGTCCTATCTGTGTCTGCCGCCTGATTTCTCGAAACGCTGCGCCACGATTAAACGGGTGCTGAAAAAGCGGGAAATTACGGCTTCAGATGGGGAGATCCGCGCGGCTGCCCGTGTTGCGGTGTTTCTCGGACACACCAGTATCGAGCGTATAGCAAAGCAGACGGCGTCAGCCCTGGCTCTGGCGGAGCGGTACGACAAAGAGCCGAGGGACATTCAGTTCAACACCTTCTCCCAGCGCGCCGTGGCGCTCATCGACGCCGGCAAGGCTCCAGACGAACTCATTGGGCTCACCTGGATGGCGCTTGAAGCGATGCCGCCGAGGGGTGCCAGAGCGCCACGTTTCGTGGAACGGCTCGCATCGTTACTGACGGGGCTCGACGCGAGCCATCGGGATCGAGTGCGTGAGGGCGGAGAATTTTCAGCCGCGCAATTCGATGCCCTCGTCGCTTTGGGGAAGGTTGCCCAGCAGACAGCGAAGCCTAAGGACTAGGATTCGGACGGAAACTGAGGTGAAGCCTTACACAAATCCTTGCACATCGATGCTGGAAATGGCAAATATCACATTGTAAACAGGATGATGTGGGAAGGCTATTCGGTCTCCAAAACCGCAGGTCGTAGGTTCGAGCCCTGCTGCCCGTGCCATTCTTTGAATGGATACCTAAAACGATTCTTTTGCAGTGCGGCCTTTGAAAATCGGCTTGTGACTTGCCATATGGCACAAGTTGCGGCATAAGGGCCGCATAGCCGGGACGGGACGACTGGATGGTTCCGAGGCGGCGTTTGGCCATAAAGCGGACACTTGCCACTTGCGTGGATCAAGAATCGGTTTTATGTAGACGAGACAGACACGCGACGCGTGGAGCTGGGAAGCCGGCTTTACGCGTCTGATTTGCATGGGCGAAATGATTGCGCTGATTCGGCGCGAACGCACGCTCAAGCGGCACGTCCCGGCCAGCGGGATCATCCAGGAGGCCCGGCCAACGGGTCTTGCAGACAGAGCGGCATATGGCTTCGAAAACCACAAATCCCTTCACCTTTCTCCAGCAGGTTCGCGCGGAGACCGCCAAGGTCACTTGGCCGTCGCGGCGCGAAACGATGATCTCGACGGTGATGGTCCTTGTGTTCGCGGTCATCGCGATGATCTTTTTCTTTACCGCAGACGTGGCCATGGGCTTTGCGGTCGAAAAAATCCTCGGCCTCGGACAGTAAGTCCGGCGATTACGGAGAAGTCTTGAAATGACCGCGCGGTGGTACATCGTCCACGCCTACTCGAACTTTGAAAAGAAGGTCGCCGAGGACATCGAGAACAAGGCCAAGCAGAAGGGCCTGTCCGCCGACATCGAGCAGATCGTGGTGCCGACCGAGAAGGTCGTCGAGATCCGCCGCGGCCGCAAGGTCGATGCCGAGCGCAAGTTCTTTCCGGGCTATGTGCTGCTGAAAGCCAATCTGACCGACGCCGTGTTCTCGCTCGTCAAGAACACGCCGAAGGTCACCGGTTTCCTGGGCGACTCCAAGCCGGTGCCGATCACCGAAGCCGAGGCCCAGCGTATCCTGAACCAGGTTCAGGAAGGCGTCGAGCGGCCGAAGCCGTCGGTGACGTTCGAGATCGGCGAAGCGATCCGCGTTTCGGATGGACCATTCGCGTCCTTCAACGGTTTCGTCCAGGAAGTGGACGAGGAGCGGGCGCGGCTCAAGGTGGAAGTATCGATCTTCGGGCGCGCTGTGCCGGTCGATCTGGAATTCGGACAGGTCGAGAAGGGCTGATCCGAAATCCCTGCACCGGTTTCGGCGGCAGGGAAGGCGGCGCGGAGATCGCGCGGCCAAAAACGGGTGGGAGGCGAATGCGGCTTTAGCCGGCCGCGCGGACCGCACCACCAGACTGCAACCGCCGGCAAGACCGGCATGAGAAAAGGCAGGAAGAGAGATGGCTAAGAAGATTGCAGGCCAGCTCAAGCTCCAGGTTTCCGCGGGATCGGCCACGCCGTCGCCCCCGATCGGCCCGGCGCTTGGTCAGCGTGGCATCAACATCATGGAGTTCTGCAAGGCGTTCAACGCGCAGACCCAGGAAATGGAAAAGGGCTCGCCGGTTCCGGTCGTCATCACCTACTACCAGGACAAGTCGTTCACCTTCGTCATGAAGACGCCACCGGTGAGCTACTTCCTGAAGAAGGCCGCCAACCTGAAGTCGGGCTCGAAGGAGCCGGGCAAGGTCAAGGCCGGCACGATCGGCCGCGACAAGGTGCGCGCCATCGCCGAGCAGAAGATGAAGGATCTGAACGCAAACGACGTCGAGGCGGCCATGCGCATGGTCGAGGGCTCCGCCCGCTCGATGGGTCTGGAAGTGGTGGGCTGAGATCATGGCAAAGATTGCAAAGCGTGTATCGAAGACCCGCGAAGGCATCGATCCCAACAAGGCTTACGCTTTGGGTGAGGCGCTGAAGCTGCTCAAGGATCGCTCCTCGGTGAAGTTCGACGAGACGATCGAAGTCGCGATGAACCTCGGCGTCGACCCGCGCCATGCCGACCAGATGGTCCGCGGCGTGGTCAACCTGCCGAACGGCACCGGCCGCAGCGTTCGCGTCGCCGTCTTCGCGCGTGGCGACAAGGCCGAGGAGGCCAAGGCCGCCGGCGCCGACATCGTCGGAGCCGAGGATCTGGTCGACATCGTCCAGAAGGGCACGATCGACTTCGACCGCTGCATCGCCACGCCGGACATGATGCCGCTGGTCGGCCGTCTCGGCAAGGTGCTCGGTCCGCGCGGCATGATGCCGAACCCGAAGGTCGGCACCGTCACCACCGACGTTACCGCCGCCGTCAAGGCATCGAAGGGCGGCGCCGTCGAGTTCCGCGTCGAGAAGGCCGGTATCGTTCACGCCGGCGTCGGCAAGGTCTCGTTCGACGTCAAGGCGCTGGAAGAAAACGTCCGTGCCTTCGCTGATGCGGTGACCAGGGCAAAGCCGGCTGGTGCCAAGGGCAACTACGTCAAGAAGGTGTCGGTCACCTCGACGATGGGTCCGGGCCTCAAGCTCGACGTCTCGACGCTGGCAGCGTCCTGATACGAACAATTGGATCGGCCGCTAAACGCTGATCCGTGAAAGAATTCCGGGCCTCCGACCTGTCGGCGGCCCGGTACCGGAAGTCGAAAGACTTCCGGACATCCTGTCCGAGATTGCAGGCGGCCCCCAAGCCTTAGGTGATGTGGGCCTTAATTCATGCGGGCCTGCATGAGACGGGTGAAGACCGGACAAAGGAGCCACAAGCTCCAATGAAAGGTTCGAACCGTGTTTGCCTTTTGTCTGCGCACCGTCCGGCTTGCCGGCAGGTGTGGCGAAAGGGGGCAGGATCCTCGAGCGTCGTTCGGGAGATCCGTTACTGGATGGCCCGGCCGGCAAAAGGCAACCCGACGCCTGTCCTTCGTAGAGGGCAGGGGTCAACTGGAGATAGGCAGTGGACAGAGCGGAAAAACGCGAACTCGTCACGGGCCTGAATGATGCGTTTTCAAGCGCTGGTTCAGTCGTCGTGGCCCACTACGCCGGTATCACCGTCGCGCAAATGAACGACCTTCGGTCGAAAATGCGCGCCGCCGGTGGCACCGTCAAAGTCGCGAAGAACCGTCTCGCCAAAATCGCTCTTCAGGGCACGGACTCCGCATCGATCATCGAGCTGTTCAAGGGGCAGACGCTGATCGCCTATTCGGAGGATCCGATTGCGGCGCCGAAGGTCGCGTCCGATTTCGCCAAGGGAAATGACAAGCTCGTCATTCTCGGCGGCGCAATGGGTACCACCTCGCTCAATGCCGACGGTGTGAAGGCACTCGCCACACTTCCGTCGCTCGATGAGCTGCGCGCCAGGCTGGTTGGCATGATCGCCACGCCGGCAACCCGGATCGCCCAGATCGTCAATGCGCCTGCGGCTTCGGTCGCGCGCGTCATCGGCGCTTACGCCCGGAAGGACGAGGCGGCATGAGGCCGTTCCTCGCTATCACAAACACACGTTCGAACCTTATGAAGGAACATTGCAATGGCTGATCTGGCAAAGATCGTAGACGACCTTTCGAAGCTGACCGTCCTCGAGGCGGCCGAGCTGTCGAAGCTTCTTGAAGAAAAGTGGGGCGTTTCCGCCGCTGCTCCGGTGGCGGTTGCCGCTGCCGGCGGCGCTGCGGCCGCTGCTGCTCCGGTCGAGGAAAAGACGGAATTCGACGTCGTCCTCACCGAGGCAGGCGCTCAGAAGATCAACGTCATCAAGGAAGTTCGCGCCATCACCGGTCTTGGCCTCAAGGAAGCCAAGGACCTGGTCGAGGCGGCTCCGAAGCCGGTCAAGGAAGCCGTTTCCAAGGCCGACGCGGACAAGTTCAAGGCCCAGCTGGAAGCAGCCGGCGCCAAGGTCGAACTGAAGTAAGCGTTGAGTACCGGCCGACCGGGGCGCGCCGTCCGCCACTCCTTTCGCGTCGAAGGGAGGCTGCGTAACGCGAAGAGTGCGAAAACCTCTTTCCTGAGGGCCGCAAACCGGCCTTCAGGAAACGGGTTTTCTCCCGTTTCTGGCCCGCCGCCAATTGGCGCCGGGTGAAAAGACAAGAAGCCGCCGACAGGCGGCGGGCAACAAGGCAGGGCCGCCAAGGTGGCCCGAGATGCAAGGCGAGCCGCGGCGAGGCTCGTCCCGAGAATTGAGCTAAGGAGCGACGATGGCCCAGACCCAGACTTTCAATGGCCGCAGACGCGTACGCAAGTTTTTCGGAAAGATCCCGGAAGTTGCGGAGATGCCGAACCTGATCGAGGTTCAGAAAGCATCCTATGACCAGTTCCTGATGGTGGAGGAGCCCAAGGGTGGGCGTCCTGACGAGGGACTGCAGGCAGTTTTCAAGTCGGTCTTCCCGATTTCCGATTTTTCCGGCTCCTCGATGCTGGAATTTGTGAAGTATGAGTTCGAGGGACCGAAATTCGACGTTGACGAATGCCGTCAGCGCGACCTGACCTATGCGGCGCCGCTCAAGGTGACGCTGCGCCTCATCGTGTTCGATATCGACGAGGATACCGGCGCCAAGTCGATCAAGGACATCAAGGAGCAGGACGTCTACATGGGCGACATGCCGCTCATGACCTTGAACGGCACCTTCATCGTCAACGGCACCGAGCGCGTCATCGTCTCGCAGATGCACCGTTCGCCGGGCGTCTTCTTCGACCATGACAAGGGCAAGTCGCACTCGTCCGGCAAGCTCCTGTTTGCCGCGCGCGTCATTCCCTATCGCGGTTCGTGGCTCGACATCGAGTTCGACAGCAAGGACGTCGTGCATGCCCGCATCGATCGCCGCCGCAAGATTCCGGTGACGTCGCTGCTGATGGCGCTCGGCATGGACGGCGAAGAGATCCTGTCGACCTTCTACAACAAGATTACCTACAAGCGCGCCGGCGACCACTGGCGCATCCCGTTCAACGTCGACCGTTTCCGCGGCCTCAAGGCCGTTGGTGACCTGGTCGACGCCGACACCGGCGAAGTCGTCGTCGAGGCCGGCAAGAAGATCACCGCCCGCCAGGCCAGGGCGCTTGGCGAAAAGGGTCTCAAGGCGATCAAGGCGACCGACGAGGATCTGCTCGGCAACTACCTTGCCGAGGATATTGTCAACTACGCGACCGGCGAGATCTTCCTCGAAGCCGGTGACGAGATCGACGAAAAGACGCTGAAAGTGCTGCTTGGCACCGGTGAGGATGAGATCAAGGTCCTCGACATCGACCACGTCAACGTCGGCGCCTACATCCGCAACACGCTCAACGTCGACAAGAACGAGAGCCGCCAGGACGCGCTGTTCGACATCTACCGCGTCATGCGCCCCGGCGAGCCGCCGACGCTGGAAACCGCTGAAGCCATGTTCAACTCGCTGTTCTTCGACAGCGAGCGCTATGATCTGTCGGCCGTTGGCCGCGTCAAGATGAACATGCGGCTCGAGCTCAAGGCCGAGGATACCGTGCGCGTGCTGCGCAAGGACGACATCCTGGCCGTGGTCAAGACGCTGGTCGAACTGCGCGACGGCAAGGGCGAGATCGACGACATCGACAATCTCGGCAACCGCCGCGTGCGCTCGGTCGGCGAGCTGATGGAGAACCAGTACCGCGTCGGCCTGCTGCGCATGGAGCGCGCGATCAAGGAACGCATGTCCTCGATCGAGATCGATACGGTGATGCCGCAGGACCTGATCAACGCCAAGCCGGCGGCTGCCGCCGTGCGCGAGTTCTTCGGTTCCTCGCAGCTGTCGCAGTTTATGGATCAGACCAACCCGCTTTCGGAGATCACCCACAAGCGCCGTCTTTCGGCGCTTGGGCCGGGCGGTCTGACCCGCGAGCGTGCCGGTTTCGAAGTGCGCGACGTGCACCCGACGCATTACGGCCGCATCTGCCCGATCGAGACGCCGGAAGGCCCGAACATCGGCCTGATCAACTCGCTTGCGACCTTCGCGCGCGTCAACAAATACGGCTTCATCGAGAGCCCGTACCGCAAGATCGTCAACGGCAAGCTGACCAATGAGGTCGTTTACCTCTCGGCTATGGAAGAGGCCAAGCACCACGTCGCGCAGGCCAATGCCGAGCTCGACAAGAATAGTCATTTCGTCGACGAATTCGTCATTTGCCGCAACGCCGGCGAAGTGATGATGGCGCCGCGCGAAAACGTCGATCTCATGGACGTGTCGCCGAAGCAGATGGTGTCGGTGGCCGCGGCCCTGATCCCGTTCCTGGAGAACGATGACGCCAACCGTGCGCTGATGGGCTCGAACATGCAGCGTCAGGCCGTGCCGCTGGTGCGCGCCGAAGCGCCGTTCGTCGGCACCGGCATGGAGCCGATCGTCGCCCGTGACTCGGGCGCCGCCATCGGCGCCCGCCGCGGCGGCATCGTCGACCAGGTGGACGCGACGCGTATCGTCATCCGCGCCACGGAAGATCTCGACCCCGGCAAGTCCGGCGTCGATATCTACCGGCTGATGAAGTTCCAGCGTTCGAACCAGAACACCTGCATCAACCAGCGTCCGCTGGTGCGCATGGGCGACCGGGTCAACAAGGGCGACATCATCGCCGACGGTCCGTCGACCGAGCTCGGCGATCTGGCCCTCGGCCGTAACGTGCTGGTCGCGTTCATGCCGTGGAACGGCTACAACTACGAGGATTCCATCCTCCTGTCCGAGCGCATCGTCGCCGACGACGTCTTCACCTCGATCCACATCGAGGAGTTCGAAGTCATGGCCCGCGACACCAAGCTGGGGCCGGAGGAGATCACGCGCGACATTCCCAACGTCTCGGAAGAAGCGCTGAAGAACCTCGATGAGGCCGGCATCGTCTACATCGGTGCGGAAGTGCAGCCGGGCGACATCCTGGTCGGCAAGATCACGCCGAAGGGCGAAAGCCCGATGACGCCGGAAGAAAAGCTGCTGCGCGCCATCTTCGGTGAAAAGGCCTCGGACGTGCGCGACACCTCGATGCGCATGCCTCCGGGAACCTTCGGCACCGTCGTCGAAGTGCGTGTCTTCAACCGCCACGGCGTCGAGAAGGACGAGCGCGCCATGGCGATCGAGCGCGAGGAGATCGAACGCCTCGCCAAGGACCGCGACGACGAGCAGGCGATCCTCGACCGCAACGTCTATTCGCGTCTTTCCGACGTTCTCGTCGGCAAGGAAGCGATTGCCGGGCCGAAGGGCTTCAAGAAGGGCTCGAAGCTGTCGAAGGACACGCTCGACGAGTATCCGCGTTCGCAGTGGTGGCAGTTTGCCGTGGAGAACGAAAAGCTCCAGAGCGAACTGGAAGCCCTGCGCGGCCAGTACGACGATTCCAAGAAGGCGCTCGAGCAGCGCTTCATGGACAAGGTCGAGAAGGTGCAGCGCGGCGACGAAATGCCTCCGGGCGTCATGAAGATGGTCAAGGTCTTCGTGGCCGTGAAGCGCAAGATGCAGCCCGGCGACAAGATGGCCGGCCGACACGGCAACAAGGGTGTCGTGTCGCGGATCGTTCCGGTCGAGGACATGCCTTTCCTCGAGGACGGCACGCATGCCGACATCGTGCTCAACCCGCTGGGTGTGCCGTCGCGCATGAATGTCGGCCAGATTCTGGAAACGCACCTGGGCTGGGCCTGCGCCGGAATGGGCAGGAAGATCGGCGATCTGATCGATGCGTACAAGACAGCGGGCGACATCAAGCCGCTGCGCAAGACGCTCGAGAGCTTCATGCCGGCCAACGACCGCAACGAGCCGGTCCGCGAATATGACGACGAGAGCATCGTTCGCCTCAGCGAGCAGATGCGCCGCGGCGTCTCCATCGCGACACCGGTGTTCGACGGCGCGCACGAGGCCGACATCAACATCATGCTGGAGCAGGCGGGCCTGCACACCAGCGGTCAGTCGCAGCTCTATGACGGACGCACCGGCGAGCCGTTCGATCGCAAAGTGACGATGGGTTACATATATATGCTCAAGCTTCACCACCTTGTGGACGACAAGATCCACGCGCGTTCGATCGGTCCGTACTCGCTCGTTACCCAGCAGCCGCTGGGCGGCAAGGCGCAGTTCGGTGGCCAGCGCTTCGGCGAGATGGAGGTCTGGGCGCTCGAAGCGTACGGCGCCGCCTACACGCTGCAGGAGATGCTGACGGTGAAGTCGGATGACGTCGCCGGACGCACCAAGGTCTACGAGGCGATCGTCAGAGGCGACGACACATTCGAGGCCGGCATCCCCGAGAGCTTCAATGTTCTCGTCAAGGAAATGCGGTCTCTCGGCCTCAATGTCGAGCTGGAGAACACCAAGCTCGACGACAACCCGATCCGGCTGCCCGACGCGGCCGAGTAAGCAAGACGTCCGGCCGCGGTCTTCCCGCGACCGGACGCACCAAATTCTCGGCCGATGGCCGATCAAGTCGGCGGGCGTTTGGCCCGCGCTAGATGCAAGGGGTTTTCGAGGACCCCGAAAAGGAGAACGGCATGAACCAAGAGGTCATGAATCTCTTCAATCCCCAGGCGCCTGCGCAGGTGTTCGATTCCATCCGGATCTCGCTTGCCAGCCCTGAGAAGATTCTGTCCTGGTCGTTCGGCGAGATCAAGAAGCCGGAGACCATCAACTACCGCACCTTCAAGCCGGAGCGTGACGGCCTGTTCTGCGCGCGCATTTTTGGCCCGATCAAGGACTATGAGTGCCTGTGCGGCAAGTACAAGCGCATGAAATACAAGGGCGTCATCTGCGAGAAGTGCGGCGTCGAAGTCACGCTGTCGCGCGTCCGCCGCGAGCGCATGGGCCATATCGAGCTGGCGGCACCGGTCGCCCACATCTGGTTCCTGAAGTCGCTGCCGTCGCGCATCGGCACGCTGCTCGACATGACGCTGAAGGACATCGAGCGGGTCCTCTACTTCGAGAACTACATCGTTACCGAACCCGGCCTCACCGCGCTGAAGGAGCACCAGCTGCTCAGCGAGGAAGAGTACATGATGGCCGTCGACGAGTATGGCGAGGATTCGTTCACCGCCATGATCGGCGCCGAGGCGATCCACGACCTTCTGGCCGGCATGGACCTCGAGAAGATCGCCGGCGACCTGCGTTCTGAGCTGGCTTCGACCACCTCCGAGCTCA
>NZ_JAMYOE010000082.1:0-12582 GCF_040319695.1 Mesorhizobium sp. M0898 | reverse complement strand
CAGCGCAAGATCGTTCATGGTGGGTGTGGTCTCCGGGAAATGGTTCGGATCGGCTTAAGCAACCAAATCCTACGTCATTTCAACGGCTTGCGCCACATCCACCAACCCCCATGAATTTTTCAGGCTAGGATCCGGACCCATCAAGGGATTCCACTGACGGTGATTTTATGAGTCACGGTCTCCAAAGGGAGGCCACAGATGAATCGCGATTATTTCTGGCTGACGGAGGGAGCAGGTTTCGCGGCCGCAGGCGCTGCTGCCAACCGACACGCGCGGCAAGCCAAGAATCGATGACCGCCGAGCGATTGGCGGCATCGTCCATGTCCTCAAGTCCGGCGGCCGCTGGGTCGATGCCCCGCAAGTCTACGGGCCGAGAAAGACGCTCTACAATCGCTTTGTCCGATGGGCTGCCAAAGGCGTTTGGGTCGACATCTTCCACGCCCTGGCCTCGGCTGGCGGTCCTCCGGCTGAGGTCCTGATCGACTCTTCGGCCGTGAAGGCGCATCGCTGCGCTTCTGGCGGCAAAGGGGGGAGCAAAATCAGGCGATCGGCCGGTCGCGCGGTGGGCGAACCACGAAGATCCACGCCCTGACCGATGGCCTGTGCCGCCCGATCGCTTTCCTCTTGACCGGTGGCCAGGTCGCCGATTGCAGCGCCGGAGATTTGCTTCTGGAGCAGATGCCCAAGAGCCCGATCCTGCACGCCGACAAGGACTATGATACCAATGCCATTCGCCACAGGTCTAGGCTAAAGGGGCGATGCCGAACATTCCGCCGAAGCCAACCGGCGCTGGAAGAACTGCTTCTCCCCGTTCCTCTACCGTGATCGCAACGCCATCGAGCGCATGTTCGGACGGCTCAAGGATTTCCGCCGCATCGCCACCAGATACGATCGATCGGCCACGAACTTCCTCGCTGCCGTCTGCCTAGCCGCTACGGTCAGTTACTGGCTGTGACAGTTGTCCTCGACAAACAGAAGCGAACTTGCGCCCTGAAGCAGGGTGATCGCTTCAGAAACGGTGCGAAGGAGTATGTCACTCGCCGGCTCGATGTCGTGGATGAGGCCGGCGGCCTCACCAATCATGATCGCGGCTATTGTGGGATCGCCGCTTGCCCACGCTTCCCGGTAGGCAGCGGACTGCGCGTCAATGTCGGCAAGGAGATGGGCCTCATTGCCGTGCCAGGCTTCCGTAAAAGCATTCTTCCGAACGCGCAGTGAAAACCGCGATGGCCAATCCAGGCGGCGCGCTAGGTCCATCACCGAGGTTCGAACCGTGTCGTCTCCGGTCGCGGCAAGGGCAGCCTGGTGCAGATTTGGATGAACGAGAGCCTCCAACGAGGCCCAGAAACGTGATCCCATCACGACGCCATCAGCGCCAAGCATCAGCGCCGCTGCAAGCCCACGACCATCGGCGATGCCGCCGGCCGCGCAGATGAGCGTGTCCGGCGCCCGTCGCCGTACCAAGTTCGCGACCTCCGGAACAAATGTGAATGTCGCTCGCTTCTCACCGTGACCGCCGGCTTCCGCGCCTTGGGCGACGACAATGTCGGCTCCGGCATCAAGAGCGCGGCGCGCGTCGTCGAGGCTCTGGACCTGGCAGATCAAGGGGACCCCGGCGGCCCGTATTGCCGGCGAAAAAGGCGCCGGGTCGCCAAAGGATAGGAAAATCGCACTTGGTCGCCGCTCCAGGGCCTTATCGAGTAGGCGCGGGTTCCTGGCGAGTGACCAAGTTATGAAGCCGCAGCCGACAGGTCGGTTGCCAGATCGCTCGAACTCTCGCGTCAGCCAATCAGCGTCGCCATAGCCGCCGCCGATAAGCCCAAGCCCTCCGGCTGAACTGACCGCACCTGCGAGTTCCCCGCCCGATGCGAATGCCATCGGCGCGCTGATGATCGGATGCTGCAGTTTAAGCCGATCAGTGAGACGGGTTACGATGCGCATCATCACTCCAATAGATTGCCTTGAGTATCGCAGGTTCGGTTGATCCTATCGAGCCCCGCTCAGCGCCCGCGACTAACGGCAACCAGAGCCGCCAGCGCAGTCGACCGACGGTTATGAGTCCGGACCCTAACCCATCAGCAAACTTACGACCGGGCTTTGAGCCCGTCACCGATCGATCCTATGGCGCTGCGGTTACCTGGACCGACCTGAAACCAGCCTGTCCCAGCCTTAGCTTCAGTCCATCCAGCAATGCGGCACGAAGCAGATTTCAAGATCATGCGCGGCGTGAGATCTGCGTGGCCATCATCCTGAACCTCGTAGGCGCCAAATGGGCCTCGGCACATGAGGTCACTAACACTCTCGGTCTCTTTAGCCGCAGGCGGCAGTGAGCTCGGCTCAGCGCTCGTAATCGTTATCATTTGAGCGCTGGGTCTTGCGGTCCTGCTCTTCCGACTGCCGTGCCTTCTGTTTGTTGGCGTCCTTCTGCTTGGCTGCCACCTTCTCCTGCTCGGTGCCGGTGCGCGGCTGCTCCGGCTCGCGGGGATCGTCCCGAGTTGGAAGGTCTCGCCCTCGCGGCTCGCGCTCGGGGATCGGCTCGCCACCGCCACCACCACGACGCTGCTGCCGCTCGAATTGCAGCCGCGCGAGACGGTCGTGCATCTTGTCGTTCACCTCTTCACGATACTGTTCGAACTGTCCTTGATGCGCCGGCGGCAGCGTCTCGCGCATGTTGTCCAGAGCCTGATTGACGCGGGCCATCTGACGCCGCATTTCCAAGGGGGTCTGCGCCATGTCCAAATCTCCTATCAGTGCATTCAATTCTCTCATACCGGGATGGGACAGGAAAGACTTTTGCCCCGATTGATCAGCTCCGCGACCCGCGGCAGGACCTGGCTGCTGTCCCTCCCCTGTCCGATCGCGACGGAACCGCAGAAAATTGTTGCCGATCGACTCCGCTGCCGTGAGAGCCTGACCGACTATGCCCGCGGTCCGCATCGTCGTCACAGTCTTTTGCCATGCGGCAGCGATTGCATCGCCGTTCACGACTAGGGATTGTCCATCCAAACGGCGTTGCCGCTTGGCCTCCACTCGCTCGATCGTCCTGGCGCTGACCTGATAGCGCGGATCGCTCTGGGCGCGGCTATAAGCCCCGGCATGCTCCTTCGTGAACGGACGCGTCATCGCATGGTCCATGCGCCGCGTCGCCACCATCGCAATGCCGTTCTCGCGTGCTTTTTCCGCAAAGGTCTCGCGCCAGGCTGCGAGATCCGGCTTGTAGAATTTCAGGCGCTCGCCGTCGGCTGACCGTGCCTGCACCATTGCATGGATATGGACGTGCTTGGTGTCGTTGTGATGCGCCAGGACGAACTTGTATCCTGGCGCTCGCTCCTCGAGCACGCCGCGCGCCGCGGCCATGACGGCGTTGGCATCGGTGCCGGCTCTTGCCGAGAAAAGCAGGTGATAGGCATTGCGGCGTTCACGCCCCGAAAACTGCGGGCGCCATTGTTCGTACACCGCAGCCGCAGCCTTGGTGGAACTCTTCACCCCAGGCACGGGCTCGCCATTTGCGTGGCGGACGTGGCTGTTGGTGCGGATGAACTTCTGCAGGAAATATTTCGCTTTAGGTTCACGGCTCACGGCCGCCGTTACCTCTGCCTTGGCTACCAGCCCCGCCGCGCCCATTGCTTCGGACAAGCGCGCCTCGATCTTGTCGAGCGCCTTGCTGCGCGAATTTTCCCGACCGCCGGCCAGCACCTTGGCGAGCGGTCCGGCCCGCTCATCGGTGTGCGCGTATACCTGCACCGTCTGTCCATCCTGCGCATAGAGGAACGGTTTTGCACCGAAGGCCTTGTTCAACGCCTCGCTCAAGGCGGCATCGCTGACCTCGCCGGCGAGGTCGAAACGAGCTTCGATAAAATTGGTATTTTCCAAGGGCGGTTCGAACGTTTCGCAAAACGTCTCCAGGAACGCCTTTCGTGCGGCACCTGTCGCAAGCACCTGCCCATCCTCGTCGAAAATCTCGATGTCGTGTTTCTCGCCTTTTTCGTCGTCGCGCTTACCGATGTAATTGAGCAGCCGGGCGGCGGCTTCCTTGGTCGACGGAGGATTGGGCATGACCTTAAACACGGCAGGCTGCGCACCCGCCGCATAGCCTGCCCGTGCCGCCACGGCGCGCGCCCGATAGCCCGCCCGCGCCGCTCGTCCTGTAGCGCTCGCGCGATCGGTACCACGGCCGCCGCCGCCGCGCCGCTTCCAGTCTTCCTCCTCCTCTTCCGGCCGGAAACCGGCGAGCGTGGCGCCATAGACCATGATCGGGGCGCTAGCGGCCCTGGGCAAACTCGCAGCAGCAGTGGACTTCGGTGCCCTGCTCGACATGGAGCTCCCCGCCACTCCTGTCCCTCCCGGCGACGAACGAGGGGCGTTCCTGCCGCCACCTCCCATCGAGCCTGCTTGTCCTTGCCCGAGGCGTCCGCCGCCGCCGGCCCGCTCATGACTGTTCATCGCCTGGAATTCACCGGCCTCGCGTCGGGCGCTCGTCAGAGACTCGTCGTTGTCCAGGTCCTCGCGCTTCGCTCCCGACTCGCCCCGCAGATAGCGTTCGATTTCGGCCGCGTAGCCAGCAAGACGACCGCTCATGGCCTGGCCTCCCTCGCCTTGCGTGACCCGCCAGTCATCGCCTTCAGTTCCTCGCGAAAATGCCGCACCAGGTCTCCCACGGCGATCAGCGCCTGCTCAAGATTCTCGTCAGAAGGAATGCGGCCGTCGTTCATGGCACGCACGGCTTGATTGAAATTGACGCCGACGCGCCGCAGCTGATCAGTCATCTCCACGATCGCCGGCCGCAACGCCTCTGACGCGATAGGCAGATGCCCGGCCTCTGCCCGCACAAGACGCCGCACGACTTCGCTGACGGTCACGCCGTCCCGCTCCGCAATGGCTTTGAGGCTGGCCAGCTCGTCAGCCGAAAACCGGATGTGCGTCACCTCGCCATAGCGTCGTGACGCACTCTTCACCGCGGCTTTCTGGGCGTCTGCATCCATCTCTCAAGCCCGTTGCGGGCGCTAAGGCCCGCCAGGGCTGCGCCGCCTATTTTGTGTGTATCACAAAATAGGCTATCCTGCCAGGAAGAAGCAGAAATGATTGAGGGCGTGTTTTCTCACCAGCGCAGTTGTCGACGGCACAGCCCGACTCAAGCGTCGCAATGTCTCCATCGTGATTTGTTGTGATGTGGCGTTGAAGACTTGTTTCCATGTTAACATGGAAACATCAGGGCGGTCTGCACTCCGGTCAGCCCGGCAGATCATTCCTCGCATGAAGATGGCAACCGCCGCGTTGGTGACTGCACCCTGAACGAGCCCTTATCGGTGCGCGCCTGGGTTGCCAAACCAGTCTTCCCCGTTGACTATGTCACCATGTTTTGACCGTGATATCGTTCCCTGTGTCCATGATGACTTATGTCCTTGTTAACATGGACACAGGGAGCCCACGCCGGAAAGAGGCCCCATGATCATCTCCGCTGCGATCCCCAAGGGCGGCACTGGCAAATCGACGATGCTGCGCGCGCTCGCATCCGTCGCGCTGCATCGGGGCTATTCGGTCACTCTCATCGACGGCGACCGGCGGCAGAACATGAACCGCTGGTTCCAGATGCTGGGTGAGGCTGGCAATCGTCCTGACAGGCTGCAACTGGTGAGCGCGATGACCCCGCAGGAAGTCCTTGACGCCGCAGCCATTCACAACGGTGAGCGCTCCGTCGTATTGATCGATACGGAAGGCACCACAAATGACAACCTCATGGCCGGGCTCTACGCCGCCGACATTGTTGTCGTGCCGGTCTATTTTGCCCTCGACGATGTGACCGCCGCCATCCAGATCACTGACCACTACATCCCGCTGGCGGTCGAGAGCCGGGGTAGACCGCTGCCTGCGATATTCGTGCTGACCAAGCAGACCATCATCGATGGCAGGGCGCGAGCCCTGACCGAACTGCGCGCCATCATCCAGGCCAACGGCACGCCGATTGCAGAACACGTCCTGCACAATCGTGTTGCCTACCGCGATCTTCAGACCGGGCAGACCCTTTACAGCCATGGGGTGCCTGATGCGAAGGCGATTGCCGAGAGCGAAGGGGTCTTCGACGACCTTCTGCAAACCTTCATCGAAGCCACAAGGAACGCGGCATGAGTGAAGAAACCGCACCGAAACCCGGTCACGACAAGAAAGCCCGCATGATGAAGGCGATTTCCACGCAGCCGCCGGCACTGCCGAGCATGTTCATTTCATCGCCGAAGATCGAGGCGCAGAAGCTGGAGCCGAATGTCGGATCGGCGATGTCGCAGACGCCCGAGCCGGCATCGGGTGCAAGCCCTGACTTTCGCAAGCTGCTGCGGCAGGGTCAGAAAAAGGATCCGATAGCCGGCAAGAAGATTCGCGACGAGGAGATGATCCGCTGCGGGTATTACCTGACGGCTGCGGAGCAGCGCCATTTCAAGCTGCTGGCGATCAGCAACGGCCACAGCATGACCGAACTGCTGCGAAAGGCTGTGCAGGATTATATCCGCATTCATAAGCACAAACTGCCGAAGGAATGACCGACGGTATGGAGCCGCTATCGCCTGTTGCGACAGGTGATGTTCGTGGCTCTTGCTATGTGCGAAAAAAAGGGCCCGCGACGATACTTCGTCGCGGGCCCTGAGATGTTTGCCTACTTGGATTGGTTGAGGTGTTTCAGCAGTTGACCAAGGAAGTCGTCCCGGTCCGGAAGCGCACTGGCTGCCGCTTTGTCGCCGACCAGCTTTGCCGCCAGTTTGGGCGACAACGGCATGAAGTCGTAGCCGTGTGAGATGGCTGCATGGCGAAGATCGTCAAGCGCTTCGAACGCGCGATCGCGGGTGCCAAGCCAAAGACGGGGCTCGTCGGTTTCCTGGTGCGGGAACGCTTGCAGGAAGTAGGTCCGAAGCGGTGGGTCGTAGCCGATGACAGCGTCTGGATCGGAGTGGCCCTTTCCGGTGACGGTGCCAGTGACAGTGATAGTGTAGCGGCTCATTGCAACCTCCTTTTGCCGGTGGGGAGCCGGCCCCTTGCGGGGCCGGCCACCGATGCCTCACTGGGGGTTGTTCCAGAGGATGACCTTCTTGTTCTCCTCGCCGCCCGGGGCGGGTGCGAGGTTGCCGAAGATGACGCCGATCTCAGGCGCTTCCAGCTTGACGGAGAGGTATTCCTCGCCCGAACGCTGGGAGGTGCGGTGCCAGCCGGCTCCGATCTCGAAGCCAGTGCGCTTGTTGACGATCCGGTAGTCGGGCGCGTCCTCGCGCGACTTGTTGGTGTTCGGGATCAGGGTGATCGGGGCGTTGACCCGGAGCGTGGCA
Source organism: Mesorhizobium sp. M0898 (assembly GCF_040319695.1). Lineage (NCBI taxonomy): Bacteria > Pseudomonadati > Pseudomonadota > Alphaproteobacteria > Hyphomicrobiales > Phyllobacteriaceae > Mesorhizobium > Mesorhizobium sp. M0898. Next base: position 5,272 of record NZ_JAMYOE010000082.1, on the reverse strand, counting down.
AAGACGCCTTCCATCGAGCCGTCGGCCTTGGTGGTGAGGTTTGCGATCGTGGTGGCCATGGTAGTTCTCCTTCGCTTGCATCGGGACCATTCCCGATGGCGCCAAAGGAGAGGGCCGTCCTGCTGCGGTCATCTCGGCGAAAATTCTGGAAAATTCTATTTGCCGAAAAAACAGCGTGCAGGCCCTTCGCCTGTCCGCAGACAAAAACAGAAATCGAATTTTCCTGAATATTCGCCGAGATGTACCCCCAACGGGGGTTGACCGCACAAAGCAGGCGGTCGTCTACAAAGGCGACATGAAACGGGAATGGCCCCGGATGCGGCAGATGGACAAGAACTCAGGCCGCCATCGCTTGACCGCCGACGCAACGCTGCCGGATCTCAGGAAAAGGCTTACCCCGCCAGCCTCTCGGGTCATCGTCTGCGTCGTCAAAGACCTCGAACAGCAGCCTGGCGCGTGAACCGCCTTGCGTGTTCGGCATGGCGGCACAGCGGTTTCGAGTTCGGAACCGACTGGCAGCGAACTTCACGCCCCTCTCGGCGAGGCCTCGCAACCAGGTTGGATGACCAAGTAAGCCAGGATGTTCGGCACGCTTGCACCCGCTTCAGATGCGAGACAGATCAAGATGATCATCTTGCACAACGCCTCGCGGCTCTGCGCGTGGGCCGGTTTTGAGAGAGGCCGGCCCCGGCCGTTTATAAAGTGGAGTTGGGGGGCGGGGCAGGATCAAGCATATCGAATCGGACCCGCCGGGCTGTCAGGGGGACCGCCCGTACATCATCCTGGCAACGCCCGACGCTCGTCCGGCGTCATGCGGGCTTCGGCTTGGCGGCGAATGTCCGGACCGACATGGCGGAGCATGGCGCACCAGTCTTCCACATTGTACGTCGTCGCCATGCTGCCCCTGGCCAGATCGTAAATGACGCACGGCTTGTTCGCGATGGCGAGCCGAAGCACGTTGACGGCCGTCCCGGGTGATGCGCCATCCCAGATCATCATGCCAAAGTCGGCGCGCCGCGCCATCTCCCGATCTTTGGCAGCGTGGAACCAATACCCGTGAGCGCCTTCAGGAGACGGGACATGGTAGGCAGCCCAGTCGCCCAGATTGTTGCGAGGTTCCTTGCCCGCATGGAAGACCCCGACATGTTCGTAGCCGTAGCCAGCGAGCAGGCCCTGCGCCTCGGCATCGGCCCCAGACGCGTCGCCAATCAGCACGCCGTGCTCTGCAGCGACGATCGCGCCGATGCGAGCGATGGCAGGTTCCGGCAGCTCGAATATCTCGCGTGATCCACCTATGAATATCATCGATATCGTGACTTTCCCTTCTCTCTAGCGCCCCCCGCCCCGCGCCGGCCGCCCTCTCCCTCGCCCCTGCGAGAGGGATCGTCACCCGAAGGCCGAGACGGCGAAAGCCGGCCCGGGGAGCGGCGAGGCGCCGCGACTAGAGCCCGGCCGGCCGTAGGCCGGCGCGCCCGGACCCTGCCGCTGGTGCTCATGCGCTCGATCCAGGAGTGAGCTTCTGGCTGGCCGACAAAAGCCACTAGCTCCACGCGCGTAACGCCTCCGGCACGATCCGACCCTGTTGATCGGACAACTCGCCCTCGACCACCGCGATGCCGGGCAAGGCGTCGGCAGCGGCCCGGTCAAGGACGCGCTGCATCGCTGCGTCGCCGGCGCCGACATCGTGGTGGGCCGCGCGGTGGTGGTGCGGGCGATCGATGACTGATTGTCGCGCGGGAATGAATCCCTGCGGCGGCCGCCGGCCGGTGCGGATGGCGCGCGGTGCGCTGTTTGGCTGGATCACGCCTGGCGCGAGGCCGTAATAGCCGACGACTGCGTCCTGGTCGTGAACGATCTGGACGCGGGTAAACCCGCGGGCCTGGTTCGTTCGGGCGAAGCCGGCCAGCCAGGCGTCGAGCGCGGCTTTGCTGCAATCGAAGCTGCCGAGGCGGTGCGCGTCGTTGAGGAGTTCGATGCCTGAAAGCGCCACCTAGAGCGTCGGACGTTCAGTTTGAATCGCGAGGGATTCCAGTGAGGCGTGGTTCATGATTCACTTCCTGTAGGAGGTGATTTGCCATGCCCAAGCCCTATTCGCTCGATTTGCGTGAACGTGTTGTGCGGTTTGTCGAGGCTGGCCACTCGCGGCGTGCGGCGGCGGCACATTTTGGGGTGTCGGTTTCGTTTGTCGTGATCCTGATGAGGAACTATCGAAAGACCGAGAGCCTGGCGCCCAAGGCCAGCGGTGGCCGCCGCCATTCCAAGCTCGACCCGCATCGTGCGTTCCTGCTTGGCCGTGTGGCCGAGAAGGATGACATCACCATGCCGGAGCTTGCCGCCGAACTGGCCGCTGCTACAGACGTCCAGGTCGCTCCTGCCTCGATCTCGCGCTGGCTCATCAGGAATGGCTATCGCTTCAAAAAAAACGCTGCTGGCCAGCGAGCAAGATCGTCCCGACGTCAGCAAGGCGCGGCAGGAGTGGCAGACCAGGCGCCAGCCGCGGATGCGGCTTGAGCCACATCGGCTGGTGTTCATCGACGAAACCGGAACCACTACGAAGATGACACCTCTGCGCGGCCGCTGCCTAAAGGGCCAACGGCTGCGCTCAAAGGCACCGTTCGGGCATTGGAAGACGCAGACCTTCATCGCCGGGTTGCGCTGTCATGGGCTCACGGCCCCTTTTGTTATCGACACGCCGATGAACCGGCGCATCTTCGAAACCTATGTCGAAACGCAGCTCGCTCCGACGCTGGCAAAGGGCGATGTCGTCATCCTCGACAATCTCGCTGCCCACAAGAGCCCGGCCGCCGAGGCAGCGATCCGGGCCAGAGGCGCTGGCTGCTCTTCCTGCCGCCCTACAGCCCAGATCTCAATCCCATCGAAATGGCATTCGCCAAGCTCAAGGCGCACCTGCGCGCAAAGGCCATCAGAACCATCGACGCCCTGTGGCAGGCCATTGGCGATATCTGCAATCTCTTCTCTCCAACAGAATGCAGAAATTACTTCGCAGCCGCAGGGTATGGACTCACATGAAAGTCCGCCGCTCTAGCGGTCCCAGGGCGAGGACCGGCGCAACCGCTCGGCCGCCTTCGGCGGGGACGCAGCGGCGGGGGGTGAGATCGCCTGCACTAAGGCGTCATAGGCTTCCGGGAAGACGCGGATGACGGTTTCGTTGAGGATGGCGGCCTGCGCCTCGTGGAGTGCTGCGCGCCGCATGAACTCCGTGCGCGACAGGCCGAGCAGCTGCGCGCCGCGGTCGATGATCGTGAGATCATTGTCGCGAAACCGCATCGAGACGGATATCTTCCTATTTGCGGCGGCGGCCATGGTGCGTACCTGTGCTGGAATGGACATACGTCGGTGCAATGCAGCATGACACCGGATTTGCGTGACGAAGCCATTCCTGTTCCTGCGACCGGCGTACAGGCATGCGGAAACGGCGGACTGATCCGATCCGAGGTATGCTCCCTGCCGCGAAAAGAGAACGTCAATCCAGACGGCTGACGCGGCGGCCCTCGCTGCGCGCTTCGATAAAGGCGCCTGCGATCTTCATCATGAATGCCTTGCTGAAACGACCGAGGGGTTTACCGTCGGATTCGATGTACCAGGAGCGTTCGGCAATATCGTAGTTGTATTCGTCAACCACGATCCAGCAGCGCTTGAGATCGCTCAGACCGGCGCGGCGGCACTCGATAGCGGAGACTTCCAAACCGACCCGATCGCCGGGCGGTGGCTGGGTGGTTATCGCCAGGAGCGCGAGATGGGTCAGGCCATCTCTTGCGCCGCCGACAGCGATGACCACGCAGGTCGGCCGGCTCTTGCGGCCTTCCGTTTCGCCGCGCTCGTGTTGCCATGCCCAAAGATACGGGTAGGAGATCACCTGACCAGGCAGAAATCTACCGCTCATCATCGTATCCTTCCCCGCGCGCCAGTCGGTCGATCTCGGCGGCGAAGAGTTCCGTGTGGTCCTCCGGCATCTCGGAGACATGGTATGCGCGGCGGGGATCACTGCCGATGCGCATCCGTTCGTAGTGCTCGTAACTCATCAACACGAACCGGGGTTTGCGGTGCTTGGTAAGAATAACGGGTTCGCGGCTGGCAACGTCGGTGACGTCGCCAACCTGCTTGTTGAGATCCCCCGTCGTGAACTGGCGCATGGCTGGACTCCTTATCGATCTCCATATTATCTGGATTTTCTTGATTTGCAAGAAAACGGCGCTCACGCGCCGTCCTCCGCGAACCGCCACACGGGGATGCCGAGCCGACGCGCCTTGTCGGCCAGGTTCTCGGTGATGCCGGAACCGGGAAAGACGATCAGGCCGTAGGGCACCACCGAGAGAAGCTGATCGTTGCGGCGGAACGGAGCCGCCTTGGCGTGTCGGGTCCAGTCCGGTTTGAAGGCGATCTGGGTGACCTTGCGGTTCTCGGCCCAGCAGGCGGCGATGCGTTCGGCGCCACGCGGGCTGCCGCCGTGGAGCAGGACCATGTCGGGATGCTTCTCGCGGGCCTTGTCGAGCGCGTTCCAGATCCGGTCGTGATCGTTGCAGTCGAGACCACCGGCGAAGGCAATCTTGGTGCCGGCAGGAACGAGCACCTCGGTTTCGGCGTGGCGGCGGGCGGCGAGGAAGTCGCGGCTGTCGATCACCGAAGCGGTCATCGCCTGGTGGGAGACCTTGGAGCCAGTGCGCGGCCGCCATGCCGATCCGGTTTGTGCCTCGTAGAGGTCGGCAGCCTCATCGCGCATGATTTCGAGCACGTTGCGGCGCTCGATATAGGTGATGCCTTCCGCAGTCAGCCGCTCCAGCTCGACGGACTTCACCTCCGAGCCGTCCTGCTCCTGCTGGCTCGAACGCTGCGCCTCCTCATTGCGGTCGAGGTTGCGGGCGACGCGCTCGGCTGCGCGGTGGAAGACGTTTGCGAAGGACCAGAGCAGGTCGTCAAGATCGGGTTCGAGCCTGGTATCGCCGAGCATGCCGGCGAAGCTCTCGACGATCCCGGCGAGGCCAGCCCGGATCACCTCGTCGTCGGGAAGTGGCCGAGGATCGGGTTCGTCCTGATGCGGGCGATGGCCGTACATCTGCAGTTCGAGGATGACACGATCGGTCGGCGAGGAGGCGTGGTAGGGCTCATAGGCCTCGTCGAAAGGAAGCTCGTAGGTCATGGCGTGTCTCCATCGGTTGTGGCCGCGCCCATCGCGGCCTGACAGCGCATCCCGGCCGCGCCGCGGACGCGGCCGCACCGAAGGCCGAAGCGCGAGCGGTGGACGGCGCAGCCG
>NZ_JAMYOE010000081.1:0-13196 GCF_040319695.1 Mesorhizobium sp. M0898 | reverse complement strand
TCAGGTCCTGCTGCTGGCCGGCAACGAGATGCTTCTCGGCCGGAGCCATTTTTGGCCGATCTATGAAGCAGCCCAAAAGCATGGGCTGCCTGTCGGTATCCATGCCGGGACGATGTATCGCTATCCCACGGCGAGCGGCGGTATGGGATGGCCTTCGACCTACCTCCAGGACTATGCCAGCGCAACTCACATTTTCGCGGCGCAGCTCCAGAGCCTGATCATGGAGGGCGTATTTGCCAAATTCCCGGATCTCACCTTCGTGATGATCGAGGCGGGCATCAGTTGGGTGCCGAGTTTTATCTGGAAGAGCAAAAAGGACTGGCATGGTACCCGCGGCGAAGTCCCGTGGGTGAAGCGCTCTCCTGCGGCGGAAATCCGGGATCGTGTCCGGTTTACAATCCAGCCATTCGATACGTCGAAAGATCCGGTGCACGTCGAGAAGCTGATAGAGCATCTCGGCAGCGAAGACATGCTGCTCTTCTCGTCCGACTACCCCCACTGGCAGTTCGACGGAGATGATCCGATGCCACCCGGTTTTCCAGCGCGGCTTCGGCAGAAAATCGCGCGGGAGAATCCCTTGCGAACTTACCCACGGCTGATGGAGACGGTGAAATGAACGATACGACAGTCAGCCCGAAGCAGCCGGTGCGTGCTGCATCTTCGGCAGGTATAGCCGATTGCGATATCCACCCGGCGCTCAAAGACCAGTATGGCCTCCATCCCTATATTTCCAAGCGGTGGCGCGATCATCTCGATCAGTATGGCGAGTTGGGGTTCGAGGCATTTGCCAGCGGCTACAACTATGACGGATCCAATCCAAGGTCGTGCCGTCGTGATGCCTGGCCGAATGGCGGGCTGCCCGGTTCGGACCTGGTGCTCATGAGGAAGCAGCACCTCGATCCCAACAATGTTGTCTTCGGTGTGCTCCAACCCATGGTAGGGCTGCCCAATGGCGGGCGCAATCTCGATCTCAGCAACGCGTTGTCAACGGCGGTCAACGATTGGCAAATCGCCGAGTTTGTCGAGTTTGAGGATCGGCTGAGAGCATCCGTTGTGGTCGTTCCGGACGATGCCGTTGCCGCGGTCGCGGAAATCGAAAAGCGGGCTCTGGATGTGCGATTTGTCCAGGTGGAGATATTCGCAGGGACAACCGAGCCACTGGGCCACCGGCGCTACAGGCCTATCCTGGAAGCCGCGGCTCATCATGGCTTTCCGATTGGCATGCACATCGGAGGCCGAGCCGGCGCACGGACCGCCAGCGGCTGGCCGTCCTACTACTGTGAGGACCATTTGGATCTCACCTTCGCTGCGCAGTCGCAGATTATGAGTCTCATTCTTGAGGGCGTGTTCAATCAGCTGCCATCTCTCAAGGTGGCCATCGTCGAGTGTGGTTGTACCTGGTCGATCGGGCTTGGACACCGGCTGGACATGTTGTGGCGGCGGATGGGCTCGGAGGTGGCAAGCTTAAAACATCCGCCTTCCCATTATCTGCGTCAGCATTTCTATTTTTCCACACAACCGGTGGAAGAACCGGACAATCCCGAGGAGCTCAACTATCTGTTTGATCAAATCGGCTGGGACAGGCTGCTCTATGCGAGCGATTATCCTCACTGGGACTTCGATGATCCGCGCTATGCCTTCAAGGCTCGAATATCCGAGGAAAACAAGGCGCTGCTTTTTCGGGAAAACGCCAGGAAAGTCTATCGGACCCTGTAACGCGAACAGCGGAAGAAGAACCGTGTTAGCATCTTCCGTCGGCGAATCCGGATCAAAGCGTCACGTCCGCGAGGACGTTTTGGAGCGAACGTCCCCTCGGATTCATACGGGGGGTTCCGAAGGTGACTCGAGCTTCTTCAGATCGCAGGAGGGCAGCGACTGATTACATCGTGCGGGTGCAGCCAATAACCGATGAACAAAAGAAAAGGGGAATTAAGATGAAGTCAATTTTCTCAGTGAGTGCGTCGCGAAGGTAAGCTGTCCCGGCGCGATTTCTTAGGTCGGGCAGCGACACTCGGCCTCGGTGCAATCTTGGCTAACAACCTGCTTCTGTAAGGGCCTCTATAGGACCCCATTTTGCTTCGTCCAGTTGCCGGGGTCTTGCTTCTGTACCGGGTCGGTGCGCGACCGTCACCTGATGGAGTTTGAAGAGGATAAGGCCGACCAATCTTAGTGACGCGTGATCGCGATGCCACGTAGGCTGTTGCGGTCTGACCTGATCCATCGTCCCGGCAATGGGACCTTGCTTCGGGAGGGCCTGGTGTCGTGACCCGCCCGAATAGGGTTGTCCCCCCTTTCTCAGGCGGCTGCCGTCATCGTCCTGGCCGCCGCGTTGAAGACATGCGGTGCAGGATCACCGCAAGCGTGCGCGCCAGCGCCACCTTGGCCTTCTTCATCCCGGCCCGCGGGGCGATCCGCATCGCCCAGCCTTTTGAGCTCCGTGCAGCCCTTGAGCGGCTTCACCAGCATGATGTGGGCGGCCTCATAGAGCGCCGTGCGCACTGCGGCATCCCCGATCTTGCTGATGCGGCCGCTATAGTCGATCTCGCCGGATTGATAGTCTTCGGCGTCACGCCGAAATGCGCGCCCGCCCGCTTCGACGAGCGAAAACGCCCGGGGTCGTCGATCGCAGCGGCATAAGTGAGCGCCACGATCGGACCGACTCCCGGCGTTCACGTCAACCGCTTGACCCTGGCATCAACGCGCACCGGCGCGCGAACCTTTTTCTCGAGAGCCTGGAACTCGCGCAGTAGCACGGCGTGCACAGAAAGCAGCACCGTGGCCACCGTCTTCAGGTTCGGATGGCCAGCCACCAGTTCACGGATGCGGCAAGCAAAGTCGCGCGGTGTTGTCTTGCCGACGTTAAGCCCGAAGCCGCGCAAAATGCCACGCACACTGTTCTCTACATCCCTCACCTTCGATGAGCTTGCGCGCCGTCAGGACCGCCCGCACCTCTTGCGCGGGCAGCGACTTGCATGCACCGGCCGGAACCAGCCAAGCCGCATCAGCTGCGCGATCCCCCGAGCGTCATTGCGGTCCGACTTCACCGGCATGGCTTTGAAGGCGTCGCACATGTCGCGTCTCCAGCAGCTCGACCGCCAGTCCCGCCTGCCGCATCGCCGCAAAGAGCCATTGCGACAGCGGCTTCCAGCCCGATCCGCGCCAGAGGAAGGCCGAGCGAGGCAAACCAGGCAATCAATGCCTCCGGCTCGCTCGCCACCCTGGTTTCGCGAACGATCTTGCCGCTTGCATCGATAACGCACAGCTCGAGTATTCCAATGACGTCGATCCCTGCATAATGCTTCATGGTCGTCTCTCCTTGATGTTTGGAGCGGGCCTGTCCCGATTCCGTTAACATCATCAGTGTGAAGGACGACCACCTCATCGCCAAGCGAGCCGCGAGCGGAGCGCGCCACTCAAGCGCCGTAGCGAGTGAGCGGCCCGCTTGGCGGCCCGTTGCCCCACCTAGAGCGTTCTGTCATTTGGATTGAATCGGAGGGGATTCCCGAATCGCGGTATTTTGATACAACCTTCTGGCTGGGAAGGAGGCCAGCCATGATGGCGTCATCATATTCGCAGGACTTGCGGGATCGTGTCATCGTAGCAGTCGAGGAAGGGATGAGCCGGCGTGAGGCGGCGCGGCGGTTCGGGGTCAGTGACTTACACAAAACCCTATTGCGTGATCCGTTCTAATACACGGTCCAGCGCCCGCTTTAGTGCATTCGAACCCCCGTTGCCGTCGAAGTCCAGAAATACCTGCTCGTTCAGGCCGCCTTTGGTGGCAAATTCGCGACTCAGGCTGATGAGATCGACATCCCTGCCAGCAAGGAGCGCCGTCTCGGAGATACCGGCGAAGAGGGGCGCAAGATAGGCGCGGCCCTTCTTTTCAGGTAGACCGTGTGCCGCGAGCCACTCCGTCGTACGGTGCATGATGCCGAAATACGTCGCCATCAGCGCGCTTGCGGCGGCGAGGAGGTCGTATTCCGTCTTCGTCTCGCATTCGACAGCGCTGCCGAGCACAGTGAAGATCGCCGCCGTATCGGCGTCCGGTGGATAGACGGCGGTGACGCCCTTGCGACGCGCGACGAAGGGTAGCGGGATCGCCTGAGTGAGACTCACATCCGCTCCGATCCATTCCAAAAGGCTCGGTCGGCTCGTCGCTGCGACGACGCTGATCACCCTCTTTCCGTCGCGGAGCTGCAAGGGGCGGACGACCCCTTCCGCGATCTGCGGGCGGATCGCCAGCACGAGGGTGTCGCAGCCCTCAACGATCGCCTGGTTATCACTGGAGACGCGTACCTGCGGGAAATCAGCCGCGAGCTTCGCCGAAACATCCGCGCTGCGCTGGGAGACCATGATGTGCGGCACTGCCGCCGGCTCGGCGAGCAGGCCGCGCACCATGGCGTCGGTGATGGCGCCGGTTCCGATGAAGCCGATCTTCTCGGGCAGAGGCATGGTCACTCCGCTGCAACTAGGGAAAGCAAGAGAAACGTCGGTCGTGTAGTTTTCGCGCAGTAGCTGGATAAACTTATCCTGGAACTGCCAATATGGGCATGAGCAGTTAGACATCCTTGACGCGGATCCCTTCAAGCGTCAGGTTATGCTCGTCGCTCAGAAGATAACCGTCGCCCGAGCGCTTGATATTCGAAGTGCAGATGCAGGATGCACTGGACCTGATTAAGCAGCCGTTCGTAAAAGAGGCGAGATAGGAATTCTTGCCGGCATAGCCGATTGCCATATGGAGCTGCCTGTTGGCCTTCGACCTTTTCAGATGCACGTTAGTCTCCAATCCGCGCTTCTCGCTCGAAGTTGTGGCGCTCCCATGCAGAACTTGGCCCATAGCGCATCCTTTGATTCGGAAGGTAAGGATGCCCCATCAAAGTCTGGGATCAAACACCTAGTCCGTTGTATTGGAATGCTTCGCCGACCGAACGTGTGGAAATAAACTGCCGTCGAAAATTTGATTGAGGTTGGTTGCGACGAAATCTGCAGCGCCGTACTCGTCTTGACGCAACTCGCCGCAGCTGTTGAGGCCGGTGGTTACGAGAAGTGCGTCGAGCCCTGCAGCCTTTGCGCCCTTGATATCGGTATCAACCTGATCGCCGACCATCAAAAGACTGTCGGTACCTGCCCGAGCGATGCACTCTTCGAAAATCGCTCTTCCTGGCTTGCCCATAATCTCTACTGAGAATGGAGGAGCACCGAAGGGCGCTAGTCCAGCTTGGAGCATTGGCCCTATTATACCTGGTCCAAAGACGAGTGTGCCGTTTTTGGTGGAATAAATGATGTCCGCGTTTGCCAATATAATACGGGGCATTTTGCCCGTCTCGATTAGCCTGCGTTGAAAGGTCGACAGGATGTGATCGGCAGCCCGTTTAAAATCGAAACCTTCGTCATCGAGCACCACGAGTGTGTCGAATGTGACGGCCGTGTCAGCGCAATGGAGATTTGGATGCTTGCCGAAAATATCATGCGCAGCATGTGCACTGCCCACATACGAAACCCCCCGCCCGGCTGCCAGCTCTTCGAGTACGCGATGTCGCGCAACGCCTCCCGCGGAAACTATACGGTCGACCGCTGGGACCGGAAGCCCGGCGCCGCGGAGACGTGCCAATATCGTTTCATCCGATCCACTACTGATATTCGTCACGATATAATATGGCCGCCCGCACGTATTAAGTCGGGCCAAGACATCGGCAGCGCCGGGGAGGGCGTCAATTTCGTTGACCAGGACCCCAGTAGCGTCGAAAAGTATCGCCTCATAGTAATCTGCCAGTGTCCGAGGAGGGCTTTCGAGGGCGCCGGTTTGAGGACAAGCCGACCCGATCCTTGCCTGAACCGAGCACGCCTGAGTGGGTGGAAAGTTGCCGTGACGCACGGTCCTCGCATTGGGTGGTATGCGGGTCTCGCACGTCTCGCTATAAGCCCAGGCCAGCCACTCGCATAAAACCGCCAAGTCGTCTGTCTCGACCGTAGGCCCCGCCCATATCCGGAATCCCGGGGGCGCGTCAGCGTAGCTCCAGATGTCAAAAGCCGCGCCTTCGGCCTCGAGTAGACGGATCATCCCCGCAACGATTTTGCGGTCGTCCTCTTTCTCGTCGGCAGCGTGCTGCTCTCGTACAAGCCGAAGAGTAATCGAACAGGTGGAGCGTGCTGCCGGGTTCGTGCAAGTCCAATCGATCCAAGGAGTAGAGTTCACCCAATCGGCCATCACGGCATAGTTATTGGCAACCCTGTTCAGCAGCGCGGGTAGTCCACCGCACGCTTCGGCCCAGCCGAGCGCAGAGTGGATATCCTCGACGGCGAACATGCTGGGAGTCGAGATCGTGCGTCCGCCAAAAAACGCCTTGTTTACGGACCCGTCGGCGTTGTGCAGTCTTATGAGCCTGGCTACAGGCTTACGTCCGTTGACCTTCAGGCGTGCCTGGGCCCGAGGCGAGAGCGCGATCATGCCATGGCCGCCTTCGCCGCCAAGCGCCTTCTGCCAAGACCAGCATAGAACATCGATACGATCGAAGTCGATGTGCCTTGTAAAAGCTGCCGAGACGGCATCTGCGATCACGAGCCCGGCACGATCAGTAAGAATCCAGTTAAGATCCGGTGGACAAACGCCATTGCTGGTGCCGTTTAGCACTAGAACGATGTCGTGATTGGGATCGATCCTGCTCGTGCTCGGAAAATCTCCGTAAGCACATACGTGCCGGCGTTGGGCGGCAAGCGCCAACGTATCGATCTCATTTGCCCAATACTGCGAGAAGCTGTCCGACACGAATGTCTCGACCGGAGACGGGCCCAGTAAATTTTGTAAGGCCATGCTGCAGGCCCCAGTGCCCGAACCGGGCACGATCCCGCAGAGCCAGCTGTCAGGCAGCTCCAGCAAAGAGGCCATGCGCCTGATTACTTCTGCCAGCCGTTCTCCGCCCTCGGAACTCCGGTGACTCCGTCCAACATAGCGCAGCATAGTTGGGTGCACGCTCCACCCGGGATGTTTGCGGCAAGGGCCTGATGAAAACCGTGGATCGCACGGAAGGGCCGATGGTTTCACTTCCGCATTCGGTACGGTCATGCGGTTCCTCCACATTTGGAAAAAGGGGCACTTCGACAGAGGTAACTGCGATCAGGCGGTGTCGTGCGCCCTCAAGCGCCGAAAGCTTTCATCGGCAAAACTTAACCGTTCATCGGCGCGAAGTTCCGAAAGGCGCCTGATAATCGACGCGTCACACAACGCCCCGCCTTCACGTAGCTTTTGAACATAGGACGGATGAATGAAGTTCGAGGCCGCGAATTGATATGCCGCGCTGCTGCCCCAGCCATACCGTTTCTGAAGCGGATCGAAGTGACGCACAACGTGCTCGAGGAGTGCCCGTTCGTTGGATGTTTCGAGACGAGTGAGAATTGGAAGGAGCTGCTCAGTAGCCGTATTCCCTGCCCCGCGGCCCATGCCGCCCATGGTGCAGTCTATCCAGGTCGCTCCCGCTATAGCAGCGGCCATTGAATTGGCCACTGCACATCCGCGGTTGTCATGACCGTGGAACCCAATGTCCGGCTCAATTCGATCCGCAAATTGGCCGATAATTTCATGAACGCGAGCCGGCGTCATAGAGCCAAAGGAATCCGCAATGTATAGCACGTCGATGGTATCGATCTGCTCCACCTCCTTCAGGCACATCTCAACCTCCGCGACGTTTGCTGCGTCGATCTGCATGAGATTCAAGAACACACGGAAGCCCCTATGAGACAACTCAGCAAAAATGTTCCGGCAGGCAGCCAAGCTGAGGTAGTTCGCCGCCACGCGCACGGTCGTGATATGCCCCGGCACTAGCCCTTCTATCAGGCGGGCGACGGCAAGGGGTATTGGCAGCTCGCTCGCAAGCGCATCCTTGGCATCGATCATCACGCAGGTCCTGGCCAGGAGACCGGCAGCAACCTGTTCGGCCTTGGTGCTCGTCACACTGGCGAAATATCCGTGGCTCTCAGGCTTTCCGGCGAGCCCCAGCTCGACCATGCCCACTGGAAGAGTGTTGATGGTAGCGACGTAGTCCGACACCAGTTCCGGCGCGAAATCCCAACCTGTGTAGTAGCCACCGTCGCGCAAGGTGCAGTCTAGGAAGTTCACTTCATCTGGAATTGTGTTTAACATCGCCCAGTCTCCTCCAAATACCGCCCCTTAATCGAAGCATCCTGCATCAGCACGCCGCGTAGCCCCCATCGACATAGAGGATCTCGCCTGTTACGAACGATGCAGCTGGGCTCGCGAGGAAAATGTAGGGTCCGAAATATTCGGACAGATTGCCGCGGCGTCGCATCGGAGTGAGTTCCATTGCGCGGCGCTGATAAGGGCTATCGAGATTAGCATGCACCCCATCCATGAAGTTATTGATGAATCCAGGTGCGACGGCGTTTACACGAATACCCTTATTGGCCCATTCTACCGCCATGGTGCGCGTCAGTTGGTTGACGCCGCCCTTGCTAGCAGCATACGCAGTCAGGCCCGGTATGCCGAGCGAACTGGCGACCGAAGAAGTCATGATGATGCTGCCACCTCCTTGATTCAGCATTGCTTGGGCGGCAAACTTGGCACAATAGTAGTAGCCACGCAGATTGGTATCGACAATTTCGTCCCATTCCGGCTCTTCATATGAATGCGCCGGCTTAATGATGTCGGTCCCTGCGTTGCAGACCATCACATCGATCTGTCGAAACCGGTCGACCGTGCCACTAATCAGTGCCTTGCAATCGTCATGCGAACGCACATCAGCGCGGATAGCCGTCACATTGATTCCTTGGCCCGCAAGTTCGGCCTCTGCTTCGGTCAGCTCTTCAATATTGTGCGAGGAAAGGACTATCTTGGCACCCAATCGCCCAAAACAGGTAGCGAGCGCTTTGCCTAGACCGCGGCTCGATCCCGAAATGCAGACTACCTTGCCGGCAATTCCGAAGAGCTCCTGGTATTCTTCTGCACCAAATGCATTATTACGATTTCTATCGGACATTACATATACCACTCTAACTATTATCTGGGTGGTTTAGATCAAGGTCATTTCGTTCATGGTCGCGAAATGGTGTGATCGACCAACGGATCAAGTCGACCGCACGCTGAAGAATCGCCTCGGTGTGAGGAAGACTGGATGAAGCGGCGATGACATGTCCCAACAAGTCTAGATCATCGCCTTTTTTGAAAATCGGCCTTTGAGTTTGATCGTAAAATTTGACCTCGACAACACCTGGTACAGCAGCGGCTTCACTGTCCCCAACGATCCAATCGAGCGTGCCACTGCGATCAGCAAGCAGGTATCGCGCGACCGCTGTCTGCGAATGCCTTTTGCGCAAATCCCATTCTTCGCCGATGGCAAGCTTGATGTGCGCGGTGATGAGATCAACGCCGTAAGACAGACGAACCAGTTGGGGAATCGGCGAGCCACAAAGGCGCGGATTCACCTCAATGACGACTGGGCCACGCTTGGTCCACCGGACTTGAATGCCCGCTGGCCCCCAGCCCAGGCCGAGAGCGCGCAAACAGCTCAGCGAAATATCGGTTATACGCTCATGCTCATATTCAGTCAGCGGTGCCGGATAAATTTCGTCCACCGGCGCGACGAAACGCGGTGGAGGGCCGGAGTGGTAGATGCTAATTCCAATGGCCTCATTCCCCATTGTACTGACCCCATAACTTGGGCCTTGTGCGAATTCTTCGACCAGCATCCTCGGCCCAGACCGCCATATGTGCTGCCCGCCCAACAAATAGGAGGTATGTTGAGCTAACTCGTCGGCAGTGCAGCACAATCGGACGCCCTCGCTGTTGCTGCCCACCGCAGGCTTAACTACCACCGGCAGTCCGAGCTCCGAGGCAGAATCCTCCACTTCAGCTGCATTGGTCGCCAAGCGATAAGCAGGCATCGGAACGCCTGAGGCCGCGAGAAGTTTACGCTGAGTGTACTTATCGCAGCATTGTTCAACAGCGTCCGGATTCGGTCCCGGCAGATCGAAATGGCGGCAGAGCTTGCCAACTGTCGCATACACTGGGTCCAACGCGCCCGTGATGCCAGCAATTCCATAGGTCTCTTGGAGCCTGGAACACTCGCGGATTAGCGCATCCAGATCGTCTGTATCAACACGGATTGTCTCAGCCTCTTTCGCCCCAAAATGGTCATACCGAGTTGGATCGTCCGAAAGGGTAATTGGGTGGAGGCCAAGACGCTGAGCGGCCTGGACGTAGAGCAGACCTGAGCCCATTCTCGTGCCTCCAACTAAGATCAACGCTCTTGCCATTGCTGTGGACCCTTTCTGTGCGTGCCGTGCGGCGGTCTAAAGGATTGTCGGCATTTTTGTAGCCGCGCTGGACCTCAGACCTTGCCCCAAGGCTACCATCGTCAACGATTTTGCGGCGTTAAAGATCTGCAAATCTTTTTTCGAGTTTTGTTGCAGCACCTGCTGTTCAAATTTTGTGTGTGCGTATTTGCAAAGCCGGACAGGGCGTTGCCACGCTGTTTAAAATCTGTCGGCATGAGGCCCACACCTCCCTGTTCAGGCGGGCGGTGCACTCAGGCGGTGCTGTCACGTTGATTGAGCGGTAAGGAAATTGCGGTAGCAGCGCGGCGCGCCCGTGACCGGGAGTGCACCGACCCATAAGAACCACCGCTATCCGATCCAAATCGTGGGCCGTACTGTCTGGCTCTACTTCCGCTTCAATCTGAGCCTGTGCGATGTCGAGGAAATGCTTCTCGATTCTGGAGCAGCAGGTCGGGTGCGACGGCGCCACCTGGCTTGATCGCGAGCTGGTTTCCGATGGACCAGAGCCCTTGGGGAACTCGGGTTTCGGCCACGATGTAGGAGAGGCTCAGGTTTGCCGGCGGCAGTGGCTAATCGCCCAGGGCCTTGCGCGTGAAGAGCAGGATCGGATCGTCTACCGCACCAACATGTTGGCGCATCTGCGCCAGCGCGAACTGAACCGTGGTGCCGGTCAGCTCTCGGACGAACTCGGCCTGTCCGATGTCGAAGCGCAATCCGGAGAGCGAATGGAAAGCACGCTCCTCCGCTCTGTCGAACTCGCCAGCGGAAAATAATCGAGAAATCGCGTGAGTTCACGCAGGTGCGGTGGCGGCCGGTGCTCGAACGGCATATCGGCAAGCAGGTGACCGGCATCATGCGCGGGGATGGGATTTCCTGGACGATCGGGCGGCAGGGAGGCGGGCCCAACGTTTCGTAATGACGGCAATGGTGCGGACTGCATTAAAAGGGACATGCTGATGAGGCGGACGCTGCGGGGTCACGTCGAATGGGTCGCCCGAACTTGCGTCGATAAACCAAGTCACTTCGGCCGGTTATCCGCAAATAGCCGCAGCGCATCACCAACCCGTCATCGCAAGACACTTTGCAAGATCAGATCCGAGCCCGTGGTATTCAAGGCTATCTGAATCGCTCAGACTGCTCAGTTAAGAAGGTCCGGCATAATCGGAGAGTAGAGCATCTGCGAGGAAGTGGACGAAAGGAAGCACGCTTACCAAGGCGAATTTCCTGGCCAATCAGGCAGTCGCGAAGGAGCCCAATCGTCGTGACCGCATCCGGCACCTTGTCCGCCCGGCCCCCGCTAGAACCTCCCGTTACGACGTGCAAATAGCCAGCGCAGGGCGTACCAGCCGAGCTTCTCGACCGCCACGGAGAGATCTTCGGCCAGCAGGTTGGTTACAAGCTTCCAGTCGATCGGCTCGCGACCGGCCGGCGGATCCTCTTCGAGGGCATGGATTTAGGTCAGAACCTGCGGACTGTAGTGCTTCTGTTTGCCACGGGCGGCAATGTGTTGATGGCGGCGAGCTTCACCTGCAGCCAGGTCGTCTCGTCCTGATCGACCCTAATGCGATGACGTCCCGCCCAGGGGGCCGCCGCAAGTTGGGCAAAGACGCGATGCGCGGGATCGTGGGACAGCATCGGAGCCGCTCGGCCAGCCTGTTCGTCTGCACCCGCACGAGGCAGCTGGTACCAAGGTCCTGCGCGGTGCAATAGAGCTCGTAGATCTCGCTCTCCCGGTCACCCACATGCACGCAGCGCTCGGGTGCGCCAACGAGCGCCATTGGACTGACGCAAGTACTCCAGCCAGCGAGTAGCTCTCCTTCGTCTCGGTCGGCACGCGAGTGGGATTGATGTGCCGCTTGAGCGCGAGCGTTCCCCTGAACTTAGTTCGTGTCCAGAACTTCGCCGCCGTCAGACCGAGGGGTGTGCCGGTGAGGGTGACGGCCAGCCTCGAATGCATCAGCACCCCGCACAAGGTCAGCACGTTGGGCTGCCCAGCCTTGTAGCGCCCGGCGTTGACGGTGTTGGTGAAGCCGATTTTGCCCGGCTGCGCTCGGCTGTAGATAAATTCGGTCGTTTCCTCCAGGATAAGGATCGGACCTTCGTTCGCCGCAACGCGCGCCGCGGTCGGGGCGAAATGGCCGGCGAGAACGGTTACACGCGGGTTGTCAACGAAGCGGTAGGCCGCCTTCGCCGCCGACCGCCGCAGGCCGCCGGGATCGGATTGCCCGGCGCGGCTGACAGCCGATCCCAGCAACCGCTGCAGCCGACTGGCCACGCGCTTGTCGGGGAGGGCCGCCCCGCAAAGCTCTTCCTGCCAAGCGGCTTCGCTGCTGCTGGTCTCCTCTCGCATCGTGACGCCTCCGTGATTCGGCCTCACGGACAGAATCACGGCAGATTTATACGGGCAATAGGCCCGCCGACGACGTCGAAAGCTTCACCGAATGGGTACCCAAAAAATGGTCCGTCGCATCCACCGTCGTCATGCGCCCCAGTCATCAAGAGCGTAACAGATCTTACAAGTAACTTCACAGAATCTTTGCACCCGTATTTGTGACAAATGGTAGGTTTACCCGAACTCGGGGTTTAGGCAGCAGGCACCTGGTGCTTACTAGTATCTCGACTGAAACAGGAGCCGTGCTCTGATGGTCCAAGACTCGTGTCCTCGCAGCAAATCACATATCAGCGGTCCTGAGGGGAAGTGATATGCCGATCCAACATTCCATCTATTCCATCGAGCCTGCAGAAAACAGGGGGAGCATCACCACTACAGAACTGCTAGAAGCGGCCGCCGATGCAGTTTGGAGGCCACAGATCTATCACCAGGCGTTCGGCGGCACAGATGCGACAGAGATCATCGCCGAGGGCGGGCCGCAGCCAGGGAATAATTCTGGCCACGGCGACGCTCTTTG
>NZ_JAMYOE010000080.1:0-13322 GCF_040319695.1 Mesorhizobium sp. M0898 | reverse complement strand
CGGTTTTTGTTTATACGACACTGCGTCGGGCTGGGGGCCACCGGGGGCGGGGTGGCTGGTTCGCGTAAAAATTGTGGGGGCTTTTTGCGGCGGCGGGGGGGTAAAACCCCGGCCGGCTCCGCATCAGCTATCCGGCGCGAAGAATCGTGTTGCCACGGCAGTCTACCCGCCACCGCCGTCCGACAGGTCGACGACCTGCCTGCCGGTGAAACCGTGCTCGCGGATCAAGAACTTCGCCAGTCCGCCATACACTTTCCAGCGCCAGCATTGGCAGCGGCTGCCCCCTTCCCCTCGGAATTTGCCATCGCATAGTCGTATGCTTGACGGTGTCTACGGCTTCAGGTTCGCAGGTATTTGACCAGGGCTGCAATCGCGAGCAAGAGGGCGACGAACACCAGGACCCAGACGAGCGCCATGCCGCCCATCATCCACGTACCCATTGGACCATTCATCATTGCAATCACCTTGCTGTCAGTGAAAGCCCGCCTTAGTCGGTAAGCATCGGCGATTGCGCAGGGAATTAGCTCGCCGTGGATTTCGGTCAAGACGACGAGGAAACCCGATCGGCCGCCCTGTCGCCCTTGTCCCGGCAACCGGAAGTGTCTTGTCCTGCCAACGGAGTGTCGACCACGTCCTGGTCGTCTTACATACCTCCGCCGCAGCCGTCCGAGAGATCCCAGACGTCGACGACCTGCTTGCCGGTGAAACCGTGCTCGCGGATCAGGAACTTCGCCAGCCCGCCATACACTTTCCAGCGCCAGCATGGGCAGCAGCAAGGGCCCTTCTCGTTGGAATTAGCCATCGCATAGTCGTAAGCCTGCTGCTCGTCGCCGGAGAGCTTCACATCGTAGTAGGGCATCATCTTCTGTGCGATGCCGGCCTGAATATCGTACGGATCGCTTGGGATCATCGCGATGTCGCGGTACCTGGCCAGGCCGCTCACCTGCTCGGCATAGCGCTTCATCTCCATCGGGCTGCAGCACGAGCCCGTGATCCGCGACATCGCCGGCATGGTCGCGATCGACTCGGTGAACTTGGCCGAACACGTGCTGTTGCCGTTCTGGCTGAGATATTTGAAACGGCGCAGCAGATCGGCATCCCCATCGGCCATCGCCAGATCCGGCCCCTTGAGGAAGCTCAGGACCGCGGCGGCGCAAAAGGCGCCGCCCAGAACAACCGTCCGTCGGTTTAGGTAGCATATTCGGCTCATTTGCTGCTCCTCGCCTGCTGGATCAGTTTCTTCATCGTTGCCAGGTCGGTCGCGCCGGGGAAAATCTGCTCGCCAACGACGAAGCTTGGCGTTCCGCTGATCTTCAGCGCCTGTGCCAGTTGCGTATTCCGGTCGATCGACGCCTGGATGTCGGGCCGCTGCATGTCGGTCTTCAGTTTAGCCACGTCGAGCCCGACGTCGGCAGCGACCTTCAGCACGACCGTTTCGGTCACCCGCGTCTTCACCGCATACAGGGCCTTGTGGAATGCCAGGTATTTGCCCTGGCGCTTTGCGGCGAGAGCCGCCTTGGCAGCAAATACGGAATCCGTGCTGAGGATCGGGAATTCCTTGTAGACGACCTTAAGATGCGGATCGTCGGCCATTGCTTGCGCCATGATCGGCGCGACCTGCCGGCAATAGGGGCAGTTATAGTCAAAGAACTCGACCATGGGGACGTCGCCTTCGGCGTTGCCGCCGACCGGGCTCGCCGGGTCCCGGAAAATCTCGTCGGCCTTGGCCGCCAGGGCGGCTTTCGCCTCTTTTGCCGCAGCCTCGCGCTGACGGGCGTCGAGGCTCTGCAGCGCCTCCATGACGACTTCGGGATGCGCGAGGATATAATCGTGGATACGCTGGTCGAACTGGTCCTGGGACATCTCGCCCGCGGCGATCGCCTGACCGTTGAGACCGAGCGCGAGCCAAACGGTCGCGCCGGCCAGTATGAAGGCATGGGCCATTTTGCCGATGGCTCCGCGCAATGGGTTGGACTTGTGGATCACAGGCTTCTCCCTCCCTCTGTTTCGCCGGACCGCCGGCACGTGCGAATGGTGCTCAGAACATGTCCTTGATTTTCGCCCACCATCCCGTTTCCTGCTCATGGTGCGGGCGCTCGACATTGTTGGTGAGCGCATTGACGAAGGTGACGAGATTGACGGACGCGAAATCCAGGCCATGGAAATTCGCCCGCCAGCGGCCCTCCTTGTCGATCACATGGGTGACGATGCCATGCATCTGATAGCCGTCATCGGTCAGCGTGAACTTGTGGCCGAAGGCCTCCGCCAGTCTGCGGGTCGCATCCTCCGGCTGATCCTCGGTCGTGGTCAGGAACAGCCAATTGACGGGATCGAGCCCGTGCGCCGACCCGTAGGAGTGCAGCACGTCGGGCGTGTCTTTCTTTGGATCGGTGGTGATGCTGACAAAGATGACCTGATTCTTCATCGGCGTGCCGTTCACCATGTTCTGGACATCGGCGATCTTCTCGGCATGCAGGGGACACACATCCGGGCACGATGTGTAGATGAAGTGGAGGACAACCACCTTGCCGCGCAGATCCGCCGTTCGCACGACACGCCCATCGGCGGTGCGCAGTGTGAAATCAGGCGCCGGCTTGTCGATCTGCTGGAAATATTTCTCATCGCTTTGCAGCATGGCGTCGACATCGTCGAGTGAGTGCGCCCGCGCACCGTAGGCGAAGCCCGCGACCGGTGCTGCGAGCGCGACCAGCAGCACACGCATCCATCCTTTCCAGCTCGATTGGATGTGCATCGGTCACTTCCTTTCCGGGTTGGCGGCGATGCGGCCGCGGAGGAAGTCGACCATGTCGGGCGCGTCCCATTCGGCCGGCCCAATCAACCGGCCGATTTCCTTGCCGTCGCGGTCGATCAGCAGGGTCATCGGAAGGCCGACAGCGCCGAGCGTGAACATCGCCTTCGCGGAACTGTCGATGTTGAGGGCGAGGTGTGTGACCCCGATCTCGCCATAGAACATTTTGACGGCGTCAGGTCCGGCACGGTCCATCGACAGCGCGACGACCTCGAAATCCGGACCGCCGAGCTTGGCCTGCAGACGATCGAGCGTCGGCATCTCCTTGCGGCAGGGCGCGCACCATGTCGCCCAAACGTTAAGCAGCACGACCTTGCCGTGGAAATCCGCAAGCGTTTTCGGCTTGCCATTGCCGTCCTCGAAGCTGATTTCCGGCACGGGGACGGGCGCCTCGTGAACGGCAAAGTTCTGCGGCGGCTCAGCGGCTGATACCGGCCACGAAAACGCCAGCAGCATGCCAACCAGGACCATGGCTAGTTTGCTCACAATGCCCTCACTCGGTCGCGTAGACGGTGGGCGCCTTGCCGTCCTTGGTGAAGGCGTAGACGACGAAGGGGCCTTGCTTCTCGCCACCCATGCCTGGGGCGCCGGCCGGCATGCCGGCGAGCGTTATGCCGGTGATGGCAGGGCGCTCGGTCAAAAGCTTCTTGACGATCTCGACCGGCACCAGGCCATCGACGATATAGCCGTCGACCATCAGCGTGTGGCAGCCTTCGAGGTCGGCCGGCACGCCGGCATCGCTGCTGATCTGGGAGAGATTGTTGACCGGCTTGATGTCGACCTTGAAGCCGTTGTGCTCGAGATAGTTGGCGTAGGACTCGCAGCAGCTGCATTGCGGGTTCTTGTACATGACGGCGTTGATCGTTGCGGCGAAGGCGGGCAGCGGCGTTGCGATCAGCAGGGACAGTGCGGCAAGGCGGTAGGTCAGTTTCATTGCAGTTCTCCTTGATTGGATAAAAGTTTCAGGTCACACGGAACGCCGTCATCAGGCCGGCCATCTGGTGATCGGCGACATGGCAGTGCAGCATCCAGTCGCCCGGATTGTCGGCGACGAAGGCGCATTCGATCACATCCTTGGGGGCGAGCAGCACCGTGTCCTGCCATTGGCGGTGCGGCACCGGCGAACCGTTGCGCGAGATGACCGACAGGCTGAAGCCGTGGACATGCATCGGGTGCCACCAGGCGGTTTCGTTGCGCATGGTGAGATGGCAGGTCACACCGCGTTTCAGCGTGAACTGCGGCGCCATGCCGGCATGGCCGTCGCCGGTCATCGACATGCCGTTGATCGCCCAGGCCGCACCGCCGTTCATGCCCATCATCCCCATGCCCATCATGCCGCCGACGCCCTTGAGCTTGCCGCCGCCCATCATGCCGCCCTGCAGCACGATTTCCTGGCGCTCGGCGCCAGCGAGGTCGGGCTGGGGCAGAGGGTTGCGCGGCAGGCCGGCTGGCGTGCCGAGCGGATGGGTTCTCAGCGGCGGCGCTGCGTCATAGGCGAGTGTGGTCAGGGTGTAGGCAAGGCCGTCGTAGAAATCGTCGATAACCGCGTGGCGGCTGCCGGGGTGGCCCTGCATGTCGAGCACGATGTCGATGCGCATGGCGGGCGCCAGCACCAGGCGACCACCCTCCGGTTCATGCGGATCGCAGGGCTGGCCGTCGATGGCGACGACGACCGGACGGTGGCCTTCGAAGCGCAGCGCCATCATGCGGGCAAGCGAGGCATTGGCGAGCCGCAGCCTGACGCGCTCGCCGGCCCTCACGCTCCGATCGCCTGGCCCCGTGCCGTTGACGGTGACGACATTGCCGACGCGGCCCGACATCGACGCATCCATGGCGCTGCCGAAGCCGCCGGCGATCTGCCCATTGGCCGCAAGCCGCCAGTCCTGCAGCAGCCACAGAATGTCACGGTCGACGGCGACCGGCTCGACCTCCTCAACGACCAGTGCGCCGGCAAGGCCTCGGCCGAGCTGGACCAGGCTGTCGGCGTGCGGATGGTACCAGAAGGTGCCGGCGTCCGGCGGTGTGAACTCATAGACGAAACTTTGCCCCGGCCCGATCGGCTTCTGGGTCAGGCCCGGCACGCCGTCCATGGCGTTTGCCAGGCGAATGCCGTGCCAGTGGACGGTCGTATCCTCGTCGAGACCGTTCTCGACAGTGATGCGGACCGGCTGGCCTTGCCGCAGGCGCAGGGTCGGGCCGGGAATTGTGCCGTCATAGGCCCATACCGTGGTTTGCGGACCACCTGCGTCGATTAACCGGGCATGGGCTGGCGCGACCTTGATACGGCGCTCATCAACTGCGGCTGCCCGCGCCGGGCGCATCGACGTCGAGACGGCGACGCCCGCCGCCGCAAGCAGGAACCCGCGGCGCGACAGGAAAAGACTGGAATTGCTATTCACCCTTACGTTCCTTGCGATCTCGATCGACGGCGAGCGTCGACTGATTGCTTGTCCGCGCCCGTCGCGCATCAACGCGAGCGGGCGACCGGACGCCGGACATCAGCCGTGGGACGGCTGAAACGGCGTCAGACGAGAGCGCTGGCTCTGGGAGGGTATGGGTCGGGCAGGGAACTTCGCCCGTGCAGGAACGGCGCCGGCAGCGGCGATATTTGCGACGGCAGCGGGATTGTCACCATGTCGAGCTTCTGCGGCAGCAACGCAAGCGCCGGGGCAATGCAGGTCGGCGGGCAGTATATCCCCTTGCCGTCACCGCCGGCACCCTTGAGGCACCCCTTGCAGTCACCCTTCATGGCGGCATCGGCCATCTTGTCCATGCCGGGCCCCGCAGGCATGGTCATGCCATCGCCGGCAGCCATGCCGGCCGTCATCGTTGCCGACATGATGCTGGCCTGTGCACCGGACAGGCTGAGCCCCACGGTCAGGAAGACCGCGAGCAGCGTGACAAGCATGTGTTTTGGCGACAGCCGAGCCAACATCTGCTCAGGCTGACCGCAAAGTACGGTTTTTGCAAGTGCCAATGCTGTGACATAGCGACCAAGGGGAGCCAATCAGTGCCGGGCATGCTCGCATTTATCGTGATCCGCCAGCACCTCGATGACACGGCATTCGCAGACTTTTCCGTGCCGGCAGCCTTCGACCATATGCTCCAGCTCGGCTTTCAACGCTGTAAGGCTGCGTATCCGCTGAACCACGTCGGCCAGACGCGCCTGGGCAATGGCGTCGGCAGTCGCACAAGGCTGGCTGGGATTATCCTGCAGCGTCAGCAGCGCCCTGATGGCTTCGATCCCGAACCCCAACTCGCGCGCGTGCCTGATGAAGGCGAGCCGGCGCAAGTCTGCCGCTTCATAATGCCGGCGATTGGCTTCGCTGCGGGCAGGGGCAGGAAGCAACTCGATCTGCTCATAGTAGCGGATGGTTGGAACCTTCACGCCGCTGTGTCGGGCCGCTTCACCGATGGTCACACCTGTTGACATTTCGCTTGCTCCTCTAGTCGCTAGAGGATGTAGCGTCGCGGTCGAAGATACAAGAGGTTCATCATGGCTGCGACCAAACAACAGACCCGCTACCGCGTGGAAGGCATGGATTGCGCCGGTTGCGCCAGCAAAATCGATATGGCCGTGCGGCGGATGCCTGGTGTTCGGGACATCAACGTATCCGTTTCGGCGGGCACTCTGACGGTCACTCATACTCCCGAAAGCAATCTCGGCGCGATCGAGAGGAAGGTCACCGGCCTCGGCTACGCCGTCGCTCCGCTGACCTCCAAGTTTGGGACGCCGGCATCCGATCAATCCGCCGACAACCATGCCGACGGAAGGCGCAATCACGACGAGAACGTAGCGGGGTTACATGATAACGATGATGCGCCGGCGTCGGAGCTATGGTGGGACAGCGCCAAGGGCCGCCTGGCCATCGCCAGCGGAGTCGCCTTGGCCGTGGCTTTCGCGATTGATTACGCCTGGCCCGCGACCGGCCCGTGGGCCTTCATCGCCGCAATGCTGCTCGGCCTGGCTCCGATCGCGCGCCGAGCGGCCATGGCCGCAGCCGCAGGCATTCCGTTCACAATCGAAATGCTGATGACTGTGGCGGCGGCCGGGGCCGTCATCATCGGTGCCGGCGAGGAAGCGGCGACGGTGGTCTTCTTGTTCCTGATCGGCGAGTTGCTCGAAGGGGTTGCGGCCGGCAAGGCACGGTCCAGTATTCAAGCGCTCACGGTCCTCGTTCCCAAAACCGCGTTCGTCGAGAAAGGCGGCCAGACCCGCGAGGTGCCGGCAGAAAGCCTGGCTGTGGGCGCCATCATCCTCGTGCGGCCGGGCGACCGGATTCCGGCTGACGGCGAGATCACCCAAGGCGGGAGCGCCATCGATGAATCACCCGTCTCCGGTGAAAGCGTGCCGGTGCGCAAGGACGTCGGCGACACGGTCTTTGCCGGCACTATCAACGGCGACGGCGTGCTGCGCGTCAAGGTGACGGCGACCGCCGCAGACAACACGATTGCACGCGTGATCAAGCTGGTCGAGGAGGCGCAGGAAAACAAGGCGCCGACCGAGCGCTTCATCGATCGCTTTTCGCGCTGGTACATGCCCGGCGTTGTCGCCGTCGTGGCGTTCGTGGCCGCCACACCGCCGCTGCTCTTGGGCGGCGATTGGAACGAATGGATATACAAGGGGCTGGCGCTGCTGCTCATCGGCTGCCCGTGCGCGTTGGTCATTTCAGTTCCGGCGGCGATCGCGGCGTCGCTTTCGGCGGGAGCCCGGCGCGGCCTGCTGATGAAAGGTGGGGCCGTGCTGGAAGGGCTCGCGACCGTCAACGCCGTGGCGCTCGACAAGACCGGCACGCTGACGCTCGGCAAGCCGCAGGTCACCGATGTCGTTGCAGTGGGTGCCAGTGAACGCGACATCCTTTCGCTCGCGGCAGCGCTTGAGATCGGCTCGAGCCATCCCCTCGCTTTGGCCATCCTCCAAAGGGCCAAAGCCGGCAACATTCCCGTGCCGCCTGCCGCCGAAGCCAAAGCGATCGGCGGTAAAGGGGTTATCGGTCGTGTCGGCGGCAAGAACCTGTTTCTGGGCTCGCCAGTCGCGGCGGGCGAGATAAACCTGCTGCCAGCAGACCAGGCGGCACGCATCGTGGCATTGAACGATGAAGGCAAGTCAGTGGCGGTGCTGCTTGTAGACAACGCGCTGGCCGGCTTCATTGCCATGCGCGACGAACCCCGGCCGGATGCTTTCGCCGGGCTAAAGGCGCTGACCAATGCAGGCATCAGGACAGTCATGCTAACCGGCGACAATAAGCGCACGGCGGCTGCCATTGGCAAACAGCTCGGCATCGAGGTGCGCGCCGAACTGCTCCCGGAGGACAAGCAGCGCATCCTCGGCGAGCTGAAGGGGCAGGGGCTTAGGGTAGCCAAGGTCGGCGACGGCATCAACGATGCGCCGGCACTTGCCGCGGCCGATGTCGGCATTGCCATGGGCGGCGGCACCGATGTGGCTCTTGAAACAGCTGACGCAGCGGTGCTGCATGGACGCGTCGGCGACGTTGCGGCCATGATCAGGCTGTCCCAAGCAACCATGGCCAACATCAAGCAGAACGTCACCATTGCATTGGGCCTGAAGGCAGTGTTCCTGGTGACGACGATCGCCGGCATCACCGGCCTCTGGCCCGCCATTCTCGCGGACACCGGGGCGACGGTGCTGGTGACGGCCAATGCCATGCGGCTGTTGCGGTGGAAGAGCAGCTGGTAAGAGCGACAACGGCATCGTGTTAGGGCAGACCATGCAGCAAGCAATTGCGTCGGACGGCCTTCGCCGGGTGGTGCTTGTCGTCGCACTGCTGAACCTGGGTTATTTCGGCATTGAATTCGCCGTCGCGCTGGCGATCGGCTCGGTGTCGCTGTTCGCCGACAGCGTCGATTTTCTGGAAGATGCCTCGGTCAATCTCCTCATACTGCTCGCCATGGGATGGTCGCTGCGTGCCCGCTCGCGGGTCGGCATGGCGCTGGCGCTTATCCTGCTGGTGCCGGGCCTGGCGACGCTGTGGACCGCGTGGGAAAAGTTCAACATGCCGGTGCCGCCGCAGCCAACGGCGCTGACGCTGGCGGGATTAGGCGCTCTGGCGGTCAATCTGTCGTGCGCCTACATGCTGGCGCGCTACCGCCATCACAGCGGCAGTCTTACCAGGGCGGCATTCCTCTCGGCCCGCAACGATGCGGTCGCCAATATTGCGATCATACTGGCCGGATTGGTGACGGCCTTCCTGTGGCGCTCGGCGTGGCCGGATTTGATCGTCGGCCTGGGAATCGCGGCACTGAATGCAGATGCGGCGCGCGAGGTCTGGGAGGCAGCTCGGGAAGAGCACCGGGCCGTTTCGTGAACTCCAAAACGCTCAGCGCGCTGCCGCATTGCCAATCCGCCAATGCAGGCCCCTATACCGGCCAGCAGTCAGCCAGAAACTTGCGCGATCTCTAATATAATCGCACCCTTTCAAAGCGGTCGGAGGGAGAACCGCCCATAAGTAAAAATCGGGAGGAAAAACCATGAACAGCATGAGCCTCACCACACTTGGACGAAGTCGACCGGGTTGAAGCGGTGAAACGATGAACCGCACAAGGCCACGCACGTCATCAAAAGGCCCGCGCCTCCGAAGAGGACGCGGGCCGATTTCGTCGGTATGCGCTAGGCAGGTATCAAGACGGCGATGCGGTGGATGCCGACCACCTTGCTGGTGTTGGCCGCCGCGTCGGTCTTGCCCTTGGAGCAGGTGTACACGTCACCTTCCTTGAGCTTGAATTCCTTGTCCGCCTTCTTGATCGTGAATTCACCGGCAGCAATGGTGCAGACCATGTCGTTGTCCATCACCATTTGAGGGGCGGCTGCTCCGGGCTGAAAGACTATATCGACAATTGAGATGCTCTTGTAGGCGGGGATATCGGAATTGCCGGTGCCGACCTCGACCAATCTGACGCCGGGTGCAATCTCCTTGCCTTCCTTCGGGCCGTATTTCTTCACCTTTGCCGCCGCCGCCAGCGTGAACAAAGGCGTTACCGCTGCCGCCGTCACGCCGAGAGCAATCGCGGACCTGCGATTCATGGCTTTCATCGCGTCCTCCCATTTAATGTTTGGCCACGCACCAATGCGCATGACCACAATACATTAGCACACATGCAGATAATTGCAGCACGGCGTTTCGGAGCTTCCGGGAGCGAACCGCCTCCCGGTCGAATGCGACCGAATAGCAAACAATTCCATGCTATGCTGACGAGCCATCAAACGGACGGCGGGGGATAGCAATGTTGGAAACGGACAAGGTATTCGCCGGCTCAATTCCGGAAAACTACGACCGCTATATGGTGCCGTTGATTTTCGAGCCGTTCGCCGCAGATCTTGCACGACGGGCAGCGTCCTTGTCGCCAAGCGCCGTTTTGGAAACCGCCGCGGGCACCGGGGTTGTCACCCGCGCATTGGCGCCAAAACTGTCCGCCGATGCAAGCTATGTCGTAACCGACCTCAACCAGCCGATGCTCGACTACGCCGCTTCGCGGCAAGCTCCCGACGATCGCATCAAATGGCGTCAGGCTGATGCTCTGGCGCTACCGTTCGAAAATGCAGCCTTCGATCTCGTTTGTTGTCAGTTCGGTGCGATGTTCTTTCCCAACCGCTCATCCGCCTATCGCGAAGCCCGGCGAGTCCTGAATCCCGGAGGACATTTTCTATTCAGCGTATGGGATCGCATCGAAGAGAATGTATTTGCGGACGATGTGACGAATGCCCTGGCGAGGATTTTTCCGAACGATCCGCCGCGCTTTCTGGCACGCACGCCGCATGGCTACCACGATACGGCACTGATCCGTAGCGAGCTGGAGGACGCAGGTTTTTCCGGTGTGGTGATCGAGACGAGAGCCGAACAAAGCCGTGCCTCCTCGCCGCGCGTTCCGGCCGTTGCTTATTGCCAGGGCACTCTCCTTCGCAATGAAATCGAGACCAGAGAGGCGGGAAAACTGGACGCTGCAACCGACTACGCCGCAGCCGCGATTGCAGACAGGCATGGCAGCGGCGAGGTTGCTGCCAAAATCCAGGCTCACATAGTCATGGCTGTGGTCTGAACGGTTCATCGTTTCACGGAAACGCTCTGTCTTTTGTTTTGACGCAATTCCGGACGGAAAACCGTTTCGCACTTTCCTGAAATTGCTCGAGGTGTTGGATATCCCGTTCCAGCACCTGCGACGTTCAGCTGCCATGCAGCACACGTCTTGCCGCTATTCCGAATTCCCAGACGATGACCGTTCATTCGCCCAAGTGGCAGGTCGACAAGTGGCAGGTTGACGATCGCCGGGGCTTGATGGCGGCGGCTGCCGGCCGCGCGATTCCGGTCGGCCCGGCTTCACTTTGGCAGCCATGGCCGACTCCGCCCAGCAAGGTCTAGTCATTTCGCTTTCTTGACTCGGCCGACAAAAACGGGCAGCAAAGTCATCATTGGAGGGCAGTTTTGCCACCTATGCAGGTTTTGGAGGGCGTTTTTCGGTGTGACCGTCGCCCAATCGGCGGTCGGTAGAGGGATTGGTTAACCAACTTTGTCCATCTTTTGAATCAATCGGCAACAGACGCAAAGCGTGCTGGGGGCACCAGGCGAACTGTGAATGTCACGGCTGCGAAATCCGCTAGCCGGCATCGGCCGATTGAGAGTGGTTGAATGGCGTTTGTAAGTGCGAAAACCCGGGGTGACAGTCCTGCAACTGGATTGACTTCGATGAGGCCCGGCCTGCGCTGGGTCGCGGTTCCGGCCGTCGGCGCAGCCATTGCTTTATGGTCGGTGGCGACCTTGGCCGGCCTTTATTCAGTGGGAACCTCGCTCAGCGCCGCTTCCAACGGTCTCCCGCAAAGCCTGCTCGCGCCGCGCACCATCGCGCTCGCCGATCCTCGCCGCAGCCTTCCAAAGGCGCAGGCCCCGACATGGGCCGCAGCAAACGCGGCGCTGTCGGCCAAGCTGCTGCAGCACGGATGCGATGCCAACTGCCTGCGGTCGGCGTCGAACTTCGTCCACCAGGGAAAATCGGCCCGCCTCAAGCGCAACACCGTGCCGCTTGTCGCTGATGCGTCGCGGCAATCGAGCTTCGACGACGTGGTCGCCAAGGCCGCGCTGTCGCCGCAAAAGCTTGCCGCCGCCTTTGCCCGTGCCTCAGCCGGCTCTCCCGTCATGCTCGCCAGCCTGCCGGCCGACGCCCGGTTCGCCGAGCCGGTACGCATACCCGACCCGAACGGCCCGGCGTCAGTGCGCTTCGGGCCCGCGGTGGCGGAGATCGAACGCTCGTCGCGCCTTGCGCTGGCGCTGGCGAATACATTGCCGGAGCAGATGATCGACGTGCTCCCGGCAGCCGTCGCGGCAAGCGAGCCCGCGGCTTCGCAAGAGCCGCAAGAACCTGAGGTCCAACTGGCCTCGCTGCCGCCGCAAGACGACATGCCCGACAGCATTCCGCTGCCGACGCTGCGTCCGCGGGCGGACATCGATAAGCTGGCCGAGGCGCCGCGGGCTCAAGCGTCAAGAGATCAGGCGCCAAAAGACCAGGCGCGAAAAGATCAGGCGCAAAAGGATCAGGCATCGAAAACGGAGCCGCCCAAGGCGCAGGCCTCCAGGACCGCCAAGGCGAGCAAGGTGCAGACGGCCGACGCTCCGCCGGTCGAGACGCAACCCGGCAGCCTGTCGCCTCGCAATTCGTCACAAGCGGCAGTGCCGGGTGTGTCGGGCAAGCCGGGCAAACGTTCGAAGACGCAGGGCGGCGACATGCTGGCCTATGCCAAGCCCGACATGCCTTCCGGCGGACTCGGCGGAGCCTTCAGGAACCTGTTCACCACGCCCAACATGGGTACCGGCGTCGCCGTCTACGACATCTCGGCCAAGACCGTCTATATGCCCGACGGCTCGCGGCTGGAGGCACATTCGGGACTGGGCGCGATGGTCGACCAGCCACGCTACGTCCACAAGAAGAATGTCGGCCCGACGCCGCCGGATACCTACAATCTGACGATGCGCGAATCGCGCTTCCACGGTGTCGAGGCGATCCGTCTGACGCCGGCCAGCGGCAGCAACAAATATGGCCGTGACGGCCTGCTCGCCCACACCTACATGCTGCGCGGCGGCCGCGCCGAATCGAATGGCTGCGTCGTCTTCAAGGACTATGCCCGCTTCCTCGCCGCCTACAAGAAGGGCAAGATCAAGCGCCTCGTCGTGGTGCCGCGCCTGTCGAAGCCGCTGACACGCGTCGCCCAAGAGGGGCGAGGGGCTTAGGTCGCTCGCGGCAGCCCTTCATGGCTTCGTCATCCCAGGGCGGAGCGAACGCGAAGCGGAGCGCAGACCCTGGGATCCATGCCGTTACGTCAGCCGAAGAATGCAACGACTCAGATTGAAAGCCGTTCTGTAGCGATCCCTTTCACCTCCTGTCCTTCCCGCATCAAAAAGTCCCGCCCGTTGCAGCGCGGAGAGGTCACGGCATGATGGGGTGGACGGCGCCCGACGGCATCGGATGTGCCAGAATGAGTTCGTTGAGATCTCAAACAAGGGAGCCG
>NZ_JAMYOE010000079.1:0-13839 GCF_040319695.1 Mesorhizobium sp. M0898 | reverse complement strand
CCCATACTGGTTTTAAAAAACCCCCCCCCCGCGGGGGTTTTTTGGGGCCCGGCGGGGGCTCCAAAAATCTGGTCCATAAAAAACCCTTTTATTAACGCCCCCGGCCCCCCGGGGGTTGGGGGCCGGGCGGCGTCGATGAACACCTTTATTCGCCGAGCTTGGATAGCGGCATCCCTATCACGCTGAGAGCCTGTTATGCTGGTCCAGCGTTTGATCGCAGTCTTGATCCATGCGAGCAGCTTGTGAGGGATGCAACCGAACGAGGCGCTGCTCCCACAGTCGTCGCAGGCCCTCCATCACAGCGTCACGCTTAGCCTGATCCGGCGCAATTGTATTGAGGAGATCTCCCAACATGGCTTCGCCCTCAATCCGCATCAGCAGATTAAACAAGTCGTGTGAAATTCGTACACTGTCACTGCTGAAGTGGGTCGTGCTGATCTCGCAGTGAGTCTCCCGACGATCTGGCGCTTTGTAAGCGCGGGTTTGATGGAGGGACACATAGGGCGGCAACGAAACCGCAAGCGCAGTCCAATCCTGCAGCGTTGCAGCCCGCTTTTTTACCAGGAAGGGCCCGACCACAAGTCCATCCAGCTCTGTCGTCAGAAAGGTGGCAATCGCGTCTGCAACCGAATCCACGATCGGTTCGGCATTGTTGTTAAAGGACGTATTGAGCAGAATTGGAGTGCCTGTGCGCTTCTTGAACGCATTGATGACCTCCCAGTACGCGGGATTGGCGTTGCGCGATACTGTTTGCAGGCGAGCGGTACCGTCGACGTGCGTGATGGCACCGAGCAAGGCGCGCTTTGAGTCACGCACGCGAACGACGAAATTCATGAATGGAAATTCGTGCCTACCGTCCGGGAGGTCGAAAAATTCGCTCGCATCCTCCTCCAGCACAGATGGCGCGAAGGGCCGATAGCCTTCGCGCTTCTTGACCATCGCATTGATCCGGTCCTTGTTTGCGGCGGGCCGAGGGTCGGCAAGAATGCTGCGGTTGCCCAGCGCACGTGGCCCAAACTCCGAACGACCCTGCACCCAGCCGATCACGGCGCCGTTGGCGATCCAGTCGGCTGCACTGCTTGCCACGTCATCAGAGCGTTCAACCTCGAGATGTCCGGCCCATGCATTCAGTTCCTGTTGCACGGCGCGCTCGCTCCCGAGATCAGGACCCCAATAGACCTCCTGCAGTCGCTCACACGGCGCGGGGCGGCCCATCTCGTTAGAGACTATCAGCGCAGCTCCCAATGCGCAGCCAGCGTCGTGAGACGCGGGTTGCACGAAAATGTCTTCGAAAAGCCCTGAATACAGCAGCTTACCGTTCATCGTGCAGTTGTGGGCCACCCCCCCCGCCAGGCACAACCGCTTCATGCCGGTGGCCTCACGGTGATGCCGGAGAATGTGGAACACGATCCGCTCAAGCGCTTCCTGCAGTGACGCACTCACATCTCGATGCTGCTGGGTGAAGGGCATTCCCTTTCGCCTGACCTCGATATTGCGGAGCAACGCCGGACCGATGCGGTCGAGGTGAACACGGTAGCCACCGCCGTTGGCGGAGAGCTCGTAGAACTGCTCGAAGAGCTCGCGATAGGGAGCGGGGTCGCCGTAGGGCGCGAGTCCCATTACCTTATACTCGTCGAACAAGCCGTAGCCGAGATAGCGGATCGTCTCGAGATAAAACAGCCCAAGAGAATTGTTCTCGGGGAAAGCCTCGAGTTGCGTAATTTCTGTGCCAGACCCTACCGCCAAGAGGCCCGATAGGAAATCACCAGAGCCATCAATCGCTAGAATGAGACTTTGTTCGAAGCCCGACATTGCAAAGGCGCTCACGGCGTGCGCCTGATGATGACTTACGAATGAAATACGCGAACTGTCCAACTTAGTGCCGAACTCACGCGTTAACAGATCCTGCACCAACGTTTTAGCATCCAACGGAATGGAGAGAATGTCCGGGTGGGATGCGGACATACCTTCAAGCATGGCGTTGGCATAGGGCTCGCTGGCGTAGAGCGCGACACGATCAATGTCGTTGAGCTGAACCCCCGCCGCTGACAGACAGTATTGAATCGAACGAATTGGGAGCTTGTTGGAGTGTTTCATCCGATTGAGGCGTTCCTCTTCGACGGCTGCTATCACCCGTCCGTCTCGGACGAGCACCGCGGCGCCATCGTGCATAAAGGCGTTCCGAAGCTCGAATCGGTTTTCATGGACTTGGTCAAGTCCGCCGCTAATTCCTAGACACAGCATTTCTTTCTCCACATAGTGATGGGCAAGCCAAATTGGCCTGCCTCAGACCGTTTCCAACTAAATAGGCCGCGTTGTCGCTTGCAGCTGCAACCGCCTGTCAGGCATCACCGGCATCAAAGAACGCCTCATAAGGGTCCGCCTGAATCAACATGAGATGCTTCGATCGTGGCGCCTGCCGTTCCATGACGCCGAGAGCTTGGCTGGATCATCGAATCTTGAGCGGCTGCTGACTTGCATGCCGGCGATGCCGTTTTCATCTGCAGCACGAACTTGTGACGCGGGCTGCCTATATCCTTGCGAAGGGGCGGCTGTTGACGAATAATGCCGCGCCGTGAACTGGCCCGATTTCATTCCCCGAAAGACCGTCGCACAGGCGAGTGACATGTGCTGCACTGTCCGCCTGCTTCCCGGTCGCACATCCGATAACGCCTTCGCTTGTGCAGGAAGGCCGCATCGCGTCATTCGTCGGCCAAACATGGCACCGACTGGAAGCCCGGCAATACCGCGTAGATGTAAAGTGCGCTGATGTTGTATGGTAGCGCTGCCGGCCGGGTCTCCAATCCGCTGCCCAAACGAGCGGACTGCCTGCGGCAAAAAGCCCGCCACAAGCAGAATCGCGCTGGGCAGCTGGCTCGCCTGCAAGACTTCGCAGCTCAGGAACATTGGGGACGACTAGCGTCGAACCGCCGACATGATCGGCCAGTTGCAACTCACTTCTCGGCACGACCTCCACTGCACGTCAGGGCGCATGGAAGATTTTCTCCTTTGGATGGGTGATCGGTGCGGACGTGCTTTTGTCCATGCAAGATTTCCGAAGACTTATGAAATCGTTTGTTTCGATCAAAGTCATCCACACTATGAATAGCTGCCGGACATGCGCTTCAAAGGGGCTTCAGGCTTCCCGGATGGCTACTCCGATTCGAAGCGCGTGGCATTCCATGCGCTCTATGACAACATTTTTCAGCAAAGGGTATGAGAGCAAACCCACACTTCTTTTTCAGAAGTCGCTTCGAAGCAGCCGAGGCCTTGATGGGCTTCTTCACCAAGTTCGGCGATGGTGCCGCAGACATTCTTCCTCTTTCCGGGCTGAACAAGCGCAGAGTTCGCGCCTTGGCAGTGTATCTGGGCGCTCCGTCTGATCTTGTTGAAAAGATCCCGACCGCCGACCTGGAGAACCTCGTCCCGGTCTCACATACGATGAGATTGACGACTTCCTCGAAGGCCAAGAGATCAACGAAGCGGCGCACAGGCGTATACTTCATGCGCATTCCAGCACAGCCCATAAGCGAGCGCTTCCCGTCACAACGATTGCCATGACGGGTTCGATATTTAGGCATCGGCAATAGCGTCTCAACATACACGATCGATGGGCTTGCCGCAGTTAGGCAGCTAGCGGCCTGAATTACCGCTGGAGCGAAGCGCTGCTCTTTCAGCCCGCATGCGGTCATGAGGTTGACAGTGTCGGCACGTATCGCCGAGGCCGGCACGCGAACTCATTCTCCCTGAATGCCTGCTCTATCGATCTTCCGCAGCGTACCCACTTGACCGGTCGCTTCGACATTCCAGGCACCCGGATTGTAGCCGATCCTTGCCGCTCTCCTTCGGCCGGTCGCAATGCTAGACGTGCGGCCGTTACGCGATGCAGAGCTGGTTGTCAGATGCGTGATGCGAAACGTGAGATGCAGCTCCAGTTTTGGCGATGGCGGGCTCGCCGCATTGTTGATATTCTCCGCACGGAACAGGCGCGCAAATGACACCGGATTCAGAGAAGGCCGAGGCGGTCGAGCAGTTGCTTGATACACCTGACCTTGCAACCGCACTGGAAAGCGAACAGTTCAAGAAATTCCTTGACCAGGTGCCGATCGCGATAGCCGTTTCGGACCTTGCCGCTGAGGAGCGCGTGGTTTACGCCAATCCGGAATTCGAGAAACTCTCAGGCCTGATGGCCGCCAGGCTCACCCAAGAAAACTGGGCGGCCCTTTTAGGGACGGGCCTCCATCAGCAAAAGGACAGGCCGCTAGCCGAGGCGGTGGTCGAGGGAACCGATTTGGTCGGCACCTTCAGGCTGGAGCGCAACGAGGACAAGCCGGCGATCGTCGACGTTTATTCCAACGTGATCGAAGACGACAACGGCAAGGTGTGCTTCCGACTGGTGGCCCTGGTCGACGTATCCGCCCATGGCGAGGCGGGAGATGAGCGCTCGGTGGAGGAGCGTGTCAGCGAGAAAGACACGCTGCTGCGCGAACTGCAGCACCGGGTGAAGAACAACCTGCAGATGATCACCGCGCTGATCCGGCTGGAAAGCCGCAACGCGACCGAGGCCGACCGGAGACGGTTTGAGCGGCTCGCCGGTCGCGTCGACGCTCTGGCGATCCTCTACCAGACGCTAACGGCCGACGAGCCGAAGGAGGAGGTCGATCTTGGCGTCTATCTCAGCCAGATCGCGTCCGCGGTGATGAGCTCGCATGCAGTCGAGGGGATCCGCCTGGATATGAAGGTGGATACATATCCCGTGTCAATAAACGTCGCCATGCCGGCGGGACTGGTCGTGAACGAACTGCTGACCAATTCACTGAAGCATGCGTTCAAAGGACGCGATGGCGGCACGATAACGCTGCACAGCATCGTCAATGGCGACGGCTGCCGGGTTATAGTGGCGGACGACGGAGTCGGCCTGCCGGAAGGCGAGACGTGGCCCAAGCCAGGCAAGCTCGGAGCGCTGATCGCGCGCTCGCTGACCGAGAACGCCAAGGCGCAGCTCGCCGTCGAGTCCAGCGCCAACAAAGGGACGAAGGTGACCATCGTTTTCAAGCGGTCGGCGGCAGCAAGCTGAACGGTTGCTGTCGAACATAGCAGGCTGGCGGCTGGCTTCATGTCGCGGCTTTGAGCAGGTGGCTGCAAATAGGCTAGGTCGCCCTTCACGGCCTGCTTCACATGGTCGAGGTCTTCCATTATGCTCCAGGCTTGCTGCTTCTGACTTCGGCGGCCAGTCCATCCCCACCTAGCGGAAGCCACTCCCGCCTGATTGCGTTGCGGCTTGAGTCTTGACGGCGGGGGCACCTGACGCCTTCGCGCTCATCACGCGCGGGCCGGCAATTCAGCAGCGAGTCATCGCTTGGCCAATCTTGCCGAGGACGAAGGTCTAACCTACAAATAAAATTGGTCCGACTGTTCGTGGCCGGAGGTAACCGCGAATTTGCGCTATCGGGACAGGAGAGCAGTGCTGTAGGCAAACCGCGATGCGTGCATTCGTTCGATTGGTTCTACGATTATCCTGACGCCTGGGGTGACCAGTTGCACCAGTATTCCTACTACGCGCAATCTTTGCAGGGTCATGTGCAGATCATCGCGGCCCGCCAAGACATCGGAAAACTGATCGACGATCCTTCAACCCCTGAGATATTGCGCGCCCGAATGGCATCGGCGGCCGCCATATAATAGTTTGCGGCAAAGACGGCCGCGATCGAACGGCTGAGGACGCGCTACCAACAGATTGCGCGACAGACGATGGGGTGGATACCGCGGATACGACGCCTGGTTCGATGCTCCGATCAACAACGCGAAGCTCGCCGCGACTTCCGTCTACAGCGATTCGGTTCAAAGGCTTGGCGCGTTGGACAAAGCTCGCCGCGCCGAAGCGCGATGCATAGAAGCGGGGATAGTCGCCCGAACACAAGTCGAACAAGCGGAGTGGTCGACCGTTTCGTCCTCCCCGGGGACGAGCCGGTTGCTCTGGCCTGGGGCGACCTGATGGGTCTTGCGGAGCACCGTCTCCAGCATGGCGATCAGGTCTTCGGGAAGTATGGCCTCATTCTGCACAGACGGTTTTGCGTGGCTGTTACGGATGCCGGCGGGCACGGTGGCGATATATGGCGGTCCTTTCGATCGAGCGGCTCGCCACGCTGCGTATAATTCCACGCCACGGAGGAGAGACGGCGCTCGATCGTCGCCACAGAGTTTGGTTTCTTGTCTCCTGTAACCTTTCTGGATGCACAGGCCGTGATGTAGAGGCCGACGGTCTGCGGATCAGGCGGCAACACCTCGAGGTGCTGCCGGCGCGCCCAGGCGCAAAAAATCCGCTCTCGACCGAGCGGCGTCAGACCGGTATTCTTATGGATGTTCATCCGGTCCCCCTGGAGTCACTGAAGCTTCGACAATCTCAGCTTTCCCGGTTCGGACCGGATGGACAACCTACTGAAAGCTCACAACTAGCTACCAATGCGATCAGCTTTCGGGCTATCGGGCGCATCCAGGGAGGATGGGTATGTTCTTGGCTAACGGGCTCAAGCTGCGGGACCGCGGGTGCACGCTGGCACTGATGTTGGCGATCATATGTGTATGTGCGCCTGCACTGGCGGCAAACGCGTCGGATCAGGCGTGCCGGTCCATCGCCAAGCTCAAAATTCCAAGCGTGATCTTTACCGAGGCTAGCCTTCAAAAGCCGCAGGAGATCCCCGCAGATCCCTTCACTGCATTCACCGGCGCCTCGCCTCAGGCGGTAAAAGTGGGCGGGCACTGCCTTGTCCGAGGTGTTATCGGGAAACGCCAGGGGGTCGATGGTCAATCATATGGCACCCGGTTTGAGGTGCGTCTTCCGACGACCTGGAACGACATGTTCCTTTTCCAGGGCGGCGGCGCAGTTGATGGCTTCCTGGCGCCGGCCGTCGGGACCATTCCTTGCCGGAACTCGACCGCGGCTCCCGGGCTCTTGCGCGGCTACGCTGTTGTAAGCATGGATGGCGGGCACCCAAGCCCCGATCCGGCTTTCGGGGTCGATCAAGCCGCACGCATTGATTTTGCGTACGCCTCCATTGGCAAAGTCACTTCGGTCTCGAAGCAGGTGATTGCCAAGTTCTATGGGGCGGCTCCGAAAAAGTCGGTGTTCATGGGATGCTCGAATGGCGGTCGTGAGGCGTTGATAGCGGCTCAGCGATATCCGCTCGAGTTCGACGGCATTGTTGCAGGTAGCCCGGGTTTTCGTCTCAGTGCCGCCAACATTGCCGAAGCCTGGGATACTCGCCAGTACATGAGCATCGCTCCCAAGGATGAGGCCGGCCATCCCATTCTATCCCGCGCCTTCTCCCAGCAGGATCTGAACATCGTCGCCAAGGCGGTTCTCGCTGCCTGTGATGCCCGCGATGGCATTGAGGATGGCGTCATCAACGCCTGGCAGCAGTGCCGGTTCGACCCAAAGGTCCTGTCCTGCCAAGGCGATAAGACGGACAGCTGCCTCACGGCTGGTCAAGTGCAGACCATGAGCCGCGCGTTCGCGGGTCCGGAAAGCTCCGATGGCGAAAAGCTTTACAGCGATTGGCCATATGATACGGGCGTTGCGGGCGCGGACTGGAGAATGTGGAAGCTGGGCAATTCCCCCACTTCCCAGTCGGATGCAAATAACATCGTTCTGGGAGCCCGCTCGCTTCAATACTACTTCATGACGCCCCCGGCGCCGAATTTTGACCCCCTGAAGTTCGACTTCGACAAGGATCCGGCACGCGTTGCGGATACGGCCAAGCTCAATGATGCGACCGGCACGTATCTCGCCAGCTTCGCTGCCCACGGTGGAAAGCTGCTCTTGTTTCAGGGACTTTCCGATCCGGTCTTCTCAGCCAACGATCTGGTGCGCTGGTACAAGCAAGTCGTCGAGGTCACAAGCGGCGGCGATTTGGAAGCGGCTCGCCGTTTCGTGCGCATGTTCATAATCCCGGGGATGACCCACTGCGGCGATGGCCAAGCCTTCGACGACTTTGATCCTTTGGCCGCCATCGAGGGCTGGATAAACCAAGACAAGGCTCCGGATTCTCTCGCGGCTGGCAGCAAGGCATTCCCCGGCAAGCACCAGCCGATCTGCGCTTATCCCACTCAAGCTGCCTATGGCGGTAAGGGAAATCCCGATGAGATCGCGAGCTATTCGTGTCGGGGATAAGAGACCTCGTCATTTGTTCGCTTCAATCTGCGCGCATTCCCGGAACAGGTCTCCCGGACCAAGGATCGGTTGGAAAAGCTAAACCCGGAATTTGTGGGCCGTGCCATAACGCAGTTGATGATCATGCCTGACTACGAAGCGTCGGCCGCCGATAGTCTGGACACAGCGCTCGCTGTGCTCGATGAGGTAATTGTTATCGCCTGAGATCTGACCGCCTCATCCCAGCGGACAAAACGGGGGCATCAGAGCCCGGACGCCTTGGTGAGATTTACGCGGAAACGATCGCGCCGGCGCTGATAATTTCGTGTCATCTCCGCGGAGGCATGGCCGAGCTGTTTTTGCACATAGCGTTCGTCGACCTCGGCCGACGAGGCGAGGCCGGCGCGCAGTGAGTGGCCGGCGAATTTCTTGGCCCGTTCGCCCTCCGACAGATCGCCGCGCACGCCGGCGGCGAGCGCCGTGCGCTTGACTAGGCGTGCGACCTCCTGGCCGTTCAAGCGATCGGCACCGACGGCTCTGCCTTGACCAGCAACGCGCCGAAACAGCGGTCCGTGCGCAATGCGCGCCAGTCTTAGCCAGGTCTGCAGAGCGACCACAGGGCAGGTGGCGTCGGAGGAGCCGCGGCCGATTTCGACCTCGCGCCAGCCGGTTTTGCCGCGCAATGTGACAAGCAGACCCTTATCGGCAAAAATCTCGACCCAGCCGCGCCCGTCCTCGGTCTGATCCCTGCCGACGTCGAGGCCGACGATTTCGGATCGGCGAAGGCCGCCGGCGAAACCCAAAAGCAGCATGGCGCGGTCGCGCAGACCACGCAGCGTGCCGCGGTCGAGGGTCTCGAACATGCGATCAGATCCTCGGGCAGGATCGCTTCCTTCTGCCGGGGAGGGGAGGCGTGGGTGTTGCGAATGCCAGCCATGACCGTGGCGATATGCCGGTCCTTGCGGTCGAGCGGCTGACCGCGCTGGGCGAAATTCCAGGAGAGCGACGAAAGCCGGCGCTCGATGGTTGAAACGGTGTTGGGCCTTTTGTCGCCAGTGGCCGTACCTGACGCGCAGGCGGCGATATAGAGCCCGACGACCTCAGGATCGGGCGGGAACATCTCGATGCCTTGGCGCCGGCACCAGCTCGAAAAATGCTTCCAGTCGGCTGCGTAGGCGCGGCGCGTGTTGGCCGAACTCGCCGCCTCGATATAATCGCGCGCGCGGCCGGCGAGCGCCTCAAGCTGCGCAGGCAGGCTGGGATTGGCAATGGCTGGAAGGGGAGGGGACGAGGCTAGGTCGGCATCGCCCATCTGCATGACGATATCGATGATGTCGGGCAAAGCCGCGGCGCTTTGTGTGTGAAGCTTGTCCGAAATTCGTAGCATATTTCGGACATCTTGACCGTCACTTCGTCCGAAATCGGACCACAGATTTCGGACAAAGCCCCAGCATCAACCCGCCAATATCTCGATCTGCCGTCGCCGCTGCAAACGTCGCCTGTGAGAGGCGAGCCGCCTCTAAACTGGTCGTATATCCCGATTAATAATAAGAATGTAGTCAACTTCCATATTTTAGAGGGCACGCATGCTGCCACTCAACCGGCCTGATCACCACACAAAGTGAGGAAGAACCTGGTTAGGTGCAAAGCGACAATTGCCTCGACAGCGGGTCCCGGAAGGTTTATGCTGCTCAATCTTACCGCAATCCGAAATGGCGATTGAGTACCTTCACGAGTGAAGGGATTCCCGCGGTCTTAGAGATGAGTTGTCGAATGGCGCGAAGTCGCACAGAATCGCGAAGTCGCACAGAATCGTGTGTTTGATACCGATCAGGATCGCGAGCTATTTCAGGCGCAGAGAGGTCTTGCGCCCGATGCACGAGTTGCTCCCGGTCCAACGGAAGTGAATGGGGTGGAACTGCTTTGTCGACCAAATTGTTGACGGAACGTCCGGCGCCCATTGTTGCTACATGTCTGGATTCTTGGGGCGTTTTGGATGATGCAATCCACCATCTCACTCCAAAGGGCAGTGGAATCTGGAACAATGTCGCTTTTGTACGCAGGACATCCTTCGCGCCCGATTGGCATATTGTCTTTAACTCTGCTTCTATTTTTGGGCTCCCTGTTGATATCGAGGCGAGTCCAAACAGGACAATTTTTGCAATCGGCGAACCGCCGACGAAAGCTCATCGCGCATTTCATGAAGGGCAGGGGAAAAATACCATCGTCCTGACGTCTGACGCAGAGCTGGCTGCTCGGCAGAATGCAGAGCGCCGATTCGTTTTGTCTCCACCTATCACTCGGTCTTGGTCTGTAACAAAGACATATGACCAACTTCTGGTCAGCGAAGTCGTGGACAAGCCGCTTCGGCTCTCATGGATTACCAGTAACATCGCCCTGCTTAAAGGGCATCGATATCGGCTGGCGTTTCTGGAACGGCTGAGAGAGGAGCTCGATTTTGACCTGTTCGGCCGAGGTTTTCGGCTGATTGGAGATAAATGGGACGCACTCGCACCGTACCGTTACAGTATAGCTTTCGAGAATACTCGTGCTGATTACTATTTTACAGAGAAGCTTATGGACTGCTTCGTTGCTGAAACAATGCCGATCTATTACGGCAGCCCGGCAATCACGAGGTTCTTCCCTTCCGACTCAATGGTTCTGATTGACCCAGAGGACAAGAACGTAATCCAAAAAATTCAAGAAATCATCGACTCGGACCTCTGGAAGGAGCGTCGCGGCGCAATACAAGAGGCGAAGCGGTTGGTTCTTGAGAAATACAATACGT
This sequence comes from Mesorhizobium sp. M0898, assembly GCF_040319695.1. Lineage (NCBI taxonomy): Bacteria > Pseudomonadati > Pseudomonadota > Alphaproteobacteria > Hyphomicrobiales > Phyllobacteriaceae > Mesorhizobium > Mesorhizobium sp. M0898. The sequence continues at coordinate 2,902 of NZ_JAMYOE010000079.1, read as the reverse complement.
TTGCTTATCTCGCGGGCTTCATCGAAAGCGTTCACGATAAACCCTTACCGCCGGAAGTTATACACATCGGTTCGCCTGCGGTCGATTTTGGGAGAGACGAATGAAGTACTCCAACGCTCGCTTCGCGTGCCCGGCGGTTGGTGGTCTGGCGAGATCGGTACGGAGCGCTCGGCGGAGAATGCCTACCTGCGCAGACGGGCCGGCACGGGCGCACGAGGTCATGCGCCCCGGCTGCCGCTGATCAGACGAACTGGGGAAGGCCAGGAACGGAATTGAGGACCTCGTCCACGAGTTCGTCGCCGGCATGTTCCTTGGCGAAGGCGATCGTCTCGTTGGCGATGGCGGCGATCTTTAGAATGCTGAGACCCTCACTCATCAATTGCTGGCCGAGCCCCATGAGGCCGCCTCCGCCCTCTGGGTCGTTGCCATGATACTTCGCCACTAATTCCGAAGCTCCGGGAATGGCCGCGATCATGCGCGCAACGGGACCGTCGGCCGCGTGGCGTTGCAGGAAACCCAGCATTAACCCAACGGCCTTCTCTGCGAGAGCCGGGCCGATGCCGGCACCAGTGGCGATGCGCGATAAGAATTCTTCCATGGCAGGGTTCGTCTCTCTTTAATGAGGTTTACACGGGGCCGGTCCGGCGCCCAAAGCGCCCTTGGCCGAAGCACAATTGAACTCCACAAAAATAGGCCGGCGGAAGTGCTATTGCAACTGCGCGTAAAACCGCCTCTGTCAACGCAAGCTGCGTCGGACGTGCGTATTTCGCAAAAACGGGACAGTCGTTCCGCTAAATCGCGGACAGCAGTTTCACTAATTCGCGGACAGCAGGATGGAGTCGGCGCTCGGTTGCCTGGTTGAAGTCATTTGCGATTGATTTCGCCGTCTTCGGCGCCGGTCAAGGGCGGCGGTGTTTTTTGCTTTCTCATGCTGTCGCCTTCGAGGGTGATGCGATGGGCGTTGTGGATGATCCGGTCGAGAATGGCGTCGGCTATTGTCGGCTCCGCGAATGCTTCATGATGCACCTTTCCTTGATCGCCTGGTCCGTTGCAGTCGGCGTTGAAGTTGATCGATCTGGTCGCTGGAAAGGTTTCCGCTTGGCCGCGGGCGTCACCATTTCTTTCCCACAAGATCCTTCAACGCGGCATTGTCGAGCATGGCGTCGGCCAGAAGCCGCTTCAGCCGCGTGTTCTCGTCCTCCAGAGCCTTCAGTCGCCGAGCCTCGCAGACATCCATCCCGCCGAAGCGGGCCTTCCAGTTGTAAATCGAGGCGTCGCTGACCCCGTGCTTGCGGCACAGATCGGCAACCGATACCCCGGCCTCATGTTCCTTCAAAATTCCGATGATCTGCTTCTTCAGAGAAGCGGCTACGTTTCATGTCCTGGTCCTCTCGATGGGCCAGAACGAACTTCAAACCGGATTAGATAAGAGGGGCAAGGTCAAGGTCGATGACTCAACTGTTGTGTGGGGAGAGCTCTTACTTCTCATTCGCTCCAAATGCGGACGCGGCGCACGAGCTCGGAAGTTGAGATCCCGTAGCGATCGTGAAGCGTCGGCAGCGCGCCAGCGTCGAGGAACTCGTCGGGCAGGGCGATCTGGCGAAAGACTGGGGTCACTCTCTCGCGCATCAGCAGCGCGGCAACGCCTTCGCCAAGGCCACCAATGATGGTGTGGTTCTCCGCCGCCACCACCAGCCGTCCCGAACGGCGCGCGGCAGCGAGTATCGCCTCCGTATCCAGAGGTTTGATCGTCGGAACGTGCAGAACGGCGCAGCCGATCCTGTCGGCTTCAAGCGCCTTCGCGGCCTCCAGCGCGCGCATGGTCATCAGGCCGCTGGAAATGAACAATACGTCCGCGCCCTCGCGCAGCATTCGCGCCTTGCCGATTTCAAATGTATAGTCGTCTTCGTCGAGCACGACAGGAACCTTACCGCGCGAAAGCCGCATGTAGACCGGCCCGTTGTAGTCCGCGATCGCCTCCGTGGCCTGTTCGATGTCGAGCGCGTCGCAAGGGTCGATGATCGTCAGGTTCGGCATCCCGCGGAAGATCGCGATGTCCTCCGTCGCCTGGTGGCTGGGGCCGTAGCCGGTCGTCAGCCCCGGTAAGGCGCAGACGATCTTCACATTGAGTTTCTCCTCGGCGATCGCCATGCAGATGAAATCGTAGGCACGTCGCGATGCGAAGACGGCGTAGGTGGTGGCGAAGGGCGTAAAACCCTCCCGCGCCAAGCCGGCGGCGGCGCTCATCAGCACCTGCTCCGCCATGCCCATCTGATAGAAGCGGTCCGGATGCTCCTGTGCGAAGACATGGAGATCGGTGTATTTCGCGAGGTCCGCCGTCAGGCCAACTATCCCGGGCCGCTGGTGCGCCAGTCTGGCCAGTGTGTGCCCGAACGGCGCATTGCGTGTCGGTACGCCATCGGGCGCGATCGACGCGATCATCGCCGATGTGGTCTTGCGCTCACCGGCATTGGCGGCGTGGCGCGGCGCGAACTTTGACAACCTCAACGCGGACGTCCCTTTTCCAAAGCTTCGAGCGCTAACGTCCATTCGTGCGGTTCGACGCGGATGAAATGCGTGATGTCGCGGGTTTCCAGGAATGGCACACCCTTGGCCATGCGCGTATCGCAAACGATCACACGCGGACGAGGTTCCTTCAGGCCGCGCGCCATGTCGAAGGCCTTGCGGACCGCCTCGATGTCGTTGCCGTCGACGCGCTGCGCATGCCAGCCGAACGCCTCGAACTTGTCGGTCACCGGTTCGGAGGAGAGCATGGCCGTCGACGGACCATCGGCCTGCTGATTGTTGAAGTCGACAATGGCAATGAGATTGTCGAGCTTGTGGTGGGCGGCCGACATCGCGGCTTCCCAGGTCGAGCCCTCACCGAGCTCGCCGTCGGACA
>NZ_JAMYOE010000078.1:0-14322 GCF_040319695.1 Mesorhizobium sp. M0898 | reverse complement strand
CCGGACATATGGACGCAAGCGATCGAAAACGACGCAAAACAACCGTTGCAGGCAGGGCGCCGTCCACATATGGATCCCAGGGTCTCCGCGACGGAGCTTCGCTCCTGCTTCGCCCAGGGATGACGAGGGTGAGGGGTCTCGGCCAGCCTTACGGTCTTGCCTCAGCGCGTCAATTGCTGATTCATCCAAGGCGGTTAGCCGCCTTTTCTCCCGACCTGATTCAACGACCTCGCATAACGATCCAAACGAAAGGACCAAGCCATGGCCACGACGAAACTTCTGAGCGATGCCGAGGTGGAAAAAATCCCGGCGGTCAAGGCGGTATTCGACGACATCCGTGCGACGCGCAAATCCGATTTCGTCAACAATTTCTGGCGCGGGCTGGCCAATGATCCGGCGTCGCTGAAGCGGGTGTGGGAACAGCTCAAGGCGGTGATGGTCGCCGACAGCGCCATCGATCCGCTGACCAAGGAGATGATCTATATCGCCGTCTCGACCGCCAATGGCTGCTCCTATTGCGTCCATTCGCATACGGCGACAGCGCGGGCCAAGGGCATGACCGATGCGCAGCATGGCGAACTGGTCTCGATCATCGGGCTGGCCGGGCAGACCAACCAGATGGTCACCGCGATGCAGATACCGGTCGATCCGCAGTTCGAGGTGCGGTGAGGTGAGGCGCGGCGCCTTCCCTTCTCCCCTTGTGGGAGAAGGTGGCCGAGCGAAGCTCGGTCGGATGAGGGGTGCTGGACGGATCGCGGCCTTGGAGACGTAAGTGCTTCAAATCGCTGGGATTTTCTCCGCCGCGTTTCTTCCAGCACCCCTCATCCGTCTCGGCGCTACGCGCCGATCCACCTTCTCCCACAAGGGGAGAAGGGATGCGCGCTACACCGGCCGATAAACCTTCGCCGCAGTGTTCCAGAAGATATCCGCCTCGGCCGCCGTGCCGTGCTTGCCCACCGCTTCCCGATGCGCCTTGATCAACTCGGCATGGCTGGTCCACAGTTTCTCGATCGGGAAGTTCGAGCCGAACATCAGGTGGTTGCTGCCGAGGATGTCGATGGCGTTGTCGACGATATAGCCGATCAGCGCCGGGTCGTTGCGGTGGACGAAGGTGCCGAGGCCGGACAGCTTTGCATAGAGGTTGGGCGCCGCTGACAGCGTGCGCAGGCCTGCCTTCCAGGCCTCGGTGGTTTCGGGCTCCATGTCGGTCAGCATGCCGGCGTGGGTGAGAATGAAATTGGTCTCGGGGTTCTCGCCGACGAGCGTCAGCCCATCCTTCATCTGGGCGGGGAAAAGCTGCAGGTCGAAGGACAGGCCGTAATGCTTGAGCCGCGCGACATTGGCCCGCACCTTCGGGTCGATGACTTGATCGGCCGAGGCGGCGAAGCGGAAGGCCGGCGTTTGGTGCCAGTGCAGCTGCATGCGCACGCCGCGCAGCAGAGGGTATTTGATCAGCCGGTCGATCCGGGAACGCACGTCGTCCACGGTCATGTCGGCATAGCCGACGATGGCGTGCGGCCAGCCGGTTTCTTCCGCGGTCTTCTGCAGGAACGCGACCTCGTTCTCGAAATCCTCCTTGGCCCAGTTGGTCTGGACATAGACCGCCTTCTCGACGCCCGAGCCTTGCTGGTCGGCGAGGAATTCCTCGATCGGATAGTCGCGGCGGATCGGCTCGTAAGGGCCAAAGATGCGCGGCACCATCGGCCCGACCAGCCATGGCTGGTCCTTTTGGCGCCAGATGTGGAAATGCGCGTCGATCGCCTTCTGCATCACGAAACCCTCTTCCAGATTGCCGCGGCCGCCGGGGCGGGGCGGGCGAGCGACAGGATGAACTCTGTGAGGCCCGCGATGGACGAGCCGTCGACCAGGTCGTCGAGCACCGGCAGGATGGCGCGAAGTGCTGCCGTGGCCGGCCGAAAACGCGGATCGCCGGCCAGCGGCGTCGCCAGCGAAAGCCGAAAGGCGCGGGCGCTCAGCCGGCGCATCGCGGTCTCCAGCTCGGCATGATCGCCGCGCTCCAGGGCGTCGGACAGGATGATGATCGCCGCCCCGCGCGCAAAAGCGGAGAAGCGCGGCACCGATAGAAACGCGAGCAGCGTCGGTCCCATGCGGGTGCCGCCGTCCCAGTCGTCGACCTGGGCAGCGGCGCGGGCCAGCGCCTGATTGCGGTCGCGAATGGGCAGCGCCGAGGTGATACGGGTCAGCCGTGTGCCGAAAGTGAAGACCTCCGCCCGGTCGGCGCCTTGCACCGCCGCATGCGCCAGCTTGAGATAGTCCGATGTGTAGAGCTTCATCGAGCCGGACACGTCGATCAGCATGAGAAGCTTGCGCGGCACTGTCTGCCGCCGGCGCAGCAGCGGCGAGGGGATATCGCCGTCGGCACTGACGATTTCGCGCAGCGAGCGGCGCAGGTCGAGCTTGCCGCGGGCATTCGTGCGCACGGTGCGGAAGGAGCGGCGCGCGGGCAAAGCGGTGGCGAGCTTGCGGCGGAAGGCGGCAAGCCCGTCGCTGTCGCGCTGGAACTCGCGGACGCTCAACTGTTCGCTGGCCGAAGACAGTTCGCCGCCTTCCTCCTGGCGGAGCACTTCGATTTCCTCTTCGCTCGTTCCGCCATCGTCCTTGATCCGGGTTTCCTCGTCGGCCTCGCCTTCGACCAGCGCCGCGGCGTCCCCATAGAAATGGCTCCGGAAATGCGCCTCGAATTCGTCGCGGCGGTCGGGCGGCGGCGCCAGCGTGGCGAGGGCCGCTTCGCGGATGTCGGCCATCGAACGGGGACCGAGCAGGGTTACTGCCTGCATGAAGCCGGAGACCTGCTCCGGCGCGACAGCAAAGCCATAGCGGCGGAGCAGCCGGGCGAAGCCGAGGAACGGCGTGGTCGCACGGGGCAAACTTTCCGGACGCATCATTCCTTCGCGCCCCCCTCTGTCCTGCCGGACATCTCCCCCTCAAGGGGGGAGATCAGACATCTCGCCGGCTTTCGCCAATCTTCAACGTTGCAGAATTGAGCGGAGCGCCCAAGCTGCCAATCTCCCCCCTTGAGGGGGAGATGTCCGGCAGGACAGAGGGGGGCGCTGTCCCGCCAGCGTCGCGCACTAGCCCTGGGGTATCGCGCTAGCGCGCTTCGATCGTGCATCACGCCAGCGCCTCCTCGACAATCTTGCCGAGCTCGGGCGCGATGCAGGAAAGGTCCTCCTCATCCTTGATCAGCACGCCGATGGCGCGGCGGAAGGCTTCCGGCCAGGGGCTGCCGCCCTTTTCGAGGATGGTGGCGGCGTTGGCCCATTCGACCGCCTCGGCGATGCCTGGCGGCTTGGCCAGCGGACGCGCGCGGATGTCGCGCACGGCGGAAGCCACGGCGCGGGCCGTGGCCTCGGCGACGTCGCCGGCGCGCAGCATGATGATCTCGGCCTCGCGAATGGCGTCGGGATAGGTGATCCAGTGATAGACGCAGCGCCGCCGCAGCGCTTCCGCCAGTTCACGGGTGCGGTTCGAGGTCAGGATGACGATCGGCTGCGCCGTCGCGCGAATGGTGCCGCGCTCGGGAATACTGATTTGGAAATCGGACAGGAATTCCAACAGCAGCGCTTCGAATTCATGGTCGGACCGGTCGATTTCGTCGACCAGCAGCACGCGTTTTTCCGGTGCCTTCAGCACCTGCAGCAGCGGCCGCGCGATAAGGAAACGGTCGTCATAGATGTCGACCTCGTGCTCGCCGGCATGGCGGATGGCGAGCAGCTGGCGCTGGTAGTTCCACTCGTATAGCGCATGTGCGGCGTCGATGCCTTCATAGCATTGCAGCCGCACCAGATCGCGCCCGAGCAGTTCGGCTATCGCCTTCGCCGCTTCGGTCTTGCCGACGCCGGGCGCGCCTTCGAGCAGCAGCGGCTTGCCCAGCCGGATCGCCAGGAAGATTGCGGTGGCCAGGCTTTCATCGGCGAGATAGTGCGAGGCGGCGAGGCGGGACGCCACCGCCTCCGGCGAGGTCGCGACTGTCTCTGCGCTTGAAGTCCGGGCGCTTCTCTTGGGCATTTCCAGCACTCAGTTCGGGGCTTGCGCCTTCAGCGCCCGCAGGATGCGCTCCGGCGTGATCGGCAGCGTGTCGATGCGCACGCCCACGGCGTCGAAGACGGCATTGGCGACCGCCGGGATCTGCGGGTTGGCGCACATTTCGCCCGGCCCCTTGGCGCCATACGGCCCGTCCGCCGAGGGCCGTTCCAGCACGATGATCTCGGTTTGCGCGAGATCGCCAGGACCCGGCATCAGATATTGGTTGAAGTCGGTGCCGCCATGATCGCGGTTGGGATAATAGGGCTCGGTCGTTTCGTAGAGCGCATGGCTGATGCCCATCCACGAGCCGCCGACGAGTTGCTGCTCGACCATTTTCGGGTTCAGCGCGCGGCCGATCTCGAACACGTTCTTCACCGTCAGCACGGTGACCTCGCCGGTCTCGTCGTCGACTTCGACATCGGCCACTGTGCAGGCGTGCGCATAGCAGGTCGAGGGCTTCATCGCGCCGGTCTCTTTCTCCGGATAGGAGCGCGGGATCAAAAACATGCCGCGGCCGGAAATCGAACGGCCGCGCTTGAAATGCGCCGACAGCGCGACATCGAAGATCGAGATCGATTTCTGCGGCGCGCCCTTGACCAGGATGTTGCCCTGGCCATCGGTCTCGAGGTCCGAGGCATTCACCTCCAGCTCCTCGGCCGCCACTTCCAGCATCACCTGGCGGGCTTCCCTGGCCGCCTGGATGACGGCGTTGCCGGCGCGGTGCGTGCCGCGCGAGGCGAAGGTGCCCATGCAGTGCGGGCCGGTGTCGGTGTCGGCGGTGTCGACGACGACACGGTCGGTCGGCACGCCGATCGTCTCGGCGCAGATCTGCGCCATGATCTGCTTCATGCCCTGGCCGAGGTCGACGCTCGACAGCGTGACCATGAAATTGCCGGTCGGCGTCGAATGCACCAGCGCCTGCGTCGGGTCGCCGCCGAGATTCATGCCGGTCGGATAATTGATCGCGGCGACTCCGCGTCCGCGCCTGATCGCCATCTCAAACTCCCTTCGCGTAAGACGACATCGCCATGAATTTTTCTGCCACCGGCCAGTTGGCGGCGCGCGAGGCTTCCTGCATGCACTCGATCAGCGCAGCACCCTCGGTCGGCTGCCGATGTGCTTTCATGTCGCCATCGCGATAGGCGTTGATGAAACGGAATTCGAGCGGGTCCATGCCGATCAGCCGGGCGAGCTTGTCCATCTGTACCTCTAGCGCGAAATCGCCAATCGTCACGCCGAAGCCACGCATCGCCGAGGACGGGGTGCGGTTGGTGTAGACGCAGTAGGTGTCGATCCAGACATTCGGGATCGTATACGGGCCGGGATAATGCCCGGCGCCCTTCTGCGCGCCGTAGGGCGAATGGCGCGAATAGGCGCCGGCGTCGGTGTAGCCGGTCACTTTGCGCGCGACGATGCGGCCGTCGTTCATGACGCCGTCCTTGATGACGACTTTCTCGGCGGCGCGCGGCGAGGAAATCTGCATCTCTTCCTCGCGGCTGTAGATAAAACAGACCGGTCGTCCTGTTATTTTGGCGCCAAGGATGGCAATCGGCTCGACGATGACGTCGACCTTGCCGCCAAAGCCGCCGCCGACAGTGCCGCCGACGAAATGCAGCTTGTTGCCGGGCATCTGCAGGATGATCGAGGCGTTATCGAGAGTGAAGAACATCGCCTGCGTGTTGGTGTAGCAGGTGAAGCGGTCGTTGCCCTCCGGCGCGACGATGCAGCCGGTCGTTTCGGTCGGCGCATGCTCGATCGGTGAAGACTGGTAGGTCTGTTCGAGCACGTGGTCGGCCTCGGCGAAGCCTGCCTCGACATCGCCGAAGCGCACCTTGCGGCATTCGCCGCTATCGTAGAGGTAATAATTCCGGCCGTGATATTCGTTGACGATCGGCGCGCCGGGCTTCAGCGCTTCGTCCATGTCGAAGACAGCCGGCAGCACTTCGTAGTCGACCTTGACCTTGGCGGCGGCTTCCTGGGCGGCGCGCTCGGTCTCGGCCAGCACCGCCACCACCGCCTCGCCCTTCCAGCGCACCTTGCCGTCGGCCAGCACCGTCTCGTCCTCCGGCCCGATCTGGATCAGGATCAGGATGGTGTAGACATTGTGCGGCACATCCTTGGCGGTCAGCACCTTGACGACGCCGGGGTGCTTTTCCGCCTCTGACGTATCGATGCTGCGGATGCGGGCGTGATGATGCGGGCTGCGCACCATCTTCAGGTGCAGCATGCCGGGAAAATTGCGGTCGGCGAAATAGGCGGTCTTGCCGGTGACATGGCCGGGCGAATCCGAACGCGGCCGCGGCTGGCCGATCTCGTGCAGATCGTCCTTGCGCTGGTCGGCAAAGTAGCTCTTGCGGAGTTCCATCTTTTTGACTCCCCTCAAGCCGCGTTCTGAGAATTGGAGCACGCGGCGGTCAGCACCGCCTGGATGATCGGTTCGTAGCCGGTGCAGCGGCAGATATTGCCCGACAGTGCCTCGACCACATCCTCGCGGCTGGGGTTCGGGGTTTGGTCGAGCAGCACCTTGGCGGCCATGATCATGCCCGGCGTGCAGAAACCGCATTGGGTGGCGAAGGCGTCGAGGAAAGCGCGTTGCAGCGGATGCAGCACGCCGCCTTCCGAAAGCCCCGTGGTCGTGGCGATAGTTGCGCCATTGCAGGTCTCGGCCAGCGTCAGGCAGGACAGCCTGAGCTCGCCGTCGATGATGACCGAGCAGGCGCCGCAGGTGCCTTGATGGCAGCCGCCCTTTGGCGAGGTGTCGCCGATCTTGTCGCGCAACGCATGAAGCAGCGTCGTGCCGCTGTCGATGAACTCGGCTTTCTCCGCACCATTGAGCGTGAACTGAACCGGGACCTTTGCCATCTTTTTACTCCTTGCGCCACAGCCAGGCGGACATACGCGCCACGGTCTTTCAGGCGAGCAGCAGCCGGCCGAGATGGACCGGCAGGACTTCGTTGCGATACCAGGCGCTGGCGATCGGATCGGTTGGCGGCGAAGTGCCGTGGCGGGCAGCGGCCAGTGCCGGTGCGATGCCGTCGCTGCTGAGTTTGCGGCCAATCAAGGCTTTCTCCGCCGCCCTGGCACGGATCGGCCGGTCGGCCATGCAGCCGAACGCGATCCGCGCTGACGACACGGTGCCGTCCGGCGCGTGCTCCAGCACGGTCGCGATGCTCAGCACCGAAATGCCCTTTGGCTTGACCCTCGACACTTTCAGGAAGCGAAAGCCGCCTTCCTTCGGAAGCGTGAAGCCGACCGCAGTGACGATGGCGTGGTTGCTTTCGCGTTTCGCCAGGAAGGTTTCGATCGGCAGCTCGCCGTCATCGGTGCTGACAGTTGCATCCAAAGCCAGCAGCGCAACGGTGAAATCGCCGTAAGGCGTTGGCGCGAAGAGATTGCCGCCGACGCTCGCCATGTTGCGGATCGCCGGGCCGCCGACGGCGCGCGCGGCGTGGGCCAGCGGGATGAGATCCGGGTGACGGGCGACCGCCGCCATGGTCACCGAAGCGCCGATGCGGACCTCGCCGCCGGAGACGGTGATGGCCGACAACGCCGGGTCGGTCGACCTGACGAAACCGGAGATCGACACGTCGCCTTCATTGACGGCGCGCACGACCAGCGTGCCGCCACCGAGATAGCGGGCGCCGGCGGCTTTCAGCGCCGCGCCGGCGTCCTTCACCGTCGGGAAAGTCTGCAATGCAAGCGTCATGGAACGCTCCCTTTACGCCTGGCTCTGGCCGGCAAAATGGGCCTTCAGGGCGTTGAAGCCGCCCTGGAAGACGTTGGCGCCCATGCCTTCGGCCAGCTTGTCGGCTTCCTCTGGGGGCGCGTCGAAGCTGGCGGTCCATTCGGCATAGGTGCGGTCGCCGTCGGTCACCCGCCGCAACTGCAGCGTCGCCTTGTGGTTGGTCAGCGGCTGCGGCGTCTCCAGGATGGCGTAGCTGACGAGGAAGTTCTCGTCGGAGAAGTCGAGCAGCTTTTCGCGGAGGCGGGCGCCGCTGGCGAGCTGGAAATTGCGCACGCAGCCGATCGTGCCGGCATCCTTGCCGTCCTCGATATGGCTTTCGACCATGCGCGGGTGCCAGGTCGGCAGGCCGTTGAAGTCGCGTATGCGCGCCCAGACCTTTTCGACCGGCGCGTCGATGACGCTGGAGATGGTGACTTTCGCCATTGAACGTTCCCTCGCAACTCAGCTGCCTGGGAGGGTAGGGCGGCAGGCTCGGCGGCGCTTATCAATGCGTCTTGAACGCCTATCAAATAGTCTGAAAAACGGGCGCTCAGCTGATCGCCCGCGCCGCTTCGCGGTAAAGCGTCGGCGGGACGCCGACATGGTCGCGGAAGAAGCGCGAGAAATTGCCTTGCGTGGTGAAGCCGAGATTGCAGGCGACCGAGATCAGCGGCTCCTGCGACCACTGCAACTGCCGCACGGCTTCCTCCATGCGCAGCGTGTTCCAATAGACGTTGGGCGTCAGATTGGTCTGTTCCTTGAACAGGGCGAAGAAATGCGGCCGCGACAGGCCGACGCTGCGCGCCACGTCGTCGAAGCAGATGCGCTCGCAGACATTGGCTTTCATCAGCTGGATCGCCTTGCGGACGCGGAAATCCTGCATGGTGTTGATGCGGGTGCGCACCGTCTGCGGTGCGGAGGCATCGGCCGCATCGAGCACGCTGTCGATGAAGCGCTCGATCTCGTAATTGGCGATGTCGTCGATGCTCTCATTGTCGCTGAGATGGTCGAGGAGGTTGGCCGCTGCCTTGTGCAGCCAAGGCTCGAGCGTGATCGCCGGGGCGGAGAACAGCGGCGCGGCGGAAGGCAGCTCGCGGCGTTTCCGTGCCCAGTCCGGATCGATGTAAAAGGCGAGGAACAGGCCGGGCGTGCCGTCGCGGGAGAGAGCGTGGCTGTGCGGCTGGAAGGAATTGATGCCGGCGGCGGTGCCCGGTCCAAGCCGCACCGTCTCGCGGCCGATGGTCATCTCGCCGGCGGTGCCTTCCAGCCAGATGATGATATGCGCCTCGACATGGGCGTGGGTGACGAAGTCGCTGGCGACGTTCAGGACAGAAACATGTCCGAACCGGCCCCAGTAGAGCCTGATCGCTTCCGTCATGGGTATATCCTCCCGCAGGCGACTGGCCTCCCTTCGCCTGCTGCGAGCGATTGTGCGGCGCAGTTCGGGCTTGCGTCAAGACGGATGTGTACGTCCGGGCGCCGGCCATGCGCCGCAGCGGCGGATTATCAGACCCGGCGATAGGAGCGCGTCCCCTTCTCCCCTGTGGGAGAAGGTGGATCGGCGCGCTAGCGCCGAGACGGTTGAGGGGTGCTGGAAGAAATGAGGCGATGCCAAACTGGAGCACCCCTCATCCGTCGCCTTCGGCGACACCTTCTCCCACAAGGGGAGAAGGGGGAGGCTGCGCTTGAACGTCAGTCGTTGCGCCTGAAATTGCGGATGCGGTCGAACAGCACGGCGAGCAGGATGGCGCCGCCGATGAACACGCCTTGCCAGAAGGCATTGATGCCGAGCAGGCCGAGGCTGTTGCGGATGACCTCGATCAGCGCCGCGCCGACGACCGCGCCGAAGGCTGTGCCCATGCCGCCGGCCAGGTTGGCGCCGCCGATGACGGTGGCGGCGATCACCTGAAGCTCCATGCCGTTGCCGAGATTGGTGGTGACCGCGCCCAGCCAGCCGGTCTGGATGATGCCGGCAAGGCCAGCCGCCATTGCCGAGATCATGTAGACGACGACCTTGATCTGGCGCACCGGAACGCCGGTCAGCGTTGCCGCATGCTCGTTGCCGCCGATGGCGAAGATGTGCCGGCCGAATTTCGTCCAGCGCAGCACAAAGCCGGTGATCAACGCCAGCACGATCATGTAAAGCACCGGATTGGCGATGCCGAACACCCAGGCGCCGCCGCCCAGCGCCAGCAGCTTGTCGTGATCCGGCCCGAACTGGAAGACGACGGTGTTGTTGGAGGCGACCATGGCTAGGCTGCGCGCAATCGACAGCATGCCGAGCGTCACCACGAAAGGCGGAAAGCCGAGATAGGCGATCAGAACCCCGTTGAAGGCGCCGATGATCAGCGCTGTGGCGATCGCAGCGCCAATGCCGATCTCAATGCCGTAGCCGGCATGCATGGTCACGGCCAGCACCATCGAGCACAGGCAAAGCACCGAGCCGACCGACAGGTCGATACCGCCGGTGATGATGACGAAGGTCATGCCGAGCGCCACGATGGCGACGAAGGTGACGTTGCGGGTGATGTTGTAGAGGTTCTTCGTCGTGGCGAAGGAATCCGTGGCCACCGACAGGAACAGGCAGGCGAGGATGACCGCGATCACCACCCAGAAGGTCTGGCTGGCAAACACCTTGCTCAGCATGGTGTGCTGCTTGTGCGCGATCGTCTGATCAAGGGTGACTGCCATTATCGACCTTTTTTACTCATAGTTGAGGCGTCAATCATACCTGTTCGATGGCGCCGGTGATGAGCCCGGTGACTTCTTCCGGCGAACTCGATGCGATCGTCTTGTCGGCGACCTTGCGGCCGCGCCGCATGACGATGACGCGGTCGGCGACGTCAAAGACGTCGGGCATGCGATGGCTGATCAGCACGACGGCGATGCCCTGGTCGCGCAAATGGCGGATCAGGTTCAGCACCTCGGCGACCTGGCGCACCGAGATCGCCGCCGTCGGCTCGTCCATCAGCACGATCTTGGCCTGCGAAAGCATGGTGCGGGCGATCGCCACCGCCTGCCGCTGGCCGCCCGACATTTGCTTGACCAGGTCGCGCGGGCGGGTTTCGGATTTCAGCTCGGCGAAGATCTGGCCGGCACGCTTGTACATCGCCGCATAGTCGAGGATGCGAAGCGGCCCGAGGCCGCGGCGCAATTCACGGCCGAGATAGACGTTGGCGGCGGCCGTCAGATTGTTGCACAGTGCCAGGTCCTGATGGACGATTTCGATGCCGTGCTGGCGCGCCTCGACCGGCTTGTGCAGGATCAGCTCCTTGCCGTCCATTTGCATCGTGCCATGGCTCGGCGGGAAATTGCCGGCGATCATCTTGACCAGCGTCGACTTGCCGGCGCCGTTGTCGCCCATCAGGCCGACAACCTGTCCGGCCTCGATCGACAACGAAACGTCGTTGACCGCCTGGATGGCGCCAAAATGCTTCGAGATGTTGGTGAGTTCGAGAACCGCCACCAGCCTTCTTGCCTCCCCGTGCTTTGCGGCCTGCGGTTCTGCCGCGGCCTTTCGCTCTCCCCAGTTCCTCCCGGAAGCAGCGATTTTGCCCATTTACGCATAAGCCTCCTTGGCGTCAACCACGGCTTCTTTCGAAAAATCAGTTTTGTAGGACAAATAGCATTGACGTCGGTGACAAGGCGATATTAGCTAAGTGTCGGAGGAGCTTGCGCCGAGCCCCGGGTTGCCGGAAGGAATCGGTGAGGGTTTGTCGGTCAGGGATTTGGTAACCAGCGATATCTGTCGGTGCCGGTCTGAGACTGAATATGAAAATGCTTATCGACCTGGCTTGGCGACACGAGTGCGACGTCCTCTGTCATCTTGCTCCGGGTCGATCTGTGTGTGGCGGGCACGCCGTGTCCGTTTGTTTCAAAGGGAGGACTGACATGAGGAAATCACTATTGCTCGCTGCCGCTGCCGCTGCCGTCATGGCGTTGGGTGCCGGGCCGGCTATGGCCAAGAAACAGCTCGTCATCGTCGTGAAGGGTCTCGACAATCCATTCTTCGAGGCCATCCACCAGGGTTGCGAGAAATGGAACAAGGAAAACGCCAGCTCGGAATATGAGTGCTTCTACACCGGACCGGCATCGACCTCGGATGAGGCCGGTGAAGCCCAGATCGTCCAGGACATGCTGAGCAAGCCCGATACGGTGGCAATGGCGATTTCGCCGTCCAACGCGCCGCTGATCGCGCAGACGATCAAAAGCGCCAATCCGTCGATCCCGATCATGACCCTCGACGCCGACCTCAGCAAGGAAGATGCGGCGCTGCGCAAGACCTATCTCGGCACCGACAACTACCTGATGGGTCACAAGATCGGCGAATACATCAAGAAGGCCAAGCCGAATGGCGGCAAGATCTGCACCATCGAAGGCAATCCGGCCGCCGACAACATCCTGCGCCGCGCGCAGGGCATGCGTGACGCGCTGTCGGGCAAGGACGGCCTCGCGGCGCTGGCGGGCGAAGGCGGCTGGACGGAAGTTGCCGGCTGCCCGGTGTTCACCAATGACGACGGCGCCAAGGGCGTGCAGGCGATGACCGACATCCTCGCCGCCAATCCCGATCTCGACGCCTTCGGCATCATGGGCGGCTGGCCGCTGTTCGGCGCTCCGCAGCCCTACCGCGACCTGTTCAAGCCGATGGCTGACAAGATCGCCAGCAACGCCTTCGTCATCGGCGCCGCCGACACGATCGGCGACGAGGTGGCGATTGCCCGTGACGGACTGGTGACCGCGCTGGTTGGCCAGCGGCCGTTCGAGATGGGCTACAAGGCGCCCTCGGTGATGATCGACCTGGTCGGCGGCAAGCCGGTCGCCGATCCGGTGTTCACCGGCCTCGACGAATGCACCAAGGACACCGTCGACACCTGCATCCAGAAGTAGGTTCGCAATTTCGGGGCGCCCTTCGACGGGCGCCCCGTTCGCACTGTCCATACAAAACGCACGAGGCGACGCTGCTTTGGAGCGTAGGCCGCTGCTTTGCCGTGCCCTGAGTTCAGGCTTTCGACAAGCAGCTGCCGGGGAATACCAATGCCGGACGCGACATCAAAAAAGCGACCCGCCAAATTCAAGGCAGAGGCTGAGCGGCCGGCCGGCGTTCGGCGTGCCGACGCCGCACACTTTCCCGGCTCGAGCGTGCATGCCTCGCTCGCCAATGAAATCGGGCTCAGGATCGTGCGCGGCGACTATCCGCCGGGAACCATCCTGCCCAACGAAGCCAAATGGTCGGAGACCTTCGACGTCAGCCGCTCGGCGGTGCGCGAAGCCATAAAAATGCTGATGGCGAAGAGCCTGCTGGCGTCACGCCCGAAGATCGGCAGCTGGGTCGAGCCGAAGGAGCGCTGGAACCTGCTCGATCGCGACGTGCTGGCCTGGTATGCGACCTCGCCGGACCGCGAGGTGTTCCTCAGGACCGTGCAGGAATTCCGCCACATCATCGAGCCGGAGGCCAGCGCCTTTGCCGCCATGCGGCGCACCGACGAGCAGATGGCCGAGATCAGCCAGGCCTGCCGCGAGATGGCCGAGGCGACCAATCTGCAGGAGCGAACGCGCGCCGACACGCGATTTCACCTCGCCATCCTGCGGGCCTCGGGCAACGATCTGCTGGTGCCGCTCGGCGTGCTGATCGAATCGGCGCTCGACCATTTGTTCCAGTTCGTCACCCGCGAGACCAGCGATCAGCGGCGGGCGCAGGCACTGCACGAGGCGATCGAGAAGAACATCCGCCTGCAGCGGCCGGTTGCAGCCCGTGCCGCGGTGCACAGGCTTCTCGCCAACACCGACGACGTTATCGGCCGGTCGCGGCGGTGATTTATAACGCAAAGTCCGGCGCCGCCCCTCATCCGGCTGCCGCCACCTTCTCCCCGTATAGTGACGGGGAGAAGGGGCTGGCCGCGATCTTGGCACACTCTTTGCAATGGAAATAGTTGGCGAAATCATCAGCGAAAGCGTCCTTCTCCCCGTCACTATACGGGGAGAAGTGCCCGGCAGGGCGGTTAGGGGCGGCGCTGGCGTTGATTGAAAAATAGTGCGCCGTGCGCATTGCCCATGCGCTTAGATCGTCTGCATTTTTCGCATCCTTGGCCGGCATGACGTCGACACCGTTGAGCTTTGTGCGACCGGGGGCGTATTTTGTTCTTGCTTTGTGCCGGCAGCTATGCTACTAATTTGGGTATGGTGCCAATTGGCTCCAACGATCCGCCCGCCGAGGCGGTTTTTTTGTTTTTGGCTTCTTCCGATCGGAAGTGCGCGTGCTTTGGTGCACAGACTTCTCGCCAATACCGACGTTATCGGCCGGTTTCGGCGCTGATTCGATCGTTTCTCGGCCAACTGCGTGTAAGTCGGGTCAACCAGCAACGAAGGTCGATCATTCCCGTTAGTCGCAAATCGCAAATTTAGGAGATTAGCCGAAACCCTCCCTTCGTCATCCCTGGGCGAAGGAAGGAGCGAAGCGACGCGGCGCAGACCCTGGGATCCATATGTGGACGGCGCCCTGCCTGCAACGGTTGTTTTGCGTCGTTTTCGATCGCTTGCGTCCATATGTCCGG